>JBKHBM010000080.1:0-20580 GCA_046542385.1 Desulfatibacillaceae bacterium | reverse complement strand
ACGAGAAATGAAGCGCAACGCCGCAGATCGCGTTTTTCAACAGGCTGGTAAGGCGCGTTGGGCATCTCCGGATGGGGCGACATCAAGTCCACCTTGTCGCGCAACGATTCCCTCGTGGCGTCAAAGCGCTTCCATAAATCAGTCCTGAGGGTCCAGTCGTCCTTGATGCCGATGATGGCGTCCTGCCTCGACTTTGAGCCGGTAAGATAATAGGTGTATCCATCCAGGGGGCGATGGCTGTAGAACGCCTCTGTCAACCCGGAACTCCTTTCCAGCCGGCCCGCGGCCCCGGCCGTGGGGCCGAACAACAGTACCGTCGCCATGAACAGGGTGAAGGCCATGACCGAGGAGATACTGGTCCCGGGTCCGTCGCTTGAAATCATGCCGGTTCTCCTGAAAGGGGGAGGTGACACATGGTCATGGGCTGTCGCAGTAGGGTGAAAGGGGTGCCGCCGGAAAAGGGGGTGGCCCGGCAGCGGATGAATCCTTCCGGGGGCCGGCCCGGCCCCCGGAAGGGCGCATGCCCCTACTTCCTGATCAGGAAGGCTTCACGTTCTTCAAAGGGGGGATGCACGGATACCGTTTTGTCACCCGGTATACGTATGGTCGTGTAATCCTGGTCCGCCAGCCACACGCCGATGCGGTTGCCCTGGTCGTCCAGTATCCAGGAGCCATAGGGGCTGTTCGGATAGCCCCGTAGCCGACCCATGTTGTACACCTTCTCGGAAAAGGTTTCATGGGATGCCTCGAACCTGCGCCACCTGCTGGTCTTGAGCGTCCAGCCGTTCTTTATGCCTATGATGGCCCGGGGCTTGTGCGTGGAGCCCGACAGATAGTACGTGTATCCCTCCATGGGCTGGTAATTGTAGAAGGAATCCGTTACCTCCTTGCTTGTTTCCAGGTCACCCCATGAGCCCCCACCGAACGTGGCGCATGAAGCCAGCGTCAACGTCAATACGGTTGCGGCGAGGATATAGGCATTTCTTCTTGTCGTGAACCTCGTGAACATGTTTGGAACCTCCGTTTTTCAAGGATGCTTGATCCCCCCGGTTCCTGCATTAGCTTTACATGCAGGATTCAGGGCGCGGGGGCTCGACCAGGCCGCGAGGTGGGGTCGACATGCATGCCCGATCCTTATAATACATTAAGGCAGCCAATCGCACGTGTAAAGGAAACGCGGTTGAAAGGAGTCACCGTCATGCGTCAATTCAAGTTTACGAACCTTCTTGGCCTGCTTCTGGCCCTTTTGCTGGGCATGCCCGCCTTTGCGGGCGATATGGCAGCCGATACCAATTACAAGGGTTGGGGATTGAACAGCGAGTACAACCAGCACTACAAGCTGTCCGAGTATGACCGGTTCAAGGGTGAAATCAGGGAAATCGTCGAAATCGTGCCGATGGAAGGCATGCATCCCGGCGTCGGCATCAGGGTCCTGGACCGTGACGGGTACATGGTCCTGGTGCACCTGGGACCCAGGGGCTTTTTAAACCCCGACAACCTGGGCCTGCGCGAGGGCGACCAGGTCAAGGTCAAGGGGGTCTGGGCCATGATCGGTGGCAATGAGGTGTTCATGGCCTCCAAGGTGAAGAGGGGCGAGTACGACGAGGTAAAGGTGCGGCGGACCAGCAACGGCAAGCCGTTCTGGGTCATGACCGAGGCGCAGAGGGAAAAGCACAGCAATTAACCCGGGCAGGGGGCCGGGCGGGGAACGCCCTTTTAGCCTGACGGCGCCTCGGGCCTACTGGATTCGGGTCGTCCCCGGAACCGTGCGAACCGGTTCGTCATCGGTCCTCCATTCCGGTGGCTGCTCGAAGGGCATGCGAAAGAACAGTTCGCCGCCGGGTTCGAGCCTCGTCGTGGCGTGAGGATACCTCTTTTCGAAAATGTGTATCATGGCGTCGTTGTCCCGAAGGACCGTGGCCGTGAATCCCTTGTACCCGTTTTTCCGGGCTATCTCCTGCAGCTTGGTCAGCAGGTAATAGGCGATTCCGTGGCCCTGGTAGTTCTCCCGGGTGACAAACGCCACCTCGGCCCATTCGGGTTCGTCCGCCTGGGCGTAGGAACCCATGGCCACGATCTCCTTGTACCCGCCCTTGGGCCCCAGCCCTATCAGCGACATGTTTTTCCGATAATCCACGTACGCCCACTGTTGTTGCACCACCTCGTGGGGGAAGCTCTTCTTGTTGTGGAAGAACCGGTAGTAGATGGTTTCCTCCTTCAGCGAGTAGAAGAAGTCCCGATAGGCGATTTCGTCTGACGGCAACAGGGGCCGGAATTCCACGGTCTTGCCGTTCTTCAGGCAGACGCTGGTTTTGTAGTCCTCCAGAAAGATCAGGTCGTCCTCGGGAGGGGCCATCTGATCCGCGAAGATGTAGCGGCGCCGCTTGGCCGCGTCGATCAATTCGGCCCGGAACTTGGGGTGCGCTATCTGGGCCAGCTCGATCACCCGCTGGTAGATGCTCTGGCCCTGCAGCTCCGCGATGCCATACTCGGTGACCACGAAATTCACGTCGCCGCGGGTGGTGGCCACACCCGCCCCCTCGGACAGGTGGGGCACGATACGGGACACCGTTCCGTTCTTGGCGGTGGAGGGCAGCGCGATGATGGAAAATCCTCCCCTGGACATGGAGCTGCCCCGCAGGAAATCCACCTGGTCGCCGATGCCGGAGTAGAAGATGTATCCCATGGAGTCGCTGCAGACCTGGCCGGTCAGGTCCACCTCCAGCGCGGAGCTTATGGAGATGAGCCGGTCGTTCCGGGCAATCACCGTGGGATCGTTCACGAACTCCGAACTGCGGAAGTAGAAAAACGGGTTGTCGTCCACGAAACGGTACAGGGACTCCGAACCCATGCACAGGGACGCCACTACCCTGCCGGGCAGAAAGGTCTTCCTGCGGTTGTTGATGTTTCCCCTCTGGATCAGCGGCAGCATCGCGTCGGTGACCACCTGGGTGTGCAGGCCCAGGTCGTTCTTCTGGTCCAGGTAGCCCAAAATCGCGTTGGGAAGCCAACCGAAACCCATCTGCACCGTGGCTCCGTCCTCCACCAGTTGCGAAACATACAGGCCGATGCGACGCGCGACTTCCTGGTCGTGTACCGGCGGCATGTACTCCACCAGCGGTTCCTCGTACAGAACGAAATGGTCGATGTCGTTTATGTGGATGAAACTGTCTCCCCACGTGCGCGGCATCTGCGGGTTCACCTGCGCCACCACGAACCGTGCGCTCTCAAGGCCCGAGCGGGTCACATCCACGCTCACCCCCAACGAGCAGTAGCCGAACTTGTCCGGCGGACTCACCTGGACCAGCGCGGCGTCCAGGGCGATGCGCTGGCTGGAGAACAACTTGGGAATCTGAGAAAGGTACGCCGGAACGTAATCGATCTTGCCCTCGTAGGCCGCCTTGCGCATGCTCTCGGAGATGAAAAACATCTTGGGCTGGAAACGGCGCAGGAAATCCGGATCCTTGACGTACTGGGCGAGCGTCATGGACAGCATCTGGTACACGGTCATGTCGTACGCCTCGGGCGTCTCCACAAGTGTACGAATCAGGTGCTGTGGCTCGCCGCATCCCGTGCCGATGAGGACCCGGGAGCCCCGCTTGATATGGCGTATGGCCTCCTGCGCATCCACCACCTTGTGTGGGCACTGGGCTGAAAGCCAGGCTACATAATCCACTGGTCAAACTCCTTGCGCGCTGATCACGACGGGGAATTTCCAACGTCCGGGCGTAACGGAAAGCAGAGGGAAACATGTTTCCGAACAGGTCGACAGACAAAAAACTTCGCTCTTACTGGCCTGATTTTACCACATTTGGAAAACGGTTGCCAGAAACAAATGCATCCGGGGACCAGGCGTATTTCATACCAGCGGCCCGGCCGGGCATAACGCCGCCTCGTGTCGACGCAGCTCTTGCAATCCATGACAACAAGGTGTATCCTGTGAATAACCTGAATATCCAGCATGATCTCCTTTTAAAGGGGACCGGCCTTCGCTGAAAATACTCCTGTTCTCCTCCGCCGGCCCCTTTCAGCCTGTTGAAAAGCGTGATCCGCGGAGTTGCCGCGCGTTTTTCGTCGGTGCGGCGTACGCCAGGTACGCCAACCTCCCCCAATTCGCGCGTCTTGCATCGCATCGTTTTTTTCCAGGCTATAAAGTCCGGGTTTTTCAACGGACTGCTTTACCACGCACCTTGACAGAACAATCCCTGCATCCCGCCCGCGCGCCGGAACCGGATTCGTCCCGCCGGGCACGGGCCCAACCCCAGGCCAAAGGAGGCCGGCCATGATTGTTAAGCAGAGCGATCTTTTCAAAGGCATGGACCCCGAACTCATCAAGCAGATAATGGACTTGACCAAGTGGAAGCACTACGAAAGGAATGAAGTCGTTTTCGAAAGGGGCGAGGCGGCGCGCAACGCCTTCCTTTTGATCACGGGCACGGTCCGTCTCAACATCGACCAAGGCAGGCACGTCGTGTACACGGTGAACAACGGCGGAGAGCTGTTTGGCTGGTCGGCGCTGATGGGCCGTGACGAGTACTCGGCCACGGCAACGTGCATCGAGGAGACCAAGCTGGCCAGCCTGGACATCGAGGGCCTGCGCGCCGTGCTGGAACGCGACCCCTGGGCGGGCATGACCTTCTACCGCAGGATAGCCAAGCTCATGGGCGAGCGCCTGATAACCAGCTATGAGGTCATCTCGAACCTGATCGGCGGCGAAAAGAAGAGGTCCCGGACCCGCGAGGCGCAGGCGTCGACGGCGTGATACCGGGGTGTGCCGTGACGGCGACCGGGCAACTACACCCTGAAGCTGGCGTCGATCCCGGCGTACTCCTTGCGCAGCCTGGGCTTTTCGATCTTGCCCGTGGGATTGCGCGGCACATCGCCGAAGAAAAACCGCCTGGGCCGCTTGTATCTTGGCAGGTTTTTGCAGTACTCGTCCAGTTCCTCCCGGGTGAGTTCGAGACCCTCCTTCACCTTGATCACGGCGGCCGGGATCTCGCCCAGGCGCTGGCTGGGCAGACCGATTACGGCGGCGTCGTGTATCCTGGGATGGGCCTGGAGGAAGTCCTCGATCTCCACGGGATACACGTTCTCGCCGCCCACGATCACCACGTCCTTCTTGCGGTCCACCAGGTAGATGAACCCGTCCTCGTCCACCCGGGCCACGTCGCCCGTAGCCAGCCAGCCGCCTTCCTTCAACACCGCGGCCGTGGCCTCGGGATTCTTGTAATATTCCCGCATAACCCCGGGCCCCTTGACCCACAGCTCACCTGCCCTGCCCCGCTCCACGTCGATGCCGTGGTCGTCCACGATTCTGTACTCCCAGTCGAAACCCGGCACGCCGATGGCGCCCACCTTGTGCTCGTTCTCAAGGCCCAGGTGCACGCATCCCGGGCCTGATGATTCGGTGAGGCCGTAGTTGGTGTCGTACTGGTGGTGGGGGAAAACTCGCTTCCACTCCCGGACCAGGCTGGGGGGCACGGGCTGGGCGCCGATGTGCATCAGCCGCCACTGGTCCAGCTTGTAGTTCTTGAGCTTGACCTCGCCGGACTCGATGGCGAACAGGATGTCCAGCGCCCACGGGACCAGGAGCCACACCACCGTGCACTGCTCCTCGCTGATGGCCTGCAGAATGTCCTCGGGCTCGGTGCCGATAAGAATCACGGCCCTGGCGCCCACGATGAAGTTTCCGAACCAGTGCATCTTGGCTCCGGTGTGGTACAGGGGCGGGATGCACAAAAAAATGTCCTCATGGGTCTGGTTGTGGTGCCGGTTTTCGAGGTAGCAGGCGAACTCCAGGTTCTTGTGCGTGAGAAGCGTGGGCTTGGGCGTGCCCGTGGTGCCGGACGTGAAGTACAGGGCGGCAGGATCCTCCAGGGACAGGGGCACGTCCGGGTTTCCGTTTCTGCCCAGGTCCACGAAATCAGATATGTGGGTGGCGAAATCAGGGCACGTGTGCTCGCTGCCCGTGTACACGTAGGTGTCGACGCTGGCATCCAGGCCGTCCCTGACCTTCTCCACCCGCTCCACGAACTCGGGGCCGAAGATGAACACCCGGGCCTCGGCGATCTGGGTGCACAAAAGGATGTCCGCGCTGGTGAACCGGAAGTTCAAAGGAGCGGCCCAGGCCCCGGAACGAAGGATGCCGAAGTAAACGGGCAGCCATTCCAGGCAGTTGGTCATCAGCTGGACCACCCGGTCCCCCTTGGCAACCCCCTGCTTGATCAACGCATTGGCCACCGCGTTGGCCATATCGTCGAACTCGCGCCACGTTATCTCCCGACGGCTGCGCTCTCCGGGATTCCTTTCCACAAGCGCCGCCTTGTCGCCGTGACGACGCCCGTTCCTAGCCAGTATCTCGGTTATGATCACTTTTTCTGTACTCCTGTACGTTTGTTTTTCCCGCCTGCCCGGACAAGCGGCAAACATACAGAAGCACTCAACCCCGGTCAAGGGGAGGTTTGCCGTCAGTCAGCAGACAGGCTCGTCAGGAAAGGCGTTCCGGTAACCTTTTGCCGTGAGGCGACAGGAGAAGAAGCATTCCCGCACCAGTAGGGGGAGGGCGTGAATGTACAGAATGCGCCTGTCTGCGTTGAGTTCCAAATCCCTCCTGCGCGGTTCATCGCCATTCCGCACAGGTTGGGGCGCCATTCGGATTTGGAACTCCGGGCCAATGGGTTCCCCGGTTTTCCCGACGTTCGGGGTTGCGGCCCGTGCCTTTGGGGAGTAGGTTTTGAAAAGGTTGTCCCCATTTGCCAAGGCGTGTCCTACAGCTTATAGTGGGTGACAGGCATCAGCTTTTAATCCCCAACGGAAGCCTCGGAATGTATCTTGCAAAGCATCGAAAACATGGCATAAACCGTTTTTTCATAAGGGAATCCTTTAACGACGGCACCCGCCTCGCATCGAGGGACCTTTTTGACCTGGGCTCCGATCCCACGGACTACCTCGTGTACCCCGGCGGCACGTCCTTTTACATCCACGAACAGGTGTACGACCGCTTGCGGGACCTGGGCGTGGAACCGGACGAGGACGAGCTGGAGAAGGTGTTCTGGCCTTTTTTGGACCCTGAGACCCGCAGGGTGATCGACGGTTTTTCACACGGCGGGGCCGCGAAACGGGCCGAGCGCCGCAAGCGTATCAAGAAGCAGTGCGCCCGATGCGAGAACCAGGACTTCCACATGTTCGACAAGCGCAGGGTCCACTACCTGCGGTTCGGAGAACTGGACCAGTCGCGCATCGCCCGCGCCCCGAAAAAACTGTACCGGCATCTCCTGGACAAGTCCCGGGACGAGATCGAGCAGTACTTCATGGAGTCCGAGTCCTGCCTGCGCCGGCACGAGCGCAAGACCTACGCGTACGTCATCTTCGACGTACCGGGGCGGATCAGCGGAATCGTGGCGCGAAAGGTGCCCGGCGCCCTGCCCCGGGAACAGATCGACGACTGTTTTCTGGAGCAGCTGTGCGAGGTGAATTCGGACGCCGGGTTCTGGGCGGGGATGGGTGACGATCCCGGACGGGTGCGGGACTACCTGGTGCGTTACGTGTGCTGGTTCTTCGACAACGATTTCGAGCGGAGTCAATACATGGAGGACCTGTTCCAGGACTGGATCGCCCGGCACAGGCGGTTTTCGCCTCCTCCGCCCCGCAACACGATGGCCGTGGACGAGGCCGTGGCTGCCATGGGCATCACCCCTGAGGAATTTTCCGGGATGAACGTAAAGACCCTGACCCGTCAGTACCGGCTGATGGCAGCCCGTGTGCACCCGGACAAGGGCGGCGACCACGACACCTTCGTCAAGCTCGGCCAGGCCTTCGAGGGTTTACTGCGAAAGCTCAAGGGCGCGGCGGACCCAAAGGGCCCATTTTCCACGCGGCACCACGGGTAACCGGTGTCAGGAAAAGGACTCCATCAACTCGAAAAAGCACAGCTTCTCTCCTATCTCAAAACGGTCGTGCAGCCCCGGATCGGACAGCGCCGAGGACGCGGAGGCGATGTCCATGCAGGCGGCGAGCAGGGATTTCGCGTACATCTGCCGTGACAAGGCCCCCATGTCCGACAGTCGCGCGGGGGCGACAAGGCGCCGCAGGCCGCGAAGCAGTTCCGGATCGGGCCTGTCAACCAGAAACCGCAACAGAAAGCCCCGTACCTCTTCAGGGGTGAGCGGGTCATTCCCCAGCTTTGCGTTCACCCTTTCCACGTGACGGTTCAAAAACCGCTCCAGGATGGCGACTTCCTTTTCCTGGGCCACGCCGTCCGCCCACATCATTTCCACCAGCGGCAACACGTCCACCAGGTAAACCATCCTGCCGGTGATGCCATGGGCTTCCAGCGCGGCCAGGGCCTGTTCCCTGTCCAGGGACGTCTTTTCCATGGTTCCTCCCCGGGGCGGCGGCCGGACCCGGCCGCCAGGTTGTGTTCCTGCCTGTTTTCCTTCGGCAAAAAACAAGGAGAGAAGGCATGCGACTTCCGGAGGGGGCGGCTCGCACCCCCTCCAGGCTTTCGGCAAAAAGGGCAGGCGGAATGAAACCGGCGTTTTACGCAGGGATGAAGTCTACCGCACGCACTTCCTTGAGCGTGATGGCGTCGGTCGGGCAAGTGATCTGGCAGACCCCGCAGCCCATGCACTTGTCCACGTCCACCACGGCCACGTCACCCACCTCGATGGCGTTGAACCAGCACCGGTCCACGCAGGTCTCGCAGGCATCGCAGGCGTCCACGTCGATCTCGGCGCAGTACCGGCTGGGATCGTTCAGCTTGCGGCCGTACTTGATCATCACGGGCATGGTGATGCAGCAGCATCCGCAGCAGTTGCAGATGAAGTGCATGTTCTCGGACTTGTTCATGGTCACGTGGATCAACCCGGCCTCCTCGGCCTGGTCGATCAGTTCCATGGCCTCCTTTTTGTCGATCTGCCGCCCGGTGCCCCGCTCGATGTTGTAGTCGGCGGCCTTGCCGATCTGCAGGCAGATTTCCAGGGGATGGTCGCATTTCTTGGCCGTGAGGCGGCACGTGCACCTGGTCACGGCAATGGTGTCGTTTTCGTCGATGAGTCTCTTGACGCTCTCGTAGGGCAGGATCTCCTGGCTGGCGGACACGGACCGTTCGATGGGTATGATGCGGGTGAAGGGCTTTGGCATGAACTGTTCCACCATGGCGGAGTACTCCGGCCACTCCTCCTCCATGTATTCCTGCCACAGGTCGTAGTATTCCTGGGTGGCCTTGGGCCAGAGGATGGTGGCGTCGTGGAACTGCACGAGATCCCGGCACATGCGATACCGCACGCCCTCGGGCTTGATGGATTTGAACACGAGGCCCTTTTCGAAGAACTCGTTCATTTTGGCCTGCATCTCGTCCCCGGACATGCCGAACTTTTCCGCCATCTCCGGGACCGTGCCGGGCAGGGCCAGCAGCATCTCGCCTTCCTGTTCATCGATGAGCATGGCGAAAAGTTCGGGTATCCTGGGCGAACCCGGAGCCATTATCTTTTCCGAGAGCCTTTCGTAAACGCTTTTTTCAGCCATGGAGCCTCCTTTACCGGTCAGGTCAGTTTACGCGTTGCCGCGTTTTTCCTCGATTTTCTCCCGAATCCAGCCGAGCCATTCCTCCAGGCCCTCTTCCGTGGTGGCCGAGGTCCGGAAAACGGGCATGTCCGGGTGGATTTTGCGCATGTTCGCAACGGCGAGATCCGCGTCGAAATTCAGGTGGGGCAAAAGGTCCACCTTGTTGAGGATGCCCACGTCGCAGATGCGAAACATCAAGGGATACTTGAGGGGCTTGTCCTCGCCCTCGGTTGTGGACAGGACGACGACCCTTTGGTCCTCGCCGATGTCGAATTCCGCCGGACAGACAAGGTTGCCCACGTTCTCCACGATGAGCAGGTCGGTCTCGTACAGGTCGATACCGGTAAGCCCCTCCCGGACAACGTGGGCGGCAAGGTGGCAGTCCCCTCCGAACTCGTCCGTGTTGATCTGGACCACCGGGGCGCCGGATTCGGACAGCCGTTCCGCGTCGTTGGACGTGCAGATGTCGCCCACCACCACGGCGCATTTGATGTCCGGCATGAGCCGGACCAGGGTTTTTTGCAGCAGCGTGGTCTTGCCGGAGCCGGGCGAGCTCATGACATTGATGCACAGCACGCAGTTTTCGGCGAAAAGTTGGCGGTTCTTCTCCGCCATGACGTCGTTGGCGTCCAGCACCTTTTTGACGACCTTGATTTCCATGGCGCCTCCCTGCCTTTCTATTCGGCCACCTCGAGCGAGGTGACGGTGAGTTCCCTTCCGGAAATGATATCCAGGTCCCCGCCTTCGCATTGCACGCAGGTGAAGGCGGGACCCTCGATAGTGAATTCGTGGCCGCAGGACTTGCACCGGGCCACAATCGGGATCTCCTCGATTTCCAGTCTGGAACCGGCAAGCGGGGTGTCCTTTATGACCACGTCCCAGCAGAAGCGCAGGCTTTCGGGCACGATGGCGGTGAGCTTGCCGACCTTCAGGTTCACGGCTTCGATCGGCGTGCCCTCCAGCTGGGAAGGTATGGCCGATTTGGCGATTTCCACGATTTGCAGGGCTATACCCATTTCATGCATGGCTGGTCCGATTTCGAGAATGTGGAGGGATGTTTTCGAGCAAATGTTCAGTTTTTAGTGTACTCAATCGGACGAAAAAACGCAACCTTGAAAAAGTTGGCGAATCCCTCGACTACTCAGGAAAACAGGTTGGGATTCGGTCGGGCCAGCGTTGGCTGTTCCGATTCAAAAAACCGGGACACGGCGCGGCGTGCGTGCTCCAGGTCGCCGGCATTGCCCACGGACTTGTCCAGGGCGTGGCCGAAGGCGAAGTTCGCGGAAAAATAGGTGGCCCATTTGCGAAAGCGCAAATACGCGCGGCGGGGATCGAAATGCCGTTCGCACAATCCGGCCATGTCCATGGCGGCGCGCTCGTACACGCCGCTGTCCGGGGCGAGGCCCAGACACCATTCGGCTCCCGTCCAGGGCCGGGCCGCCGCGATCCTGCCAATGGAAACGCCGTCGCATCCCGTGGTTTCAAGAAGTCTTTCGCAGTCGCCGGCCAAAAACACGTTGCCGTTGCCGAACACGGGGATTGCCACGGCCTGTCGCACCCTGGCGATGTCCCCCCACACCGGGGGCCGTGTGCGGGCGTCCGGCGCGGTGCGCGGATGGAATACCAGGGCGTCGGCGCCGGCGTCCTCAAAGCGCCTGGCCAGGTCCACGCATGAGTCCGGGGAGCCGGTCGGAGGGTTGCGGAACTTGACCAGCAGAGGGATGGAAACCGCCTTTCGCACCTCTTCGACGATCGCCGCGGCCGCGGAAGGCCGCGAAAGCAGCGCTGCGCCGGAATCCTGCCTGCGGATGGCCGCAGCACAGCACCCGAAGTTCATGTCCACGCCGAAAAACCCTTCCGCCTCCACCCTGCGCGCCGCCTCGGCCATCATCTCCGGCTCGGGTCCGAACAACTGGCAGACCAGCCTGGGCAACTCCTCGTCCCGCCATGCGAACACGGGCGAGACGCGTCGGTTTTCCGAGGGCACGGCGCGGGCGCTGGCCATCTCCGTGTACAGGAGGCCGAATCCGCCGAACCGGTCCAGCAATTCCCTGAGCGCCACGTGGGTGAGCCCGGCCATGGGAGCCAGCACCAGCCGTCCGGCCAGGGTCCTGCCCCGGATTTCGATGGGGGTGTTGAGGAAGGTCGAAAGGTCCATTCGCGGCCATCGTCCCGTTGGGTGAAAATACGAAGACCCGGGCCAGGGTTTCCACCCTGCCCGGGCCTGTTCATTTCATCGATGTTTGCCGAACCCGCGCAGTTGAGAAGCGATGCGCAACGCTGCGAATCGCATTTTCGGGCAGGCCGGATCAGTCCACGGGGACGATCCAGCCGAACGGATCCTCGCTCCTGCCGTACTGGATGTCCGTGATGGCGTCGTACAGCTTCCGGGCCATGGGACCCACCTTGTTGTCGCCGATGGTGATGGTGCGGTCGCCGTAGCGCAACTCGCCCACCGGCGAGATCACGGCCGCTGTGCCGCTGCCGAAGCACTCCTCCAGGCTGCCGGCCGCGGACGCCTCGAATATCTCGTCTATGCTGACGGGCCGCTCTTCCACGGGAACACCCCAGTGTTTACCCAGCTGGAGCACGGAATCCCGGGTTATGCCGGGGAGAATGCTGCCGTTGAGCGCCGGGGTAACCAGGGTGCCACCGATCACGAAGAAGATGTTCATGGAGCCCACTTCCTCGATGAACCGCCGCTCCACGCCGTCCAGCCACAGGACCTGGGTGTAGCCCTTCTCGTGGGCCTTCTGCCCGGCCAGCAGGCTTGCCGCGTAGTTGCCCAGAGTCTTGGCCTCGCCCACTCCACCGCGTACGGCCCGGACGTGGTTTTGAGAAACCCAGATCCTGACCGGGTTGAAGCCTTCGGGGTAATAGGCTCCAACCGGTGAGAGTATCACGAAATAACGGTAGGTGAAGCTGGCCCGCACGCCCAGAAACGGGTCCGTGGCGATGATGGTGGGCCTGATGTACAGGGACGTGCCCGGCGCGCCCGGGACCCAGTCCTTTTCAAGCCTGATGAGCTCCTTGAGGTGCTCCAGGGCCAGGTCGGTGTCCAGCCTGGGGATGCACAACAGGTCCGCGGACCGGTTGAAACGGTCGAAATTGGCTCCGGGCCGGAACAGCTGGACGCCGCCGTCGGCGCGGCGATAGGCCTTGAGCCCCTCGAAGATGCCCTGGCCGTAATGGAGGACCATGGTGGACGGGTCCATGGAAAAGGGTCCATAAGGCACGATCCGGGGGTTGTGCCATTCCTTTTCCTGGCCATAGTCCATGTTGTACATGTGGTCGGTGAATTCGGTGCCGAAGGCGAGCGTGCTGTCCTGGGGTTTCTGCTTCGGCGAAGTCGTTTTGGTGATCGAAAGTTCCATCCCATCCTCCTTGGCGGTGGTAATATATTTGGAGAACTGATTTTGTAAACCGTCGGGCAGCCGCGGCACCGTCAGAGGTCCCACAACTCCAGCCCGGTGTTTGCATCGTACGCGCGGCGCAACATTTCACCGGTGTATTCCCGTGCCATGAACTCCACGGCATGCACCGTTGTTGGCGGAAACAGGCGTCCGGAAAGGGTGGCGCCTTCCGCGTCCGTGAAGGACGCGTGCACGACCACGTCCGCCCTTTTGTCCGCCACGGATACGAACGCCGTGCCCGAGCCCAGCTCGAGCCAACCCTCCGCGCGGCGGCTGACATACACCTGCTGAAACTGGTCCAGGCAGCCGCAGGATGCCAAAGACAGGTTCCCCGCGAGACGGAACAGGGCACAGGCGATGTCCTTTTCAAGGCAGAAGGACGACAGGGCGTCGAACAGGTCGGAGCCCAGAGGAATCCGGCCGGCAAAACACCGGCCCGGCCAGAACTGGCGGGATTTGACGATGGACTGGGACATGCCCGAAAACTCCGGCCCCATGGGGCGGTCAGGACGCCTTGCGTCGTTGATTATGAACCTTATCCCATAAAACGAAACGCCCAAATTATCAAGAATAATTCATGGCTCCTGCCGCAGGCGGCGCCACCGTCCGCGGCCTTTAGCCTGCTCCGGAATGCTTTCCCGCTGTTGACGCCCCAGTCGAGGTTGAGTATTATGGCCGCTCGATTCTCGTACATCCCCCGGCCTCCGGGGCGTGCCGTAATAAATACAGATAAAAAAACAGAGGCTTACATGAGAAATGATTACAGCAGGAAGGCATACAGGAGCGATGAGGTCGCCGTTCTTCAGATAGGCGGAAAAACGGTGGAGCTGCCGGTGGTCGAGGGTACCGAGGGAGAAAAGGCCGTAGACATCTCCAAGCTGCGCGCCATGACCGGTTACATCACCATGGACTCGGGCTACGCCAACACGGGAAGCTGCAAAAGCTCCATAACGTTCATGGACGGAGAGAACGGGATTTTACGTTACCGGGGGATTCCCGTGGAGCAGTTGGCCGAGCACTCCACTTTCGTGGAAACCGCGTTTCTGCTCATCAACGGCAGGCTTCCCATGCCCCGGGAGCTCACCGCGTTTTCGGTGCTGCTGAACGACCACTCCCTGGTGCACGAGGACATGAAGGTCTTCTTCCAGCACTTTCCCCGCGCCGCCCATCCCATGGGAATCCTGTCGGCCATGGTCTCGGCGCTGCGCAGCTTCTACCCGGAACTGGAAGGCCTGTCCGACGTGGAGGAGGTCAACATCACGGTGACCCGCCTGTTGTCCAAGTTGCGCACCATGGCGGCCATGTCCTACAAGATATCCCGAGGCCATACCGTGGAGTACCCCAGGGCGGACTACTCCTACTGCGCGAATTTTCTGAACATGATGTTCAACAGCCCGGTAAAGCCGTACCAGCTGGACGAATTGGCGGTCAAGGCGTTGAACCTGTTCTGGATCCTTCATGCCGACCACGAGCAGAACTGCTCCACTTCGGCCGTCCGGCTGGTGGGCAGCGCCAGGGTCAACCTGTACGCCGCGATTTCCGCGGGTATGGCGGCCCTGTGGGGTCCCCTGCACGGCGGCGCGAACCAGGCGGTGGTGGAGATGCTCAAGCAGATTCACGCCAACGGGGGCGACGTAAAGCCGTTCGTGGACCGCGCCAAGGACAAGGAAGACCCCTTCCGCCTCATGGGCTTCGGCCACCGTGTGTACAAGACGTACGATCCTCGAGCCCGGATCATGAAGCGGATGTGCCACCAGGTGCTTGAGAGGATGAACATCCACGATCCGCTGCTGGACATCGCCATGCAGCTGGAGGAGGTGGCCCTCAAGGACCCGTACTTCATCGACCACAACCTGTACCCCAACGTGGACTTCTATTCGGGAATCGTGCTCAGGTCGCTGGGCATTCCCACCAACATGTTCACGGTCATGTTCGCCATCGGCAGGCTTCCCGGCTGGATCGCCCAGTGGAAGGAGGACCACGACGATCCGTACTGGCGTTTGCACCGGCCCCGCCAGGTCTATGTGGGGCCCCGGGAGCGGGACTATGTGCCCATGGACGAAAGGACCGGCAAGTTCCCCGAGGAGTAGGCGAACGGCAGAAGGCATACGGCGGTTTCTCTTGGAACCCGCCACGGCGCGGCCTTTCGGGGCCGGCGGCGGAGGCGCCGCGCCCGGTCACTTCCCCTGCGTAAAGGAGACGCCATGATCTGCAAAACCGCGGAGGACGTGCTTTCCGTTGTCAGGGACAAGGACGTGAGCTTCATCCAGTTCTGGTTCACCGACGTTCTGGGAATGCTCAAGAGCTTCGCCGTCACCCCTTCGGAGCTGGAGGAGGGCCTCACCGAGGGCATGGGCTTTGACGGCTCCTCCATCGAGGGGTTCGCCCGGATCGAGGAAAGCGACATGATCGCTCGGCCCGACCCATGCACCTTCCGCATCCTGGCTTGGCGCTCCGGTGAGCGGCCCGTGGCCCGCATGTTCTGCGACGTGCTCAAGCCGGACGGCACGCCGTACGAGGGAGACCCCAGGCACGTACTCAAGCGCCTTCTGGCCCGCGCCGCGGACAAGGGCTACACCTTTTACGTGGGACCGGAACTGGAGTACTTCTACTTCGCGGACGACACCTCCTGCAAGGCCCTCGATCACGGCGGATATTTCGACGCCCGGCCCCTGGACATGGGCGGGGACTTGCGCCGGGATACCATCTTCGCGCTCCAGGACATGGGCATCCAGGTGGAGTACAGCCACCACGAGGTAGCCCCCAGCCAGCACGAGATCGATTTGCGCTACGACGAGGCCCTGGCCATGGCGGACAAGTGCATGACCTACCGCCTGCTGGTCAAGGAGATCGCGAGGCAAAAGGGCTGCTACGCCACGTTCATGCCAAAGCCCGTGTTCGGCGAAAACGGCTCCGGCATGCACGTGCACCAGTCCCTGTTCAAGGGGGAGCGCAACGCGTTTTTCGACGGTTCCGACCCCTACCATCTCTCGGACCTGGCCAGGGGCTACATCGCAGGCCTCATGCGCCACGCCAGGGAGATCGTGGCCGTGACCAACCAGTGGGTGAACTCCTACAAGAGGCTGGTCCCGGGATACGAGGCGCCCGTGTACATCTCCTGGGCCCGGCACAACCGCTCCACCATGGTCCGGGTCCCCATGTACAAGCCCGGCAAGGAGGCCGCCACCCGCGTCGAATTCCGCGCCCCGGACCCGGCGTGCAACCCCTATCTGGCGTTCGCCGTCATGCTGGCGGCCGGGCTTCGCGGTATCGAGAAGCAATATCCCCTGCCCGATCCCGTTGAGGAGGACATTTTCGGCATGACAGAGGAGGGCATGGCCAGCAAGGGCATAGACACCCTGCCCGGCAACCTGTACGAGGCGCTGGTGGAGGTGAAAAACTCGGAACTGGTGCGCGACGCACTGGGCGACCACATTTTCACCAAGTTCATCGAAAACAAGCGGATCGAGTGGGACCGCTACCGCACCCACGTAAGCCGTTTCGAGGTGGAAAACTACCTCCCCATACTGTGAGCCGGACAAAGGACGTGACAGACCGATGAAGATTGCTCTTGTGCAGCTCAATACCGTGATTGGCGATTTCACCGGCAACGTGGCCAAACTGGTCGAAGCCGCGAACAAGGCGCGTGACATGGAATGCGACCTCGCGGTGGCATCCGAGCTGGCCCTTTGCGGGTATCCGCCCCGGGACCTCCTGGAGCGCACGGACTTCATTCGCGCGTGCACGCGCCATTTCGAGGACCTTGTGGCCTCGGTGCATGGCATCGGAATGGTCTGCGGATTCGTGGACGCCTCCCACGAGGCGCCCGGCGAACTGTTGAACAACGCGGCGGCCCTGTTCGAGGACGGCAAGGTCCTGCACGTGGCTCACAAGAGGCTTTTGCCGACTTACGACGTTTTCGACGAGCGGCGCTATTTCTCGCCGGGAGAGGAAGCCGTCGCGTTTCCGTACAAGGGGAGGAAACTGGGGCTCACCGTGTGCGAGGACGCCTGGAACGTGCCGCATTTCTTCCCCAAGCCCCTGTACAAATGGGACCCTGTCGAGGCGCTGGTGCGAAACGGCGCCGACCTCGTCGTGAACATCGCGGCCTCGCCGTTCCATGCTGGAAAACGCCGTCTTCGCCAGAACCTCATGGCCCACATAGCCCGAACCCATGGCGTGCAGGCCCTGTACGTGAACCAGGTGGGTGGAAACGACAGCCTCCTGTTCGACGGAGCCAGCACGGCCCACGGCCCGGACGGCGAACTGCTGGCGCAGGCAGGGGAATTCGTGGAGGACCTGGTGTGTTTCGACACGGAAACCGGCCGGGGCGAACTGCGCGAAGTACCGGAAAGCGACGTGGAAGCGGTTTACGACGCCCTGATCATGGGCGTGCGCGACTACTTTGCCAAGTGCGGGTTCACCAACGCGGTGGTGGGTCTTTCCGGCGGCATCGACTCCGCCCTCACCCTGTGCATCGCAATCGAGTCTCTCGGGCCGAAAAACCTGGCCACCATTTTCATGCCGTCGGACTACACCTCCCGTGACAATTTCCGGGACACGCAGGAGCTTGCGGACAACCTGGGCGTCGCCTACAATGTCGTGCCCATCACCAGCATCTACAAGGCCTATCTGCGGGAACTGGGGGGCTCCGCGAAAAATCCCGGAGTCACCGAGCAGAACATCCAGGCCCGCATCCGCGGCAACATCCTCATGGCCCATTCCAACCGGCACGGAGCCCTGGTCCTGTCCACCGGGAACAAGTCCGAGCTTGCCGTGGGATACAGCACCCTGTACGGGGACATGGCCGGCGGCATGTCCGTGATTTCCGACGTGCCAAAGAAGATGGTCTACGAATTGTGCCGGCACATCAACCGGGAACGGGAGATCATTCCGCAAAACATCCTGGACAAGGCCCCCTCAGCGGAACTCAAGCCGGACCAGACCGACCAGGACGACCTTCCGCCCTACGACATCCTGGACGGCATCCTCGCCGCCTACGTGGAGGACCACAAGGAGCCCCGGGAGATCGTGGAGATGGGTTACGACAAGGACCAGGTGGCTGACGTGGTGCGCAGAATTCGCAACAACGAGTACAAGCGCCGCCAGGCGGCGCCCGGCCTCAAGATCACGCCCAAGGCCTTTGGCGAGGGCCGCCGCTATCCCATAGCGCACAAGTACCGGGAGGACTTGTAACCCCCTGTTGAAAAACGCGATAGGCGGCGTAGCGGCGCGTTTCTCGTCGCCCCGGCGTACGCCGGGGCCCAGGTGCATGCACCACCCCGTCACCTCAACACCTCGTCATTCCTACGAAAGCGGGAACCCAGTATCGTTGGTTTGCCGGTATCAATCGTCGAACGTCCTTGCGTCGAGTTCCACAGTGAATCCGTCGTCCTCCAGCAACCTTGTCCTGAGTCCCTCGCACCTGACCAGTTCGTAGGCGAAGAAGTACCGGCAGCAGGCCAGCTTGCCCTGGTAGAACCTGCCCTCCTTGCCCGAGGACTTTTTGTCCAGGCCCTTGTGCGCCGCCACCGCCTGCCGCAGCCATTGCCATGCAATGGCGACGTGGCCGAACATCTCGAGATACAGGGCGGCGTCGGCCAAAAACACCTCGGCGCCCTTTTCCATGGCCAGTTGCGTCTTCTTGAGGGTCACCTCCTGCAGATCCTTCATGGCCGCTTCCAGCCTGTCGGCGTAGCCCGCAAGTTCGGAAACGCCGCGGGCCTCCGCTATGGCCCTGCCCACCTCCTCGGCCCAGGCCAACAACGCCCTGCCCTCCTGCATGACCACCTTTCGGCCCAGCAGGTCCATGCCCTGGATGCCGGTGGTTCCCTCGTGGATCGGGTGGATGCGCATGTCCCGGAAATGCTGCTCCACCGGAAAATCCTGGCAGTACCCGTATCCGCCCAGGCACTGGATCGCGGCGCTGGTGGCCTGGATGCCCATTTCCGACGGATACGACTTGGCGATGGGCGTGAGGATTTCCAGCAGCAGGTGGGCGCGCTCCTTTTCCTCGCCCTCGGCCGCGCGTTCCAGGTCCTCGTACCGGTAGCACTGCATGATGAGTGAAAGCGCGCCTTCCACCACCGCGCGCTGGAACAGCAGCATGCGCTTTACGTCCGCGTGCTCGATGATGGGAATCTGCGGCTTGGTCGGGTCCTTCTGCATGAGCCGCCGTCCCTGGGGCCTCTGTTTCGCATAGTCCAGGGCCGCGTAGTAGGCGGCGGACGCGATGGACGTGGCGCCGGCGCCCACGCCCAAACGCGCGCCGTTCATCATCTGGAACATGTAGGACAGGCCGCGGTTGGGCTCGCCCACCAGCCAGCCCCGGCAGTCGTCCCTGTCGCCGATGGCAAGCTCGGTGATGGGACAGCCCCGGTACCCCATCTTGTGGTACACCTGGGACACGTTGACGTCATTGGGGACCAGCCCGCCCCCCTCGGGCCGCAATTTCGGCACGGCAAACAGGGAGATTCCCTTGACTCCGGCGGGCGCGCCGTCGATGCGGGCCAGCATGAGATGCACCACGTTGTCCACGCCGTCGTGGTCCCCGCCGGAGATGAATATCTTCCGGCCCCGGATGATGTAGTGGCCCTCGTCCGTCGGGGTCGCCGAGGTTTCCACGTCGGACAGGGAGCTGCCCGCCTGGGGTTCGGTGAGCGCCATGGTCCCCTGCCACCTGCCCGCCAGCATGTCGGGCACGTAGGTGTCGATCAGATCCCGGGAGCCGAAGGAGACCAGCAGGTACGCCGCTCCCGCGGTAAGGTGGGGATATACCGACGCCGAGTAGTTGGCCGCCGAGAAGTAGAACTCCGCCGCGCCGGTCACCATGGCGGGCAACTGCCCGCCGTCCATGTCCGCGGGAAACCGCGCGGAGATCCAACCGCCCTCCCCCGCCTCCTCCATGATGCCGCGCACGTCCTGGTGGACCCTGACCTCGCCGTCCTCCAGATAGGGAGGCCTTCGGTCCATCTCCTCGAAGGATGGCCGGTACAGGTCCCTGGCCAGCCTGGCCGCGGCATCGAGGATCATGTCAAAAGCCTTTTTGTTGTGCTGGGAGAAAAAGGGATAACTGGTTATGCTCTGGGCGTCATGCACTTCGTACAGCAGAAACTTCATGTTGCGTTCACTTGCGAATTTGGCCATGTGGCGACTCCTTTGTTTTTCGGAGTGGAGTGGTGTTGCGATGCCTTCGGGAGGTAAGTATGCATGAAAGGAGCGGCGAAATCAATAAAAAGAGCGTTCGCTCGAAAAATTGGCCGGAATCCACCCTTCCGCGCGCTTCAGGCAGCGGCCGGCGGTCAGGCCGGCGGCTCCGGGCCCTTTACAACGCGCCGGGCAATCAACCATGGCCAGGCCAGGCTGAGGCCCGCCTGGTTCACCACGTCCACGTTCCCGGCGTTCCGGCCCATTATGGCGGTGAACGTCATCGCCGCTATCAAGAGGTAGACCACGGCCGCGACGATCCATAACCAGCCCGGGGAGCGGTACATCCGCACGGTCCATCCGCCCTCCTCCCTGCCGGAATCCCCGTGCCGCACCTCGGGCCACTGGCCTTCGGCGGAGCCGTAGCCCTTACCGGACCCGGCTTCCGCACCGGCGC
>JBKHBM010000079.1:0-20621 GCA_046542385.1 Desulfatibacillaceae bacterium | reverse complement strand
CGGCAGGTCTCTTCCTTGCATCCGCACCACCTGAGACCGCTCACGGATTCAGGCTACATATTCAAATTCCTTTACCGGTCGCAATCCAGCGTTTCGGCACGACGCCGGGCGCACGTACACATACATTCGGAAACACCGATTTCGCGGAGATCGAAATGGACTACAAGAGCACGCTCAACCTTCCCAAAACCGACTTCCCCATGCGGGCCAACCTCACCCGGCGGGAACCCGAACTCCTGGAGCGCTGGTCCAGGTCATCGCTGTACGAGGCATTGCGCGAGGACAGCAAGGGACGCGAACCCTTCATCCTCCATGACGGCCCTCCGTACGCCAACGGGCATATCCACATCGGCACGGCGCTGAACAAGATCCTCAAGGACATCATAGTGCGTTCCCGCCAGATGGCGGGTTTCGACGCCATATACGTCCCGGGCTGGGACTGTCACGGCCTGCCCATCGAGCACAACGTGGACAAGGAACTGGGCAGGAAGAAGCGGGAGATGACCCAGGTCCAGGTGCGCGAGCAATGCCGCTGGTACGCGGAGAAGTTCATAGACATCCAGCGCGAGGAGTTCAAGCGCCTGGGCGTGCTGGGCGAGTGGGACAACCCGTATCTTACCATGGCTTACGGGTACGAGGCCACCATTGTCCGCGAGTGCGGCAAGTTCGCGGAAAACGGGGCCCTGTTCCGGGGCAAGAAGCCCATCTACTGGTGCAACTCCTGCCGCACGGCCCTGGCGGAGGCGGAGATCGAGTACCATGACGAGACGTCGCCCTCCATCTACGTGAAGTTCCCGATGGTGGACGACGTGAGCGACGTGCTGCCGGAAACCGCTGGCAAGCAGGTGTACCTCGTCATCTGGACGACGACCCCCTGGACCATTCCGGGCAACCTGGCCGTGGCCCTGCACCCGGATTTCGAATACGCTGCCGTGGAGGTGGGCGGCGAAGTGTACGTGGTGGCCAGGGACCTGGTGGAATCCAACATGAAGAGCTTCGGCGTGGATGACTACAGGGTGCTGGCCGTGGCCGACGCCAGAAAATTGGAAAACAGGCGGGCCAAGCACCCCATTTACGACCGCGAGTCCCTGGTGGTGCTGGGCGCCCACGTGACCCTGGACGCGGGCACGGGCTGCGTGCACACGGCGCCGGGCCACGGCGCCGAGGACTACGAGGTGGGTTTGAAGTACGGGCTGGAGCCGTACTCGCCGGTGGACGAGGCCGGCAAATTCACCGACGACGTGGAGCATTTCGCCGGCAGCTTCGTGTTCGACGCCAACAAGGACGTGATCGCCAGGCTGGAAGAGGAAACCACCCTGGTGGCCCAGGCGAAGCTGACCCACTCCTACCCGCACTGCTGGCGGTGCAAGAAGCCCGTGATCTACCGGGCCACGCCCCAGTGGTTCATCTCCATGGACAGGACGGGGCTGCGGCAGCGGGCCCTTGAGGAGATCGACAGGGTCACCTGGACGCCGCACTGGGGCAGGGAGCGGATCTACGGGATGATCGAGAACCGTCCGGACTGGTGCGTGTCGCGCCAGCGTTCCTGGGGCGTGCCCATCGTGGCGTTCTACTGCGAGTCCTGCGGCGAGGTTGAGCAGTCCATGCCCGTGGTGGAAAACGTTGCCGGGCAGGTGGAGGCCGAGGGCGTGGACGTGTGGTTCGCGAAGGACGCGGCCCAACTGATGCCCGAGGGCACGAAGTGCGCGAAGTGCGGTGGGACCACCTTCATAAAGGAAACGGACATCCTGGACGTCTGGTTCGATTCCGGCGTGTCCCACGCGGCCGTGCTGGAGGCCAGGCCGTACCTTCGCTGGCCCGCGGACATGTACCTCGAGGGCAGCGACCAGCATCGCGGCTGGTTCCACAGTTCGCTGTTGTGTTCGGTGGGCACCCGGGGCCGCGCCCCGTACGACGGCGTTCTCACCCACGGATTCGTGGTGGACGCCGAGGGCCGGAAGATGTCCAAGTCCATCGGCAACGTGATCGCCCCGGACAAGGTGATCAAGCAGTACGGCGCCGAGATCCTGCGCCTGTGGGTCGCCTCCTCGGACTACCGGGACGACATCCGTATCTCGGACAACATCCTCAAGCAGCTCACGGACGCCTATCGCCGCATCCGCAACACGTGGCGGTTCATCCTGGGCAACATCTCGGATTTCGACCCGGAACAGGACGCGGTGGGCCACGACGACCTCCTGGAGATAGACCGGTACATGCTGCACCGGCTGCAGTACATCCGCCACCGGGCCGCGAAGGCGTATGACGCCTTCGAGTTCCATATCATCTACCACGACCTGCACAATTTCTGCGCCGTGGACCTGTCCGCGTTCTACCTGGACATATTGAAGGACAGGCTGTACACGTCGCCTCCGGGGTCGGTCCGGCGCCGCGCAGCGCAGACGGTGATGTTCAGGCTGCTGGACACGACGGTGCGGCTCATGGCCCCCATCCTGGCGTTCACCGCCGAGGAGGCCTGGGACCACATGCCGGACTTCGCGGGCAAGGCGGACAGCGTGCACATGGCCCTGATGCCGGAAATCGAGGAAAGGTGGGCCGACCAGGAGCTGGCGGAGCGGTGGGAGAGAATCCGGAAGGTGCGCGGCGAGGTGACCAAGGCCATCGAGGAGGCCCGCGCCAAAAAGGAGGTCGGCCATCCCCTGGACGCCTCGGCCACCGTGTACGCGGACGACACGTGGTATGAAAACCTGGCTCCCTACGCGGACCGGTTGTCCAACCTGTTCATCGTGTCCCAGGCGATTCTGGCCAGGGGAGAGGCGCCCGAGGGCGCGTTCGTGAGCACGAACGTCCCGGGCATAGCCGTGATGGTGAAACCGGCCCTGGGCGGGAAATGCCAGCGGTGCTGGATCCACGACGAGAGCGTGGACGCCATTGACGAGCGTCCCGGAGTGTGCCGCAGGTGCCACGAGGCCCTGGTGGAGATGGAGCAGTAGGCGTGGGTGTGGACGCGGAAAAGGCCGGGACCGGCAAGGAGCGGCTGGACAGGCCCAAACTGGTGCGGCTTGCGGCCATCGTGGTCCCCCTGGTGGTTGCGGACCAGCTCACCAAGGCCTGGATCCTGGCCTCGTTGCGGCTGTACGACGGCTTTGCCGTGATCCCGGGATTCTTCAACATCATCCACGTGCGAAACACGGGCGGCGCGTTCAGCGTGTTCTCGGACTCGCACCAGACCCTGCGCGTCGCCATTTTCGTGGGCGGCGCGACCCTGGCCCTGCTGCTCGTGCTGTACCTGTACAAGCAGACGCCGCTGGCCGCCAGGTGGTTCGCCGCATCCCTGGCCCTGGTCATGGCCGGGGCCGTCGGCAACCTCATCGACAGGCTGCGCTTCGGCAACGTGGTGGACTTTCTGGATTTTCACGTCGGCTCCTGGCACTGGCCCGCGTTCAACGTGGCGGACATGTGCATCACCGTGGGCGTCGCCATACTGGCCGTGCATTTCTTGTTCAAAAAGGAACCCATTTGACCGGATAAACATCCGCAAACCCCGGAGGTTGCTTGTATCCGACCCTGATCAAATTCGGCCCCGTCGCGATAAGGTCCTACGGCCTGCTCATCGCCATGGGCGTCCTGCTCGCCATGATGATCGTGGTGCGGCTGGCGCGGCGCGAGGGCATCGATTCCGAACGCTTGCTGGACATGGGTTTCTGGGGAGTCCTGGTGGGCCTGGTAACTTCCAGAATCGGCTATGTCCTGGTGGAGTGGGAGGCCTTCAGCGGACGTCCCCTGGCCATTTTCCGGTTGTGGGAAGGCGGGCTGGTGTTCTACTGGGGCCTCATCGGCGGCGTGGCCGTGTTCCTGTACTACATCCGGCGCCACCGCCTGCCGTTCTGGAAGACGCTGGACATCGGCGTGGTGGGCGTGGCCCTGGCCCACGGGTTCGGCAGGCTGGGATGTTTAATGGCGGGCTGCTGCTTCGGCGAGGCGTGCGAGCTTCCCTGGGCCGTGGTGTTCGAGCACCCGGAATCCCTGGCCCCCACCGGAATTCCCCTGCACCCCACGCAGTTGTACGCCGCGCTGCACAACTTCGCCATCTTCGGAATCCTCTACGTTTTCTTTGCCCGGAGGAAATTCGACGGGCAGATCCTGGGCATGTACTTCGTCCTGTACGCCGCGGCCCGGTTCACGGTGGAGTTCTTCCGGGGCGATGAGCGGGGCGCTTACCTGTTCGGCGTGCTGTCTCCGGCCCAGGGCATCGGCGTTGTCATGCTCCTCATGGGCGTAACCGTGCTCATCGTCGGGTACCGGCGATCCCGTAGCAGACCCGGGGACTGAATGGACATCCACCACACGAAACTTCCGGGATACCTGAAGGGACTGAAGCCCGGGGAGTTCGCCCCGGTGTACCTGCTGTTCGGCGACGAGATGCTGGTCAAGCAGGCATTCGGCCTGCTCCTGGACGCCATGGTCCCCAAAGACCAGCAGTCGCTGAACTACGAGCCGCTGTACGGTTCCGACGACCCGGTGGGCGCCGTGCTGGAAGCCATGGACACCTACCCCATGTTTCCGGCCACCAAGGTCGTGGCATGGCACGACACCCGGGTGTTCACGTCCAGACAGGACACGGCGAAGCTGGTGGCCAGGGCAAGGGAGGCGTGGGAGGAGGAGGACGCGAAAAAGGCGGCCAACTCCATCCTCGCCTTTCTGAGCATCCACGGCCTGTCCCTGGACGACATTTCCGGATCCGATCCGGGGGCCGCCGTCGCCTCCGCCGCCGGCATCGACAACCCGGGGGACTGGGTCGCGGACGTGATCGACCACTGCCGCGAGAACAACATGGCCGTTCCGGCGGGCGCGGACGAGGCCCAGGCGCTTGCGGACGCCGTGGAGCGGGGATTTCCCGAGGGCAATCACCTGGTGCTGACAGCGGACCTGGTGGACCGGCGCAAGAAGCTCTACAAGCTGGTGGCGGACAAGGGCGTGGTCATCGAATGCGCCGTGCCCCAGGGGGAACGCAAGGCGGACAGGGACGCCCAGCAGGAGGTGCTGGCCGGGACCAGGGACAAGGTCCTGCGCGACCGGGGCAAGACCATGGACCAGCCTGCCTTCCGAGCCCTGGTGGAGCGTACCGGCGCCGACGTCCGCAGCTTTGTGACCAACCTCGAAAAACTGGCCCTGTACGCCGGTGACCGGGAAAAAATCACCGTGGCCGACGTGGAGAAGATGATCGGCCGCACCCGGGAGGATCCCATCTTTGAGCTCACCAACGCGGTGTTCGACAAGGATGCGGGCGCCGCCCTGGTCCTGGTGCGCCGCCTTCTGGACAACAACCTGTACCCCTTGCAGATCCTGGCCGCGCTCGCCAACCAGACCCGCCGCATGCTGGCGGCCCGCATGTTCCTGGACGGACCTGACGGCCGCGTCTTCACCCAGGGAACTCCATACCCCAGGTTCTCCTCGGCCGTCATGCCGCTGGTGAAAAGGCACGACGAGGCGCTGCTCGCCCGGGTCGTGGAGTGGGAAGGCGGCCGGGAGGAGGCGGAAACAGGGGGCAAAAAGGGCAGGGGGAAGAAAGCGAAAAAGCCCACCACCGATCTTTTGCTGGCCGGATCGTCCAAAAGCCCTTATCCTGTCTACCAGACACTGTTGCGGGCGTCCCGGTTCACCACCGGCGAGCTCACCGCCCTGGTGCAAAGCCTCGTGGAAGCGGACCGGAGGCTGAAAAGATCAGGAACGGACGCCGCAGTGACTCTTGAACGGGTCATCCTGGCCGCATGCCGCAAAACCGCCTGACGCCGGACGCGACCGAACGCTCCCCGGCGCGAGATCCGCAGCGCCCGAACCGCCCCCGAACCAAAGGAGCGCGACATGAAACCGATTGCCGACTCTCGCTCTTGCGGACTGGAACTGGCCGGGTACAGGCCCGGCGTCATCGGCGAAATCACCGCCACCCACGCCCGATACTACGCGGAACACTGGAACTTCGACCTGTCCTTCGAAAGCCAGGTGGCCACGGAACTCTCCGCGTTCCTCCGGGCTTTCGTCGAGAATCGCGACTGCTTCCTCACAGCCTGGCTCTACGGCGCGTTCGCCGGCAGCGTGGCCGTGGACGGCGCCGTGGACGACCCGGACGGACCACGCCTTCGCTGGTTCATAGTACCCCCGCAGTACCAGGGACGCGGCGTGGGACGCATCCTGCTCAACCGGGCCATGGATTTCTGCCGCGACCGGTACGACCGCATGCACCTGTGGACATTCTCAGGGCTGGACTGCGCCCGCCACCTGTACGAGTCCGCCGGATTCAGGGTGGCCGAGGAACACCAGGTCGCCCAGTGGGGCAACAACATCCTGGAACAGAAATGCATGACCCGGTTGAGATGAACTCCCTTCCCGTGAGCCGACGGGATACCGGCCGGGAACCCCCTCCCTGTCTGGCCCGACCGTTCCGGTCGGATTTTCCCGCTTCCGCCCCTTGCATTCACGCGCCCAAGATTATATTAGTGCCGCTTAATGTTGGCGGCGTCCGGTTCGCCAATCTGAAAACCCGGGCATCAAGGGAGAAGTTACATGGGAGGGTTGTTCGGCTGCGTTTCGCAAAGCGACTGCGTCCGCGAAGTATTCTACGGAACGGACTACCATTCGCACCTGGGCACGCGCAGGGCGGGGATGGCGGTGATGAACCACGAGGACTGCCACCGGTCCATCCACAACATTGAGAACGACTACTTTCGCACCAAGTTCGAGCCGGACCTGGACAGGTTCTCCGGCAACAAGGGCATCGGCGTGATCTCTGACACCGATCCCCAGCCCCTGGTCATCGGCTCCCACCTCGGGGTATTCGCAGTGGCCACGGTGGGCCGGATCAACAACATCGACCAACTCGCCGAAAAAGCCTACGACTCCCGCCAGTTTTTCACGGAAACCAAGGGTTTCGCCCCCAACCCCACGGAAGTGGTGGCCATGCTCATCAGCCGGGAGCAGAGCTTCGAGGACGGCATCCGGGCGGTGCAGGAGTCGATCGAGGGCTCCTGTTCCTTCCTGATACTGACCCGCGAGGGCCTGTGGGCGGCCCGGGACAAGCTGGGCCGGACCCCGTTGACCGTGGGCACGCGGGAGGGCGCCTTTTGCGTGGCGTCGGAGACCTGTGCCATGCCCAATCTGGGCTACGTGGCGGACAGGCACCTGGGCCCGGGCGAGGCCGTGTTCATCACCCCGGACAGTGTGGAGACGCGGATTGCCGAACGGGACGAGATGCAGGTGTGCTCGTTTTTGTGGGTGTATTACGGGTACCCCGCGTCCACGTATGAAGGTATCAACGTGGAGCAGGTGCGCTATCGCTGCGGCTCGGCCCTGGCCCGGAACGACCACGTGGTGCCGGACATCGTGTCCGGGATCCCGGACTCCGGCATCGGGCATGCCCTGGGCTACGCCAACGAGCGCAAGATTCCCTACATGCGGGCCTTTGTGAAGTACACGCCGACGTGGCCGCGCTCCTTCATGCCCCAGAACCAGAAGGTGCGTGACCTGGTGGCCCGGATGAAGCTCATCCCGGTGCACGACCTGATCCGGGACAGAAAGGTCATGTTCTGCGAGGACAGCATCGTGCGGGGCACCCAGTTGCGGGACACCATCCAGGAGGTCTTCCGGGCCGGGGCAAGGGAAGTGCATATGCGGCCCGCGTGCCCTTGCCTCCTGTATCCCTGCGATTTTCTGAACTTTTCCACGTCCCAGTCGTCCATGGCGCTCCTGGGCCGGCAGGCGGTGATGGCGCTCGAGGGCAGTCTCGACAACATCGACCAGTACGCGGTGCCGGGATCGGAAAAGCAGAAGGCATGCAGCGAGTGGATAGCGGACCACCTGGGCCTCACGTCCTGCATCTACCAGCGTCTGGACGACCTCGTGGAAGCGGTGGGCCTGCCCAGGGAACGGCTGTGCACCCACTGCTGGGACAATTCCAGCCACTTCTAGGCCCAACTGAAGCACGGGTTTCCGCGGCCCGGCGGGCGCCGATGGCAAGGCCGGTCCGCGGCGACCCGGCCACACGTTCATTCACGCCGGATATCCATATACCCACAAGGAGGAAAACATGCCCGGAAGGAAAGACATCAAGAAGGTGCTCATCATCGGCTCGGGCCCCATCATCATCGGCCAGGCCTGCGAATTCGACTACTCGGGAACCCAGGCATGCAAGGCCCTGCGCGCGCTGGGCTACGAGATCGTGCTGGTGAACTCGAACCCGGCCACCATCATGACGGACCCGGGCATGGCGGATTACACGTACATCGAGCCGCTCAACGTGGAAAGCCTCACCCGGATCATCGAAAAGGAGAGGCCGGACGCCCTGCTGCCGAACCTGGGCGGTCAGAGCGGCCTGAACCTGTCCTCGGAGCTGTCCCGCAAGGGCATCCTGGAAAAGTACGGAGTCAGGATCATCGGGGTGCAGGAGGACGCCATCACCCGGGGCGAGGACCGGGACGCCTTCAAGGAGACCATGAACCGCCTGGGCATCGAGATGCCCCAGAGCAGGGTGGCCTTCTCCGTGGACGAGGCGGAAGAAATCGCGGCGGGCCTGGGCTATCCCGTCGTCGTGCGCCCCGCGTACACCATGGGCGGCACCGGCGGCGGCCTCGTGTACAACGTGGAGGAGCTTCGCACCATCGCCACCCGGGGCCTTGCCGCGAGCTGGGTGGGGCAGGTCCTCATCGAGGAGTCCGTGCTGGGCTGGGAGGAACTGGAGCTCGAGGTCGTGCGCGACTCAAAGGACCAGAAGATCACGGTATGCTTCATCGAGAACGTGGACGCCATGGGCGTGCACACGGGCGATTCCTTCTGCACGGCTCCCATGTTGACCATCAGCGGGGAGTTGCAGCAGAAACTGCAGAAATACTCCTACGACATCGTGTCCGCCATCGAGGTGATCGGCGGCACGAACATCCAGTTCGCCCATGATCCCGAAACCGGGCGGATCGTCGTCATCGAAATCAATCCCCGGACCTCGCGCTCCTCGGCCCTGGCGTCCAAGGCCACAGGCTTTCCCATCGCCCTGGTTTCCGCCATGCTGGCGGGCGGCCTGACCCTGGACGAGATCCCGTACTGGCGGGACGGAACCCTGGACAGGTACACGCCGTCCGGGGACTACGTGGTGGTGAAGTTCGCCCGCTGGGCCTTCGAGAAGTTCCCGGGCTCCCACGACGTATTGGGCACGCAAATGAAGGCCGTGGGCGAGGTCATGAGCATCGGCAAGACCTACAAGGAGGCCTTCCACAAGGCCATCCGTTCCCTGGAGAAGGACCGGTGGGGACTGGGTTTCGTCAAGGGATACAACAGGATGAGTCTGGACGAACTCATGGACCTCCTGGCCCATGCCTCCAGCGAGCGCCAGTTCATCATGTACGAGGCCATCCGCAAGGGCGCGGACCTGGACGACCTCCACGGGAAGACCCACATCAAGATGTGGTTCCTCACCCAGATGAAGGAACTGGTGGAGCTGGAGGAGGAGATCCTGGGTTACAAGGGCCGCCCCCTGCCGGACGAGTTGTTCATCCGGGCCAAGAAGGACGGCTTCGCGGACAAGTATCTCGCGCAGATCCTGGACATTCCGGAGCCCGAAATCCGGGAGCGCCGCATCGCCCTGGGCCTTGCCGAGAGCTGGGAGCCGGTGCCCGTTTCCGGCGTGGAGGACGCGGCGTACTATTTTTCCACCTATAACGCCGAGGACAGGGTGGAATCCGTGCGGGGCAGAAAGGTCATGGTGCTGGGCGGCGGCCCCAACCGGATCGGCCAGGGCATCGAGTTCGACTACTGCTGCGTGCACGCCGCCTTCGCCCTGCGGGACATGGGCCTCATGTCCATCATGGTGAATTGCAACCCGGAGACCGTGTCCACGGACTACGACACCTCGGACCGGCTGTACTTCGAGCCCCTGTGCGCCGAGGACGTGCTGTCCATTTACGAGAAGGAAAAGCCCGAGGGCGTCATCGTGCAGTTCGGAGGCCAGACCCCGCTGAACATCGCCAACGAACTGGCCGAGGCCGGTGTGAAGATCCTGGGCACGGCGCCCGAGGCCATCGACCTGGCCGAGGACCGGGACCGGTTCCGCACCATGATGGAGAAGATGGGCATCCCCATGCCGGAAGCGGGCATGGCCAGCAGCCTGGACGAGGCCAGGAAGGTGGCGGAGAAAATCGGGTATCCGGTCATGGTCCGGCCGTCCTACGTGCTGGGTGGCCGCGGCATGGAGGTGGTGCACAATGACGAGATGCTGGTGCATTACGTGGAGGAGGCCGTGGTGGTTTCCCAGAAACGGCCCATCCTCATCGACAAGTTCCTGGAAAACGCCATCGAGGCCGAAGCCGACGCCCTTGCCGACGGAACGGACGCCTTTGTCCCGGCGGTGATGGAGCACATCGAGCAGGCCGGCGTGCACTCCGGGGACTCCGCGTGCGTGATACCGCCCATCAGCATTCCGGAAACGCACCTGGAGACCATCCGGGAGTACACCCGCAAGATCGCGGTGGCGCTCGAAGTGGTGGGCCTCATGAACATCCAGTACGCGATACACAACGAGCGGGTGTACGTGCTGGAGGCCAACCCCAGGGCGTCGCGCACCGTGCCCCTGGTTTCCAAGGTGTGCAACGTGTCCATGGCGCGACTGGCCACGGAGCTGATTTTGGGCCGGAAGCTGGCAGACCTCGGGCTTGACACGAAAAAGGTGCCCCACTTCGGAGTCAAGGAATCCGTGTTCCCGTTCAACATGTTCCCGGAAGTCGACCCTGTCCTCGGCCCGGAGATGCGCTCCACGGGCGAGGTTCTGGGCATGGCGGAAAGCTTCGGCATGGCCTTCTTCAAGGCCCAGGAGGCCGCCAATGCCCGGTTGCCCCTGGAAGGCGCGGCGCTGTTCACGGTGACCGACGAGAACAAGCCCGCGGCCCTGGGCGCGGCCCGCAGGCTCGTGGAGCTGGGCTTCACAATCAAGGCCACCGCGGGCACTGCCGCCTACTTCCAGACCAACGGCGTCCCGGCCGAGGTCATCAGGAAAATGCACGAGGGCCGGCCCAACATCGTGGACGCCATCAAGAACAACGAGATCCAGCTGGTGGTCAACACTCCGGAAGGCCACCTGTGCCGCGAGGACGATTCCTACATCCGCAAATCGGCGGTGCGCTTCAAGGTGCCCTACATCACCACGACGGCCGCGGCCATAGCCGCGGTGCGCGGCATCGCCGCCATGAAGGAACGGCCCGTTGTCGTACGTTCGCTGCAGGAGTACCACGCGGACATCAGATAGACGGGGAAATGTCCCGACAGAAAATGGGGCCCGGTTCGCCGGGCCCCCTGCATTTGGGCTCCGGGACGACGGAACGCAGCCGCGACGCGGGCATTTTCGTGGAGTACACAGGCCCCATTCTCCCGGGCCATGCCTCGAAACTACGGCGGGTGACTCACGTCTCCTCCCCGAACGCCCTGACCATGGCCACCTGGTCCTCTCCCTCGATGGCGAAGGACGACCTGCGCTCCCGCACCATCCGTATCGCCTCCCCGGAATCGAAACCCCGCTTCTTCAGAAAGCAGGCCGCCACGGTCCCTGATCGACCCAGTCCGCCCACGCAATGGACCAGCACGACGCCGCCCGCCCCTGTCCGGGTGTCGATCCAGTCCACCAGCTCCACCATGGCGGGCATGGCCGGCACGCTGAAGTCCGGTGTGGGAAGACGCCGCACATCCAGACCGAAATTGGTGAAGGCCTCGACGAGCCCGGGCAGTCCGTATCCGCGCAACTCATGGTCCTCCACCAGAACGACCACGTGATCCACCCCGGCGTCGGCCATGGCTTCCATGTCCGTGTACAGGTCGCGGCCCACGTCGGGCCGGCCCGGCAGGGACGAGATCGCCAGCCTGCCTCCGGTCTGTTCGTCCTCGTAAATCCAGTATATACGGTACGGTTTGTGGACCACGGTTGCCTCCTTGTGCGATGACGCGTTTGCCGCCGGCGTGGAGGCGAATTGTACGACGTCGCCGTCTGCCGCGCAAGTTCCCGTTTGACGCCCTACGCGCTCCGCTCGCGCCATCAACTTGACCGGACCTTCCCGAATGTGCGTAACTGGTGCATTCCAAACCGGTTCGGAGGACTTCATGGAAGCGGATGTCGTGGTGGTGGGAGCGGGAACCGGCGGTCTTGTCGCCGCGCTCAGGCTGGCGGACGGGGGGTTGCGCGTCGTCGTCCTGGAAAAGGCGAACGAGGCGGCGTACGGCAACACCTGGTGCAACGACCTGGATCTGGGCCCGTTCAGCAGATACGGCCTGCCCGAACCCACCGGCGGCGAACTGCCCTTTCCCGTCCGCCGGGACGTGCGGATGCTCACGGCGGACGGCGGCACGGGTTTCGTGATTCCCGGACTGCCCAACTACGCACTTCGCATGTCCGACTACCAGAAGAGGCTCGCGGACATGTGTCGGAACGCGGGCGCGGAAATCCTGTTCGGATGTCCCGCCGTCGGCGTGCTGGAGGAAAACGGCGCGGTCGCCGGGGTGCGGGCGAAAAGCCCGGACAAGAAGGAATTCGACGTTGCCGCCCGGGTGACGGTGCTGGCATGCGGGGACGGCGCCGCCGTGATGCGTTCCCTGCCCGGATTCGTGGACATCGACCTGGGGACGGAGCCCGGGGACATGGTCCACGCGATCCAGGAGACCTGGGAGGTGGACCGGGACAGGGCGCGAAAGGCGGTGGAAGCGGGCAGGGTGTACGACGGGGAGATGGTCTTTCTCGTGGGACTTCCGGGAGCGGGAGGGTTTTCCACCTTCATGTACCAGCTTGACGTGTCCCGGGGCATCGTGGGCATACTGGCCGCGTCGAAGCCCCACCTGTACGACGTCCTGACGCCAAGGCGGATGCTGGACCGGTTCGTGGCCGACATTGGTTTCTGCACGAACCGCATTTATGGCGGAGGCAGGCCCATAGCCATGCGCCGTCCCGCGGATTCCTCGGTGCACGACGGCCTGTGCCTCGTGGGCGACGCGGCGTTCCTGGCCAGTCCGGCCAACGGCAGCGGCACTACTCCGTCCATGGTTTCCGCCTGCCTGTGCGCGGACACCGTCGGGGCCGTGCTGGGGCGCCGCGCCAAACCCACCCGCGAGGCATTGTGGCCGTACAGCCATGCATTGCTGAGCACGCTGGGCGCAACCTTTGCCGGGTACTACGCGACCCAACTCCTGTTGCGCACCCTGGACGAGAACCAGGTGCAAAGCCTGGTCCGCCACAAGCTCGTCCGGCCGGCCGACTTCCACCACATCCACGACGCAAAACCCGTGAAAATCGGGCCCGTGGACGGTGTGCGGAGGCTCGTGCGCGGAGCGCCGGCAGCGCCCCTCCTGGGGCGCTTTCTGTTGCAGGGAGTAAGGACCGAGGTCGTGACGCGCCACTACAGGCGGTATCCGAAGGCATGGTCGCCCACGGAATACACCCGGTGGCTGAACCGCGCCCGGAGACTCCTCCGGTGGGCGCGGGTGTGATGCCGTGATACCGTCACTGGGTCTTGAGCGATCGCAGAAACAGGCCCAGACCCCCGAAGCACAGTATCAGGATCATGAGCACCTCGAAGGCGTTCATGTGCCGGATGGTGAACTTGATGCTGGCGATCACACCGAAGATGAGCATCACCAGCGAGGCCACGGAAAGGGCCCATCCGATCAGGTTTTTGGAGTTGTAGAATATGAGGCCTATCCCGATGATGAACGGTATCAGCACCATGCCGCCGGTCACGTGGTAGTTGCCGATGCCGAAAAGATGCATCCCCAACCCCAGCCCGGCGGTCACGTTTATGGACCGCAACAGCAGGTAGAACCCGCCGACCAGCATGACAAAGCCAATGAAAAACTGCCCTGTGCCTCCGGATGTGCCGCCCGCTCCTCTCATGGGGTATGCCTTTCCTTGCGGTGGATGATGGAACTGCCCAAAGGGTAATCGAAAACCAAAACACCCGTCAACCGTGCATTGCAAAACCCGTCGCGCGGGCCTTTGGCTCCGGCGACGGACTGACAGTTCACGTGCTCTCTGCACACTCCCCGGCCGGGTATTGCAAACCCGGCCTTCCGGAGGTATGATCCTGGCCTGACGCACCGAAATACAGCTACCCATCGGAGACACACCCGACATGGAGACCCAGGTCACCCCGCCCGAGATATACGATTTTCTGGCCGCGCGCGTACACGGGCAGGACGATGTCCTGCGCAGGGTGGCCGTGGCCATTTTCAAGCACGTGTCCGGGATCAACGCCGGCAACCTTTTGCTCATAGGCAACAGCGGCACGGGCAAGACCACCATCATGCACGCCATCCGGGAGTTCTACCAGACCGACGAGGCCCTGGCGAAATTCCGGGCCATGGCCATCATGAACGCCAACATGCTCCTTGGCGACACCGAGGGCGAGGTGGAGACCATCCGCCTGTTCCACAACCTGGAACGCAATGTCCGGAACCTGGGATTGAACAAGCTCACGGTCCGGGCCCTGCAGGAGCATATCGAAAACGCCACGGTCTGCATCGACGAGGTGGACAAGATATCGGCGCGAATAACCCCCACCTCTCCGAACGTCTACGGCATCGCCGTGCAAAACGCCCTGCTCACCATCATAGGCGGCGAAACCATCGTCTACGACACCACCATACAGCAGGACGGCGAGACGCGGACGATCCGCATGCCCCTGGACACCAGGCGCATGCTGTTCGTGTGCGCCGGAGCGTTCGAGAGCCTGTACGACCAGGTGTACGACTCGGTGCTGGGACACCAGGACAAGAGACAGTTGAAGGAGGAGACCCGCATCGACCTGGAAGGCCACCTGAAGAGGGTGGTGGAGTTCCGGCTGAAGGACTACCTGGAGTACCAGGACCTGTTCGACTACGGCATGCTTCCCCAGTTCATCTCCCGGTTCGTCTCCATCGCCGTCCTGAACGATCTGGACGAGTTCCAGTTGAAGTACATCCTCATGAACAGCCCCGATTCCCCTTATACCTATTCCAAAAGGTATTTCGCCGCCATGGGCGTGGACCTGGTCCTCACCGAGGGTGCCCAGAACACCATCTCCATGCACGCGGCCAACAACACCCGGGTGGGCGCCCGCGCCCTGTGGCATGTGTTTTCCCGAATCATGGCCGAAATCGAGTACGACCCGTTCCATTCGGACAAGATCGAGGACACTCCCGAGGGCAAACGCATCGTTATCGACAAGGAGACCGTGCTGGACAACCTGCGGACGGCATGAGACCATCCCGGCCGCCCCGGAAGCCTCCGTGCCCGGGGACCGGGGTCTTTCGCCGCACCCGTGAATCGCGTCACACCGGCCTTGCCCGCCGAAAAAACGCGCTTACCTTTACGGTGCGTATCTTGCACGCTTTTCCCGCAACGATTACCGAATTCATGGAGTCCGGCGAATGACCACCAAAAAGAATCCGGCCGCCAGCGTTGTCAACATCAGCGACCACGACACCCATAACCTTTTCGACCAGGTCGTCAACCAGGTGGGACGCGTGATCCTGGGCAAACGGGACCAGGTTCGGCTAGCCCTGTGCTGCCTGTTCGGCGGCGGACACCTCCTCATCGAGGACATGCCCGGCATCGGCAAGACCACGCTGGCCAAGGTCCTGTCCAACACCCTGGGCCTGGAATTCCGCCGGGTCCAGTGCACCTCGGACATGCTTCCCGGCGACATCCTGGGAGTGTCCGTGTTCGAGCAGAAGACCGGGGGCTTCGTGTTCCACCCCGGTCCCGTATTCACCCAGGTGCTGTTGTCCGACGAGATCAACCGCGCCACGCCCAAGACCCAGAGCGCGCTGCTGGAAGCCATGGAGGAGATGCAGGTGACCACCGAGGGCAAAACCCGGCCCCTGCCCCGCCCCTTTTTCGTGATCGCCACGCAGAACCCTCTGGAACAGGCGGGCACCTTTCCTCTTCCCGAGTCCCAGCTGGACAGGTTTCTCATGCGCGTCGCGCTTGGATACCCGGATCGGGCTTCCGAGCACGACCTGCTGCTCCACGGCGGCACCCAGCAGGTGCTGGAGGAGGACATAAAGCCCCTGCTCACTCCCGAAAAGGTGGCCCGGTTCCAGAAAATGGCGCAAAAGGTCCACGTTTCCGACGCGCTGGTGAATTACGTGCAGAACATTTTGGACTATACGCGCACGTCGCCCCATTTTTACATGGGCCTGTCACCCCGCGCCGGCCTGTCCATTCTGCGGGCCGCCCGCGCGTGGGTGTTTTTGTCCGGACGCGGCTACTGCCTGCCCGAGGACGTGCAGAAGGTGCTGCCCTACGTGGTGGGACACCGCCTCCGCCACGCGGACGGCCAGGGAGAGCTTGCCAGGGACGAGTTGATGGGTCTTCTGCTCTCCGTGCCGGTACCGGAATGAGCCGGTCCTCATGAGCCTGTTGGTTGAACCCCTCAGGAACCTTTTCATACAGCGGGCCCTCAAAAGGAAACGCCTGGCGTTTCCCGTCCGCCTGCACAGCGGACGGGTGTACGTCTTTCCCACCAGCCAGGGGTTCGTGTTCTTCGCCATCCTGCTGGCCATGCTTTTGGGATCCGTGAACCGCAACAACAACCTGGGCTTCATCCTCACCTTCCTTCTGGGCGGCATGGCCTTCGTCTCCATCTTCCACACGTTCCGCAACATCCACGGCATCACCCTGGTGCATGCCCGGGCCAAGCCCGTGTTCGCCGGGCAGAAGGCCACGTTCGACATTCTGGTGCGCGCCCCGGGACACGAACGCAGGGCCTGCTCCTTCCATTTCCTCAACGACGAACAGGTGCTGCTGGACCTTCCCGGCGGCCGCGACACGCTGGTGAGGGTGCCCCACGGGACGGACCGCCGGGGTGTCCTCGAACCCACCCTTTTGTACGTGTCCACCAACTACCCCTTCGGGCTGTTCCGGGGATGGAGCACCCTCATGGTGGACGCCACGTGCCTGGTATATCCCAGGCCGGTTGCCGGCCCCATGATAACCAGCCGGGGCTCGGCGGAAGAGGACTCCGAAGGCGAATCCGGAGGGCCGGGAGTGGACGACTTCGCCGGACTGGCGAGCTATCAGCCGGGCGATCCCATGCAGCGCATATCCTGGAAGGCCTATTCCCGTGGACAGGGCCTGTACACCAAGAAGTTCGAGGGAGTGAAGGGCACGAGCATCTACTTCGACCCGGACGCCCTGTCCGGGCACGATCTCGAAAAGAAGCTGTCCCGCATCTCCCACATGGTCCTCACGGCCGAGGCAATGCGTCTTTCCTACGGCCTGAGGCTTGGTTCCACCGTCATCGAGCCCGGTTCCGGAGGTGCGCACAAACGGGAATGCCTGCGCCGGCTGGCGTTGTTCGGCGCGAAAAGGGGCGAGTCATGAATTACGCGGACAGGCACGTGAAAGCCGTTCTGTTTGCCGTGGCGGTCTCCACCCTGCCGCATCTGTGGGTCGTTCCGTACTGGATCGCTGCGGTGTGCGTGGCTTCCTGGATGTTCGTCCTGGCCGCCGGCAGGTTCGGCTGGCCCATGCCCGGCCGCCGCACCCTCATGCTGCTGGCGGGGGCCTCCCTGGTGGGAACGCTGGCGTCCCACGGAGGACGGTTCACCACGGACGCCGCGGTGGCCCTCCTGGCCCTGATGGCCGCGTTCAAGCTCCTGGAACTGAAGGGGCACAGGGACCGGATGATCACGGTTATCCTGTGCTACTTTCTCATCGTGGGTGGACTGTTCTTCTCGAATTCCCTTGCCATGACCGTTTACATGCTGGTGTCCGTACTCTGCACCACGGCCGTGCTGGTGCATGTCAACCGCCCCACCGGCGGGTTGGTCCACCCTCTTCGCCTTTCCGGCTCCATCATGCTCCAGGCCCTTCCCCTGGTTCTGATCCTGTTCGTCCTGTTTCCCCGGATCCAGGGCAGCCTGTGGGGCAGGTCCGTCTCCAACATGGCCCGCACCGGGTTCTCCGACACCATGAGCCCGGGAGACATCGCCCGGCTGGCGAAAAGCGACGCCGTGGCCTTTCGCGTGGAATTCGAGGGGGAGAGGCCCCCCACGCGGCAACTGTACTGGCGGGGCATCGTACTCTGGGACTTCGACGGCAAGACATGGACCCGCGGGAGCGGACGACACGGTCCGCGACCGCGGAACGTGAGGGTCGCAAACAAGGTGACCTACAAACTGACCCTCGAACCCCATTACGAACACTGGCTGTTCACCCTGGACCTGCCGCGCACGGTGACCGCCCGTGCATGGCCGCTGCGGGACTTCCTTTACTACCGCCGCCGTCCGGTTTCCGAACGCATGGTATATGAAGGCACGTCCTATCTCGAGCACGACACCAGCGCAACGACTCCGCTGCTTGCCCGTGCGCTGAAACTGCCGGCGGAAGGCAATGCCAGGACCCGGGACCTGGCCCTGAAATGGGCAAGGGAGGCCGGGAACAGACGGGAGTTCGTGGACCGGGTCCTGGCCCACTTCCACGAACAGCCCTTCCATTACACCCTGGAGGCTCCCGCCCTGGGGAAGAACAGGATCGACGACTTTCTGTTCAATACGCGCCGGGGTTTCTGCGAGCACTACGCCTCGACCTTCGCCTTCATCATGCGCGCGGCGGGCGTGCCGGCCCGGATCGTGGCGGGTTATCAGGGCGGCGGAGTGAACCCATACGGCGGTTATCTCGTGGTCACCCAGGGCGAGGCACATGCCTGGTGCGAAGTCTGGTTCGAGGACACCGGTTGGACCAGGGTGGACCCCACCCGGGCCGTTGCCCCGAGCCGGGTGGAACTGAGCGTGGACAGCGCACTGGCTCCGGGAGAAAGGGACGGCCTGCTGGGCTTTTTGGCAGGGGGCTCGCTGGGGGACGCGCTGGACACGGCGGGTTGGGCCTGGGATTACGTGAACAACCGCTGGAACCTCTGGGTCATGGGATACTCCCGGCGCGAACAGGTGGGCGTGCTGTCCAGGATCGGCGTGGACGTGAGCGGCTGGAAAGGTCCTGCCAAGGCCCTGGTTCTGAGCCTGCTGGGAGTCGCCGTGGTCGCCTTTGTCATCAGCTTTTTCATGCTGCGCGGGCACAGGGAGGCCGGGGACGACGTGGCCCGGGCCTACTCGGAGTTCTGCGGAAGGCTGGCCCGAAGCGGGTTGCCCAGGAGGGAAAGCCAGGGCCCGCTCGACTATGCCGAGGAGGTGGCGCGAAAACGCCCCGACCTGGCGCCCCAGGCCCGGGACATCGCAAAAACATATGCTCGGCTTCGCTTCGGCAGGGGCGGCAGCCCGGAAGCGGTGGAGTCCCTCAAGGCCATGGTGAGCAGGTTCCGTCCCGGAAAAACCGAAAAGCGGCGTGACGATTCTCCGGCGGCATGACGTCGGGACTTTGGCGCACCATGCCAACATCGGGGACCAATGGAAGCCCCGGCGCCATGACGGCATGTCCCGGCCCGATTTCCCCCCATCCCGTCCCCCCCCGTAAACAATCAGTCTTATTGATTTTTTTCGCTCTCCATGCGATAATGCACACATGGCGTCTCATTACGGCACCAAAGTTGCTCCTTCGGAAAAGACTACGCCGGTTCGGTCCGGCCGAGCCCCTGGCGCGAACGGTCACAATGCGAGAAGAGGACCTTCCATGAACGTGCTCATCGTCGATGACGAAAAGGAAATGATCGAACTTGTCCAAACCCTGCTCGAGGACCACGTCGACAGGTTCCATACCGCGTACAACGGCAAGGAGGCCCTGGAGCAGCTGCATGCGCATCACCACGAAATCGACGCGGTGATCACGGATTACGTGATGGAGGACGTGGACGGCATGGAACTGCTCAAGTCCGTCCGCGACCATTACGGGGCCCTGCCCGTGATCATGATGACGGGCCACGGGGAGAAGAACCTGGTTATCCAGGCCCTGCGCCACCACTGCAACGGTTTCCTGGAAAAGCCCTTCACCAGGCGCCAGCTTCTCGCGGAACTGGAACGCGCCCGGGTGGACGTGCTGATGAAGGCGCGCCCCTCCGAGTACAGCCGCATAGCGCCCTACCTGCTCGACCAGATGAACAGCCTGCTGTCCGACGTCATGGAAGCGGGGAGGATGGCCATGGACCAACGGCAGGCTCCCGGCACCGCTCCCGCGCTGATGGAACGTATCATGGCGCGAATCGAGAACATGGAGCGGGTTTCGGAGAAAATATCCAGGCTGTCCGAGAGAGGGGAAGACTCGGCCATGGAGAGCCTGAAGCCCGTGTACGACAAGTTCGTGACACTGGTGGATGAACTCAAGGTGTTGAGGGAACGGTGCGCCGGCGAAAAAACGTGCGACGTGCAACCTCCGAACGGTTCCACCGCCGAGGTGGAAGACCTTTTCCGCAACCTGCTCAACTTCGCGGTCCAGGCGCTGTCCCCGGCCCGGCACGAAACCACGGCGGACGAGCCGGCCCCCCAACTGGCTCCGGAGCCGGAACCAGATCCCCGGAAATCCATCATCGAAGCCCAGATCTCGGCCCTGAGGGACGAGATCGAAAACCGGGCCCCCAAAAACCGGGACGATGGAGGCTTCATGAAGGTGTGACGCCGCCGGGTTTCATCCTCTGTCTGACGCCCTCGCCCCCGTTACCAGCCTGTTGAAAAACGCGATCTGCGGCGTTGCGGCGCGTTTCCCGTCAGTGCGG
>JBKHBM010000078.1:0-20726 GCA_046542385.1 Desulfatibacillaceae bacterium | reverse complement strand
CTTCAGTACAGTCGGCAGGTCTCTTCCTTGCATCCGCACCACCTGAGACCGCTCACGGATTCAGGTGTCACGGAACGGGGGGGACGTATCCCATGGGCTGCTACGGCCTGGGGGTCATTGGCGGGGTCCATCTCGCGCCGTCAAAGCACCACTTCCCGGGAAGGCCCGCCTGGCTGCGGAGGACCGGGGCCTCTATCCATTGAAGCAGATGCTCGTAGGCGGTCTGTACGCGACGGAACACCTCGGCGTCGCCGTTTTTGTCCGGGTGGTGGGCCATTGCCTGGGTTCGGTACGCGGATCTGATCCGGTCCCTGGCGCTTTCCTGGAGAAGCTCCCGCCTGTCCAGTTTGAGGACCGTGAGGGCGCCGGCCCTGACTCGGGGCGACACCACGCTGGCGGGCTTGACTCCGCACCTGGAAACCCGGTTCGTCGCGGCCCGGTCCAAAACAAACAGGGCCGCCTGGTGGCGCGAGTTCCTGCGTTCCTTTTCCCGCCACCATTCCCGGCCCAGCTCCTCGGTCATGGAAGCAAGGTCATCCGCGGGTTTTCCCGACCGGGAGCGCTGCCAGAAGAAGGTGAACACCTGGCCGTGGCCATTGGCGATCACGTGGAGGATCAACTCCTTTTCCGTGAAGGAAAAAGCCGCGTAACGCGCACGGATGGCGCGGAGAAGGCTGGTCAGCACATGGAGTTTGCGCACAAGCCTGGCCCGGCATTCCGGGGAACAGTACTTGCGCCGGCCAAGCCCGTCGGTGCGGCCGCATGACTCGCAGCGCCTGCCGACCGTTTCCGTTGCCGGAACCAGGGCGAGTTGACCGTGCGAATTGTCAGGATTGCAGTTCTCCATGTCTCTTGCCACCTCGAAAAATCCGCGACGAGCGGGGCCCGAAACCGTACTTTTACACGGTTCACCGCGTCCTGGTCAAGGACCCGTCGGGCATGGGAACCGGCATCCGGGGACGCCCGGGTTCGGGGACGGGCCGCCGGTCGCGGTGTTCGGCCCGTTTTTGGGCGGCCTCCAGCTCCCGGGCCGTCCGAATGTGCTCGAGCGCCTCTTCCTTCCTGTTCAGATAGTGGTGCAGCACCGCGCCCAGGTTGCGGTGCGCCGCGGCCCATTCGGGCCGGATTTCGGCGGCTTTCGCGAATTCCACGGCAGCCTTTTCGTACTTCTCGAGCTTGAGCGCCACTATACCCGCGTTGAAACGCACCACGGCGTTTTCCGGGTCGTATTTGGCGGCCAGGGAAAACTCGCGGAGGGCTTTTTCAAACTGTTGCTGGCGCATGTACACGTTGGCGATGTTGTTGTGGGCCTTGCCGTAGTCCGGCTTGATGTCGACCACCTTCTCATAGGTTTCGAGCGCCTTGTCGTACTGTTGCGTGTTGCCGTAGGCCACGCCCAGGTTGAGCAGCGCGTTCATGTGGTTGGGATAGGCGTCTATCACCTGCTTCAGCGCCTCGATGCCCTGTTCGGGCATGTTGGATTCCACGTAGGCGCGGCCCAGGTAGGAGTAGACCTTGGCCCGGTGCGGGTTCAACGCCAGGGTCCGCTCCCCTTCCCTGATTACGGTGCCCCACCACCCCTGTTTTTCCGCCGACGTCATCATGAGATAACGGCGGTCCGCCTTCAGCCAGCGCATCTCCACGCGGAGCAGCAGAATGAATCCCAGGCCCGCGGCGATGCACAGGGCAGGCCCCAGGGGACGGGGGAATCTCTTCGGCTCCCGGCCCTGTTTCCTTTCATACATGAACCCCAATACACCGAGATAGGACAGGAACGTGAGGGGCGGGATGGATCGCTGGAACGGGAAGCTGAACATGGCGTTGACCATGAGGCCGCAGGCAGCCACCACCATTGCCAGCACCAGAAAGCGGTCCCGTTCGAGAGAGCCGCCCTTTCGGAACAAGACCACTGTGACCAGAACCACTACCACGGCCAGCCACACCAGCATGGCATAGCCGACCAGGCCCAGTTCGGAAGCGGCCTGCAAATGGTCATTGTGCACGTTGGTCAACTGGGCGTCCTCGGAAAACACTTCCTCCACGACCTTCTTGCGCACGTAAAGAGGGTAATACACCTTGTGGTTGCCCAGGCCATACCCCAATAATGGACGGTCCTTGATCATCTCCATGGTGTTCAGGAAGATGGCCTTGCGCAGCTTGCCCGACGGGTCCACCGATCTTTTCCCGGCCAGTCGCGGGTCCGGGACAGCCCCGGCGGGGTTGTCCACGCCGATTTCAGCCCCGGTTTCGGCCAGGTCGCGTTCCAAATCCTCGGGCTTCATGGACTCGGCCTGGAAAAAGGAGAAGAAGGCGTCGTTCACACGATTGTACATGTCCCCGGTTCTCCATTCGAATCCCCTGGGAGTGAGGTTGAAGAATACGAGCACCAGGATCAGGGAGGCCACGAAGGCGCCTGTCTTGTGCCGATCCCAGGCCATGGTAGTGGCGCCAGTCTTCCTGAGGGCCAGCAGCAGTCCGCAGGCAACCAGGAATTCCACGCCGAAGGCCAGAAGTCCGGTCCTGTTGTCAGTGTACAGGAGAAACAGGAGCATGACTCCGGTGAGCAGGGCGAACAGCCAGGACAGGTAGGGTCTGGTGGAACGGAAGAACAGGCCGGCGCCCAGGGGCATGGTGAGGATGATGTAGTGAACGGCCATGTTGCGGTTGGCGAAGGTGGCGGCCGGAGGAATCACCTGGGGCACCCACTTCACGTCCATGAGATGCTGGAAGATGCCCAGTACCGCGATGAACAATCCGGACAGGAAGACGATGAGCAAAAATCGGAAGGGGTCATCCCGGGTTTTGAGGGCGTTGCCCACCAGCAGCATGGCCAGGGCGCAGGCGGTCCAGTGCATCCAGGTGGTCAGCCCCTCCCAGCGGTTGACCGCCCAGACCAGGGAGAGAAGCGCCCACCCCACAAAGACGAACAGGGGCAGGGCAAAGGGAGTCCATCGGAAGGTGGGTTCGCTTCGTATCGAGCTCTTCAGAAACCACAGGAACATGGCCAGCAGCACGCCGCACTGGACGAAAATGGCCTGGGGCAGGTTGGCGAAGTCGTACGTCTGGTCCACGTGAACAAAAGGCGCCACCGCCACGAACAGGACGACGATCCAGAAGAATATCTCGTCGATGACCTCGTTTTGTTCGGACTCGCCACCGGTATCCGCGGATTCCTGTTGCAGGGCCAGACGCTTGAGTTCGCGCTCCACGTCCCTGGCCGATATCTTCAAGTCCCGGGCGATCTGCTTTACGGTCCTGGTTTCGGCATGCCGCTTGATGTACTTGGTTTTCTTGTTGGAAAGCCGCACCTGCCACTCCTTTCAGCACGGGGCCCGATCCGGCCGGCCTGGTGCCGTGAAAACCGCCCTTGCCGGAAAGCTCTCGTCGAACACGGGCAGGGCATACTCCGGGTTGCCCGGCGGTATCCCGTTTCGCAGCCGCATTGCAATTCCGAGCATGAGGACAACAATGACCGTTGGGGATTTCTACTCTCTGGTTATTGAAAAAGCAAGCCCCCGCGAAAGCGGTGTTTTACCCAATCGCCCGCGGGGGCGCACCCTGAAAGGGTGTCGGAACGGCCGGGCTGACAGGGACGCCGGAACAGGTGGTCCCGGCCGTGAACGGGGAGGCGGCAGACGGGTCGGGAGAAGGGGTCAGTCCTGGCCGGCGCTCATGCACCAGGTCCGGACCGCAGGGACCACCCTCGTTTGCCAGTTTTCCGAAACCCGCAGCTTCAGAAAGTGGCTGTACAGGGTGTCCAGCACCTGGACCGCCTTTTCACAAAGGGCCGCCTTTTCCAACACCGCACCCTCCAGTTCATCCGGAGCTTCCACCCCGGCCGTGGCGGGAACCTTGAGCCCGCTGATGGTGAGGCTTTCCCCCTTTACGTTGAAGGTCCACTGGAAATCACCCACCTCCACCACCAGATGGACCTCCACCACCAGGCCGCCCTTGCGCAAGGCCACCAGGCCCTCGTCCATCTCCGCCTGGTCGCCCCGGATGGTGACCCGCTCCACGTCCTCCTGGTTTCGGCGCTCGATCATGATCCGGTTGCCCACCGTGACCACCACGCCTTCGGAGAACAGCTCGCTCAAGGACTCGGGCTCGTTCTCCGTGGCGTACCACAGCCACGTGAGAAACTCCTGGCCCAGAAAATAGTACCGCCTGTAGGAAACCGCCACGTCAAGCATGTCTTACTCCGCGAACCGGGTAGGGGCGGTGGTGGCCAGCACGTCGATCTGTTCGGGCGTGAGGCCTGCCGCCAGTTCCGCCACCGTGAATGGGAACATGGGGATGAGGGGGACGTTGAAGCTCTGGAGGAACAGGGTCTCCAGTTCCTCCCGCGCGCCCTTCTGTGAAGCCATGAACCAGAGCGTGCCCTCCTCGTAGTTCCAGATCAGGTCGTACACGTTGGGCACCGCGGGTACCCGGGTCAGCAGCACGTTGTGAATCTGCTCCTTGATCTGCTTCTTTTCCTCCCTGCCCAGGAACTCCCTGCCGGATTCGGCCAGCCGCTTTCGACACTCGATCTCGAAATTCTTTTTCACCACCTTGGCCGGAACGGACTTTTTGTCGATACGCAGGGAAAACACGGCGTACTGCCCGATGACCCACGTGGAGCCCTCGAATCCCGGTTCATAAGGCCGTTCGAAAGAGGTCCAGCCCACTGCCTTGTCCTGCTGCTCGCCCTCGATGTCCGGGATCACGTGCTTGTTCAGCGCGGCTCCCACGTTTTCAAAGAACGGGTCCTCGATCTTCCCGTTTACCATGTACCGCGTAATGGAAACGGATGCGGATAACAGGCCCATTTGGCGCCCCCTTTCGCGTTTGGTTTTCGCGCGGACAGCGCGTTGCCCACAAGACCCCCTGACATACCGTTTTAGCGAGCCGATGACAAGGGGGATGTTCGATGCTGTGTTACCCAAGCGAAAGTGTCCGCTCCAACTCCCGTGCGATGGTGTCGCCCGCGACGGCCGTCAGCCACGGAGGGAAATCCCGTCGATGCGGGCCACCACGGGCACGCCGACCCTTTCAAACGGCGGATGCGCGCCATGACAGTGGTGGCATGCGTCTTGCTCATGAAAAGAGCACGAGGGTCCACGCACATTCACGGAAGGCGCGCCAGCCCGGCATTTCCATTCATGGGCCCGCGGGCTTTGGGCCTTTCACGGTGTAACGGGACGTAATGGCGCTACAGGTAATACATGACAGCCTGACGAAAACCTGAATCCGTGAGCGGTTTCAGGTGGTGCGCGATGCACTGTTCTTCAACGGATTGACAAGCGGGCAGGCCGGGTGCGGCCCGGGACTGCCTTTCGACACGGACAGGCAGAGAGTATGGATGACCATCAATCGTTTCGGCGGGCATCGAACGGTCCCCCCGGAGCTCTGGCAGGACAGGACAGCATGTTTCGACCAGCATTGGCAAACGGGTTGGACCGACCACCGGCCCGGTCGCTGAAGCTCGATGCCGAAGCGGCGGTCATCGGGCTGTTGTCCCGTCTGGGACCCGGGGACGAGGTGCTGACGGAAGGCGAATGCCGTGAATGCGTCCGGAGCCTCATGGAGCGGTCCGTCATTGGGATGGCCCTGTTCTCCGGAGAGGGAATCCTGGAGATGTCCAACCCGGCATGGCGGAGCATCTGGTCTCCGCTATTGCCCGACAGGCCCGAAGGTGCCTGGAACCTTCTGGAGGAGGCTGACCGCCCGGGTTTTCCGGAACCCCTTCAATCGCTGTTCATGGCAAAGGGAATCTGTTTTGCCGAGTTTTCATGCCCGACGCCCGGAGGAAATGGGGAGTACGGCGAAAACACGCTTCTAACCAGGGGGTACGCCGTGGGCGTCGATTCTCGAACCCGCGGCGTGCTGCTGGTCCAAAAACCGGAAGGACATGCTCCGGACCGGGATGAACCCATGGTGGACCTGCCGTCACCGTTGCTTTCCGGTCTTCCGGGACCTGCCATTCTGTGGAACCGTGACGCCAGGGTGCAATGGGCCAACCAGGCAGCGGAAGACCTTTCGCGTACGGGTGTCCGCGGGCTGGAGGACGCGGCGCTCGACGATGTGTTTTTTTCCGTGGCCGATATGGTGATTCCGATGGCGGTGAAGAGGTGCATGGAACGGGAAACGGCTGCGGGAGGTGAATGGGAGCGCCTGAATTCCCTCGGTGAGGTGGTGAACACTCATGTGATCTGTCTGCCGGTCCGGGCGCGGGACGGCGACTCCCGTCTGGTTCTGACGCTGTTCAGCGATAAACAGAGGCCTGATTTTCCCCTCGAAGGCCGGGGCTTGGCCTTGAGCCTGCGGGAAGCCGTGGCGGAACTGGCCGCCGGGGTCGCCCATGAGATCAACAATCCGCTCAACGCGCTGCTGAGCTGTTCCGAATGGCTTTTGGAATCGCGGGGGAAGGACCCGGCCGAGGATGAACGCATTCTCCGGGAAATCGTCCGTGAGGTGGAGCGCATCGCCAGGGTGGTGAACACCCTGACGGCCTTTTCCGGACACCCGGAGCAGGCCGCCGGGCCCGTGGATCCGGTCGCCCTGCTGGACGGTGTGCTGGTCCTGGCCAGGGCCGAGCTGGTGGAAACAGGGGTGCGGCTCGAGCTGGAGGTGGCGCCCTGCCTGCCCAGGGTCGTGGGGCGTCCCCAGGAGCTGCGGCAGGTGTTTCACGTCCTGGTGCACAACGTGATCCGGTCCCTGTGCCCGAACTCGGGCCGCTGCACGGGAACCAGGACGCTGCGCATCTCCATGCACCCGGAATACCTCGACGGCCGGAACCTGGTGCGATGCGTTTTCACGGGTACCCGCCGCCCGGAGGCGGAGGTCGCTGGCAAGTCCGGGCAGTCCTCACCTTCCCCGGTGCCGGCCATCGGACTGTCCCTGTGCAGAAAAATCCTGGCTGAACACGGCGCCAGACTTGAAATCGAAAGGAAAAACGGCGAATATGTCCGGGTGAGCTTCGAACTGAACGGCCCGGAGGACATGTGAATGCAAGGCAAGGTGCTGGTAGTAGACGACGAGAAGAATATCCGCAGCATGTTCAACCTGTTTTTGACCAAGGAAGGCCTGGACGTAACCACCGCTGAAAACTATGAGACAGCAACCCAGGCCCTGAATGACCACGCCTTTGACCTGGTCATCACCGACATCGTCCTCGGCGAACATACCGGCGTCCAGGTGCTCGAGGAGATCAAGCAGCGCGGCCTGGATATCCCCGTCATCATGATCACCGCACAACCCACCATCGAAACGGCGGCACGTTCCGTGCGGCTGGGCGCGTTCGACTACGTGCCAAAACCCATCCGCAAGGAGACGCTCCTCAAGGTCGCGTCCATGGCGCTCCAGCACAAGCGCCTCCTGGACAGGAAGGTCGCGCTCGAGCAGGAGAATGAACGGTTCCGGGTACATATGCAGGCCGTCTTCGACAGTGTCCAGGAAGGCATTGTCACGGTGGACACGACCGGGGGCATTCTGAGCGTGAATCGGGCGGCGGGAGTGATTTGCGGCATCGACCCGGAACATTCTCCGGGCAATCCATTCGAGGAAGTCGGAGAGGGGTGCCGCTTCACCTGCCAGGAAGCCCTGGAAAAGGTTCTGAGAACCAGGAAGCCGGTGCGCGACCTGCGGGTGGAGTGTGAACGCCCGGAGTGCGAGAACCAGGTGGCGGTGGTCACGGTGTCGCCGCTGATTACGAAGGCCGGGTCGAACAACGGCGCCGTTATGGTGGTCCGGGACGTTACCCGCATAGCCGATCTTGAAAGACAGCTGCAGTCCAGGCAGCGATACGCCGACATCGTGGGCACTTCGGACAGGATGCGCCATGTCTACGAAATGATCGAGGCGCTGGCGGACACGGACACCACGGTGCTCATCCTGGGAGAATCAGGCACGGGCAAGGAACTGATCGCCAAAGCGCTGCACGACGCCAGCCCCCGTGCCGAGGGGCCGTATGTAAAGGTGAACTGCTCGGCGCTGTCCGAAAACCTGCTGGAAAGCGAGTTGTTTGGGCATGTCAAGGGCGCCTTTACCGGGGCCACACAGAACAAGACCGGTCGTTTCGAGATGGCCCACGGCGGTACCATCCTGCTGGACGAGGTGGGCGACATCTCTCCGGCCATCCAGCTCAAGCTGCTGCGGGTCCTCCAGGAAAAACAGATCGAACGGGTGGGGGATTCCAAAACCGTGGACGTGGACGTGCGGGTCCTGGCCGCCACCAACAAGGACCTGGCCAGGAAGGTGCAGGAGGGATCGTTCCGGGAGGACCTGTACTACAGGCTCAAGGTGATCGAGGTCGAAGCGCCGCCCCTGCGGGAACGCAGGAGCGACATTCCGCCCCTGGTGGAGCATTTCCGCACCGTGTTCAACAAGAAATTCAACAAGAACATCGAAGGAGTGTCCAGCGAGGCCATGGACCTTTTGCTCGGCCACCACTGGCCCGGCAATGTCAGGGAGCTGGAGCACGCCATGGAACACGCCTTTGTCCTGTGCCGGGAGGACACCATTCTGGCGAAATGCCTGCCCAGGGAGGTATCCCAGCCCCAGCAAAAGGCGACTCCCGCCTCGGACCTGACTCCGGAAAGCCTGGTGGCCGCCCTCGAGAAGTGCAACGGCAAAAAGGCGGCGGCAGCGAGGCTGCTGGGGGTCAACCGGCAGGCGATCTACCGGAAGATCAAGGAGTTCGACCTGGACATGTGAGAGGAGGCGGCGGGCCGGACTTGACGCTGGGCCCCGGGCCGGTAATACTGTTTCGGACGCGTGGCGAAAAGTCCTTTCACCCGGTGGGTGAAAGGAAGATTTGTTCAAGGACGCGCCAAAAGCCCGACTATGGGCTTCTGCAGGATTGTTCCATATTTTCGCCAAGGATTCAGGCCATGGAAAGCTCCAACGCACCGGCGGCTTGAATGGGTTAGCATGGAAACCGGATGAGCTTTCCACACCCCCCGCCACCCCCGAATCATTATGGAGGAGATCGTGAAACGAACTCTTGTTGCCGTACTGTGCGCCATCGCCCTGGCCATGTTTCCCTCCTGTCAGCAAAAGGTCATCGAGTCGACTCCCCCCGGGGCGGTCGAGGATCCCGACCGCGAGTACGTTTCGCCCGGCCATGAGCAACCGCTGGCCCACGTGTCCATCTCGCCGCCTCCGCAGAAGGAGTATCCCAAGCCCCCGGACGAGGACTCGCCGGAACAGCTTCTCGTGGAGAAGGCGGCCCTGGTGGTGCGGGACATGAAGGCCGCCCCCGAATTCGAGGCTTTTTCCATTCTCCTGAAGGAAGCCCGGGGCATCCTGATTTTTCCCAAACTGGTGAAGGCCGCGCTCATCCACGTTGGCGGCGAGGGGGGCAATGGAGTGATGACCCTGCGGCAGGCGGACGGAGGTTGGAGCGCCCCGGCGTTCTATACCCTGGCCGAGGCCACCGTGGGGTTTGAACTGGGATACCAGGAGGCGTCGTACGTCGTGTTGTTCATGAACGAGCAGGCGGCATACAAGGCCATGGGAGGCAGCTTCACCCTTGGAGCCGGAGTCGGGGCCACGGCCATCACCGCGGGAAAGGCGACGGAGCTTTCCATCGCCGGGAACTTCCGCGACGTCTACTACTTCGCCAATGAAAGGGGACTGTATGCCGGGGCCGCCATCGAGGGTGGCGGGGTGCAGGCGAGGAAGGACATGAACGAGGCGTACTACGGTGAAAGCGTCTCGCCCCACGACATTCTCCGGGCAGGGAAATTCGGGAACCATCCGGGCCAGGCGTTACTCACGGACGTCCTGGGCTCACGCAAGTAAAACCTGAATCCGTGACGGAATTATTGAAAAGACTTTCAGGAACCCTGTAAATCGGGCTTTTTGCGTGTTTTTGAACAAATCTTCGTTTCACCCGGTGGGTGAAAGGACTTTTCGCCCTTGCGGGGCGGCCTCATGCGGCGCGTCTGCGGCGTCAGAGCCCGGCCGGCGTACTTCAGTACAGCCGGCAGGTCTCTTCCTTGCCTCCGCACCACCTGAGACCGCTCTCGGATTCAGGCAAAACCCACGGAGCGGCCAGCCATGGACCAGACGGTTCTGTTCGCCTTCGGCCTGACTGCGTTCGCGGGCCTGTGCACCGGCATAGGCAGCGCCATCGCCTTTTTCTCCAGGCGGACCAACCGGGTGTTTCTGTCCGCGTGCCTGGGCTTTTCCGCCGGTGTGATGATCTACGTGTCCCTGGTGGAGATCTTCCAGAAGGCCCGGGAGGCCCTTGTCGAGGTTCACGGCGTGGTGGGCGGATCCTGGCTCACGGTGGGCGGGTTCTTTGCCGGGATACTGGTGATCGGGATCATCGACAGGATGATCCCCAGCCAGGAGAACCCCCACGAGGCCCATCCGGTGGAGGAAATGGCCCGTCCCAAGCATGACCACCGGCTCATGCGCATGGGCCTGCTCACCGCGCTGGCCATCGGCATCCACAACTTTCCCGAGGGTCTGGCCACGTTCATCGCCGCGATGTCGGACCCGGGCCTGGGCGTGGCCATAGCCGTGGCCGTGGCCATCCACAATATCCCCGAGGGCATGTCCATTTCCGTACCGATCTATTTCGCCACGGGAAGCCGGCGGCGAGCTTTCTACCTTTCGTTTCTGTCCGGTGTGTCGGAACCCGTGGGCGCGATCGTCGGGTACACCCTGCTGCGGCCCTTTTTCACCCCAACCCTGTTCGGGATTGTCTTCGCCTCGGTGGCCGGGATCATGGTATTCATCTCCCTGGACGAATTGTTGCCCACATCCCGGGAATACGGCAGCGGCCATGTGTCCATCTACGGCCTGGTGGTTGGCATGGCGGTAATGGCCGTGAGCCTGCTCCTGTTTCTGTGATGCCTTGAGACCGCTCACGGACCCAGGTTCATGAAAGACGGCGAAAAATCCGCGTCACGCGGCTTCTCAACCATTCACCGGGAGTCTTTGTTACGGATTCGGGGAAAATGGCGATCACGGCGTCCATACTGGTTTGCGCCCGCGATGCGGGAGGGAGGATAGGCAGGTTCCTGGAAAGCGCCTTTGCCCAGCGGTTTTCCCCGGACCGCTACGAGATCGTGCTGGTGGACAACGGATCGCGGGATGGTACGGCGGACGCGGCCATGGCATGGGCCCGAAGCAGACCGTTGCCGGAGTTGAAGGTGGTGTGCGAGCCAACGCGGGGAAAGAGCCGGGCGCTCAACACGGGGCTTGCCTCATGCCGGGGCAGGTGGGTAGGCTTCGTGGACGACGACGTGGCCCTGGCTCCCGGCTGGGTCGCGGAGATGGACAGGGCGCTGTCCATGGCTGGCGTGGACGGAGCCGGGGGCAGGATACTGCCCGCATTTTCCGGACGACGACCGGTCTGGGCCACTCCCGCCGTCCTGTCCTTCACGGCGGTGCATGACCTTGGCAACGATTTTCTGGAGTACCGCCCCCCGCTGTCCTCGCCGGTGGGAGCGGCGTGGGCGGCCTCGAAAGCCGCGATCGACGCCACCGGAGCTTTTGACCCCGGCCTGGGAGTGGGCAGCGACGGTCTGCCCTCGGGCGAGGAAGTGGACTATCACCTTCGGATGGCCGCCCTTGGTCTGAACCTGGTGTATCAGCCCGCCGCGGTGGCCTGGCATCTGTTCGACAGCAGCCGCCTCTCCCGGAGGGGGCTTTTGGCCCGCGCCCTGAAACAGGGCGGATGTCTCGCCCATGTCCTGGCAAGGCACCAGGGCCCGGGCATCCGCCCGGCGCTGGCTCTGCTATGGCCCGCCACGTCGGGGCCGGCGTTTCGTTCCCGCACCGGCCTGCCCGTTGCCGTGGCCCGGAACGTCCCCGGAAAAAACCTTTTCCACGGCCAGCTGAAGGCGGCCCTGTTCGCGGGGTACGTCGCGGGTGTTGCAATGAACCGGAACCCGGACGGACGGATGTCTACCAGTTGATGCTGACGCCGGTGGAGATGGCCCAGCCGCTGACTTCCTGGTCAAAATTCAGGCCGGAATAGGGATTGTACATAATGGCGGTGAGTTCGTTGGTATTCAGGTTGGAACTGACCTTCTCGCCCTGGTGGAAACTGACGTCGTCGCCCTGGATCAACATGCCGGTGATGTCCAGCTCCACCTCGTTCCACATGTCGATGCCCAGATTGCCCAGACGCGTGCCGAATCCCACAGAGTATATCCTGAGGTCGGGCAGGGAAAAGGTCATGTCGTAGTAGTCGGGATTCGTGGACGACTTGCGGTCCTCGTAGCCGCAACGAAAAGCGAACCAGCTGGTGGCCTGAAACTCCATGCCTGCGCTCCAGTGCCAGGTGTCCCGCATGTGGCGTTCCAGCACCAGCACGTTGGGAGCATGCTCATAGGCCAGCAGCTTGGCGACCTTGAGGACCTGAAGGTTGTGGTCGAACACGAATTTGTCAGCCTCGGCCACGGACCAGTTGGCCCAGTGCAGGTCAAAGGTCAGGCGAAGGTTTTCAATAGGCCGCAGCATCACGCCCAGCTGGACGCGCCGGGGCCAGACATATTCCGTGCTCGCGCGGCCCTCGTCGGCCGGGATGCCGCCGTTGGTCGGCAGGCCGAAAGCCTCCGAGATGACTTTCAGCAGCTCGTTGGCCACCAGCCAGTCCATCATCCTCCGCCACCTGTCCCCGTACTCCAGGCGGTAGTATCCTGACAGTTCGCCCCTGGCCTCGCTCTGGTAGACGGCGCCCAGGGACAGCCACTGGAATGGTTCCCACAACAAGCCCAGGTTGAAGGATGGCACGAAGTTGTCCACCATTTCGTCCGCGGTCAGTGTGCCCTGGCCCTCGAAGGGGGCCAGACCGCCGCCGAAAAGCGGCATGGGAATGATGCCCAGGGTGATCTCGTCCTCCAGGTCCTTGGTGATCTCTCCCAGGACCCCGGTCAATGCCACGATATCGTTGGGCGCGCGCATCTCGATGCGGAGGCCCTCCGCTCCGAGGCCCAGGCCGATGGAGGCGCCGATGGACAGTTTGTCCGTGAGGCGATAGGCCGCCCCGGGGCCGGCGTATACAAGTCGCTCATTGTATCCGAACTGGGCTCCGTACACGGCGGGTCCGGAGGGGAATTCCAGCCCCACGCCGTAGGGTGCGTAGAATCCGTAACCCAGGGCCCAGCGCGATCCGGGCTTCCTGTAGGACATCCCCATGTAGCCACCCATCAGGTTCGAGGTGGGGCCGTGAAAGGGGATGTACATGGCGCCGCTGCGCGTGGTGGCCTCGGTTCCGATCACGTGGTCGTTGGTTTCCCCGAAAAATCCCTTGTAATTGGCCGGAGCCGTGAACCTGTCCGTCAGCTCCAGGTTGGCATAGGCCAGACCGGTCTCCAGATGCGTGCCCTTGAGGTTTGTAAGGCCGGCGGGATTGTAGTGCACCGCCAGGGTGCCTGGAGGATAGGCCGTGACGGCGTTGCCCATGGCCATGGACCGGACGTGAACCGCCATCTGCTCATGCACGGCCGCACGGCCGTCGGATGCCACTCCGCAACACAGGGTGACCGCCAGGATCAGCAACAGCAGCCGGTGGATGCTCATCCGGCCAAAGGGGAACGAAATGCAGGGGTATTTAAAGCCCATAAACCCGTGTGTTCGGTTAGCAGTCTGGTCAAAAACGCGATCTGCGCGATACGCGCTTCGTTCCCCGTCGGTGCGGCGTACACCAGGTACGCCAACCTTTCCGGAATTCGCGCGCCTTGCATCTCATCGTTTTGGACCAGGCCGCAAAGTCCGAGTTTTTCAACGGACTGTTAGCGGTGTGTGTTGGCCACGCCGGTTTCGATAGTGGCATGTCCATACCATCGAAGACCCGGACAATCAACGGGAAATCCAATTATTAACAGCCTGTTGAAAAACGCGATCTGCGGCGTTGCGCTTCATTTCTCGCCAGTGCGGCGTACCATAAGTACGCCTTATTCCTCGAAATTCGTGCGCCTTGCATCTCATCGTTTTTGAACAGGCTGTAAATCCATAGTTTTTCAACGGGCTGTTAAGGGTTTTTGGATGCCCGGCCCTCCTCGGGGGGCGCAGAGCCACCCCGAACCGGGGAAACAATCCCCGAAAAAACGTCCTACAGCGAAAATTCCCAGGGTAGGCTCAGGGACAGGGAATAGTTCTCGTCCCCGATCAACCCGTAGGCCAGGGCGAAACTCAATGTCGTCGTGGGCGATATCCGCCAGCCGGTGCCAATCACAAAGGACGCTGAACTGTCCTCGTCGCTCTCGAACGACGCGCGCTGCGACCCGCGCCCCACCTCGAATTCGGACCGTGCGGTGTGGCTGGCGCTGAACCGGAAGCTCAACGACGTCGAGTAGGACAGGGCGTAACCGATACCCAGGTTGTATCCCACGGAAAATCCGGGATCCACGCTTCTCAGAATGCCGAACGGACGATTCTGGGAAAGACCGGACGCCTGGAACGGATGGGTGTAGGACAATCCGCCGAAGACCACCAGGGGGTCGATGACCTTGCTCAGATTCACCCCCAGTGACGTGGAATGGTATCCCTGTCCGGTGGACAGCTCGTTGTCAGGGTCGATCTCGTAGGGACTGCGGCCGATTCCGGCGGTGAATCCTGCGGTGACGGTGGTGGCGGGTTGGTGCCGTCCCTCGGTGAGGGCCTGCCAGGAGACGTTGAAGCTCACGTCGCCAAGGTCCGTCACCTGTCTGGCTTCCCCGGTTTTCTGGTACTTGTAGACAAAAGGGATGCTGGTGTCCACGGAGACCCTGTTGAGAAGGCCATAGGTGGCGCTGAGCGTATTGGTGATGGTGTAGTAGGTTTCCAGTTCGACGTCCAGGGGGTCGGGGACGACCTTGTTGAACGTGGAGTGGGAGTAACCCAGTCCGAAACGCAACTCCAGGCGGCGTTTATTCATGAGAACGTATCTCGACGCCTCTTCCTCCGTGGCCCGAAGAACGTCCTCGGCCTTGCGCTTCTCCGCCATCTCCACGTCTTCTTCAGCGGGGCGCAGGGCCTTGCGGGCCGCTGCCTCGCGGGAGAGTTCCTCGACCTGCTGTTCCAGGTATTCTATTTTGCGTTCCAGTTCCTCCCCGGCTTGCCCGGCGCCGGAAGACCGTTCGTCCTCCTGGGCCCATGCCTCGATACCCGAGGAACACATGCAAAGCGACAAAAAAAAACACAGAGTCAAGACATAGTGCCGCAAGAGTCCCGTCCTCCCCTTGTTGTACGATTGTGGAGTATCCATCAACGTCTGGTCGCGGTAACCGAACTCGTGGTGGTGCCCGGCGTGCCGGAACTCGGCATGCTCAGTTTGACTCCGCGTTCCACGTTGGAATGGACCGCGGTGCCGGTTGCCTCGTCCACGCGAATCTGGGCACGGAGCGCCGCGGAGGGTTTGTGAGCCATCTGCAGAAGTTCGCGTGTCATACGGTTGTCGAAAAATTTCAGGTCCTCCTCTGTAAGCCGAAGGAGGTGGTACTGATTTCCATTCCCGTTGCCATGGCCGCCGGCCCGTCCTTCTCCGTTGCCATATCCCTCGCCGTTGCCATAGCCATTGCCGTTTCCGTAACCGTTTCCGTAAGACCCGCCGTAGTATCCGTTCCCGCCTTCGGTGCCGTTTCCAAACCCGTTGCCGTTCCCGTATCCATTTCCGTATCCGTTGCCATAGCCATTGCCGTACCCGTTGCCAAACCCGTTGCCATTGCCGTTGCCGTTGCCATTACCATTTCCGATTTCACGGCGCCGTTCACGCTCCTGACGAGCGGCCATGGCCTGCTTGCGGCTCACATAACCGTAACCGTAGGCAAGGGCGTTGATGGCGTCAGCGGTGGTATAAAAACGGCCGTCATCGCGTCCCCGGTGGGCACCGCCGGAACCGGCGTTTCCATTGCCGTTGCCGTTGCCGTTGCCGTTTCCATTGCCGTTGCCATTTCCATTACCGTTGCCATTACCGTTTCCGTTGCCGGTGCCGCCGCCGACACCCCAATAACCGTTCCCGCCACTGTCACCGCGGCCGAACCCATCGCCCCGGCCATCGCCGTTGCCGCGGCCATTGCCGTTGCCCCGGCCATTGCCGTTGCCCCGGCCGTTGCCGCGTCCGTCGCCGTTGCCCCAGCCGGTGTCGGCTTTCGGGAGTATGAGGAAAAGTACGTTCTCATACCAGATGTCACGAAATTTGGAAAGCGGGAACGTTATGTTGCCCAGGGAGGGGTCGGCCACCACGACGTGGCCGTTTATGATGCCCTTGACCACGACGAAATGCAGGTAATTGTTGAGGTTGATGGAGACGATGTACGGGACTTCCAGGCCGATTATGTCCTCCAGCTCGGCCTTGAAACCGGTGGCCTGGTAACCCAGGACCTCGGCCAGACGCTTCATGTCAAGCAGCGAGAACGCCTTTTCGCGGACGATCCTTTCCACGTTGCCGTACCGCAACAGGCCGTTGATGATCTGCTCCTCGGTGAAGTTTTCCCGGAGAAAGTAGTTCAACAGGGTGGTGAGCGCGGCCGAACCGCAGGAATGGTCGTACATCTGGCGGGCCACGTTCTTGAACCGGTAATCATTGATGGGGGACAGCCGGTGCCTGGTTTTCACGGGGGAGACGGTGCCGGACGAGGCGATGAACGTGCCCTTTTCCGTGGGTTGGGGCTCGTTGTAGCTGGTGAACAGCGAAAAAAATATGAGAAATCCGGCGATAACATGCATGCGCTGCTGTCTCCGTAATGTCCGGGTGCTGGGTCCGCGACGATCTCACGGATATTACGAAAACCCGTGGAATTCCCCGCCGGATTTCCGCTCCTCTTTCGAGTCGCGAAGACTCTGCGTCCTGCCGCCACAAGCCCTTTGCCAGGTGGCTGTCAATCGGGGCCCCGTCGTCCGGTCCGCGGGCCTCCGGCGTGAAAGGGTCCGGTCACATCGGTTAATGGTTCCACATGTACAGGGTGGTCCGACTCAAGTCCAGATCCTTGATCTCTACATCCAGGTATGAAGTGCCCAGTTTGGGGCCGGAACCGATTTTCAGGGTGCCGATCTGGAGCACGCCGTCGAAATTGGGGCCTCCCAGGATGAACATCGTGTTGCCGGCCGCGTCGGTGCCCACGTCGATGTCCAGCCCCGTGATGGACATGGGGCCGTTTTGGGCGTCGTTGGTCATATGGAAATTGGTGGCCGTGAAGTAGCCGTGGCTCCCGTCGCCGGGGTAGCCGTCGGAATCCTCCCACAGGATGTATCCCGAATTGAGGTGTATGCTGGCGTCCACCGTGATGCCGCTGGAACCGGTCACGTTGGCCATCTTCTCTTCACTGAGGGTTTCCATGCCGGCCCGGGAGGAAGGCGCGGCCGCCAACATGCAAAGCAGGACGACAAGGGCCGCCGCCGGAAGGAGCATGCTTCCCGGTTTGTGCGGTGGTCGAATCACGCCAACCTCCTTGGGTGCGGCACGTTTGAATCAGGCAATGGATTCCTGTACTTGTCCCTGATGATGTCGGGGGCCAGAGGCCCCCGGTGACGAAAAAGTCTGGGCAACAGACATGGCCTGTTCCGGGAAATCCCGGAGATGTTTCCCGCGGGCCGGAACCCTTTGGCCCCGGCCCGCGGTTTTGCGCACTATGTTTTTCGCCTAGTCGTGAGGCGAAATGATGATGGTGCTCGCGCTCGTGGTCAGGTCGCCGATGGTCAGGGAGCCCAGAGAGCTTCCTCCGTCCGCGGTGGTACCCAGTTTGAGCGCGGAGAACCCGATCCGCCCGGAGATGCTGGGCAGACCGATGATCAGGGCCGAATCGCCGTCGGTGTTGGTCCCGACGTCGATGGTCAGGCCCGTGATCTGGGTGGGGCCGCCAGCGCCGTCATCGATGGCCATTCCGGACAGGGTGAAGAACCCTTCGTCCGTGTAGTCGGTGGTGCCGTCGTCGTCGCCGTAGGCCACGTAGCCATCCGTGACCTCGAGGGACATGTCGATGGTGACACCGGTCTGACCGGTGATGCCGGCCAGCTCACTGTCCGAGAGCGGTGCCTTCCCGGTCAGCATGCCGGCCATGGCCGCCAGGGGCAGCATCATCAGGGCCGCGATGGCAACGGCCAGAATTCCCTTCTTCATTGCTTCCCTCTCCTTTCGGGGCGCTTGTCACGCTACCCGCCGGAGATTCGTTGGCTCCCTGTTCCGCTCACCGTTCGCCGGGTCAGGCTAACAGAGCCAACGTACCTCGTTGATTTTTAGTGAGCGGTGATGGTGATGGTGCTTTCGGCGGTGCCCAGGTCGCCCAGAGTAAGGGAGCCCAGGGAAGTCCCGCCATTCGCGGAGTCGCCCAGCAGGATGTCGTCGAAGGACACTTGGCCTGAGATGCTGGGCAGGCCGATGACCAACGCGCTTTCGCTGCTGGCGTTGGTACCCACGTCGATGGTAAGGCCGCTCAGGTCCAGCGCCCCGGGGGTGGCCGCGCCGTCATTGATCTTCATGCCTGACAGCGTGAAAAACCCCGCGGAGGCGTAGGTGCCGCCATCGTCGCCGTCGTCGTCACCATAAGCGACGTAGCCGCTGGTAACCTGGACGGCCATGTCGATGGTGATGCCGGCCTGGCCGGTAACGTCTTCCATTTCATTTTCCGTGATGGACCACATGCCCGCCATGGCGGACATGGGCAGCGCCAGCAGGGCCGCCAGAACAATGATCAACAAACCCTTCTTCATAACCTGCCTCCTTGTATTCGTATGGTGTTGTCCGGGAGCGGTGCCTTCCCGGCCAGCACTCCAGCCGTGGCCGCCAGGGGCAGCCTCATCGGAGCCTCGATGGCAACAGCCGGAATTCCCTTCTTCATTGCTTCCCTCTCCTTTAGAGGCGCTTGTCACGCTACCCGCCGGAGATTCGTTGCGCCTTTGTTCCACTCACCGTTCGCCGGGTCAGGCGAACAGAGCCAACGTACCTCGTTGAATTAGTGAGCGGTGATGGTGATGGTGCTGCTGCTGGTGCCCAGGTCGCCCAGGGTGAGGGAGCCCAGGGAGTCACCGCTGTCCGCGGTGGCGCCCAGCAGGATGTCGTCGAAGGACACTTCGCCGGAGATGCTGGGAAGGCCGATGACCAGGGCGCTTGTGCCGGCGTTGGTGCCCACGTCGATGGTGAGGCCGCTAAGATCCATGGCGCCACCGGCTCCATCGTTGAGAGCCATGCCGGACAGCGTGAAGAAGCCTTCGGTGTCGTACGTGCCGGTGGCATCGCCGTCCGCGTCACCGTACGCGATGTAGCCGCTGGTAACCTGGACGGCCATGTCGATGGTGATGCCGGCCTGGCCGGTAACGTCTTCCATTTCATTTTCCGTGATGGACCACATGCCCGCCATGGCGGACATGGGCAGCGCCAGCAGAGCCGCCAGAGCAATGATCAACAAACCCTTCTTCATAACCTACCTCCTTGTATGGTGATGATGTTATAAAACAGGCACCATGCCTGTTGCCCTCGATGTGGGAGCCGTCCGCCACGGATGGTGACTCCCCTGGTGGAATTTCGGGGTTGCCGGTTGTGCCTTAGGCAATATCCGTGCCGAAGCGACGGCCTCGGACCGACCGGCCCGCCTTGAGCGGACCATGCGCTGCAAGCAACTGAAAATCATGCATATATTTGACCAGGGTTGTCTCGATGCCGAATTCCGCACACCATGCAAACAACATTCGGCGATTTCACCACATGGGAAAAATGAACCCATGTGCCGCCGGGAACAATCCGCCCGGATCCAGTCCGGAGCATGGCCGCTCCATGGGACGACAGACGGCTGCCAGCCGTCTTGCCGGGCCTCTTTGAACCCGCGGCCGTGCGTCCGTTCGTTCGCTTTTGCCGCCCCTGTATGTTCCTGTTGTTCTTCAGCTTATTCAACGGCGCGCCATTGTTCGGCAAACCGTCTGGTATACGGATATTCGAAGGTGGGGCCTGTCGTTCGTGGATGGGTGAAAAATCGGATTCCTGAAAAAATGCAAACGACAATGCTGCATCCCATGCATATTCTAGACAGAAAACCGTTGTGATTGCAAGAGAAAAGCGGCAGCAGGGGCCGGTCGCGGGAAAGGGACGGGAAGCCGCGGCATGATTGATTCTACGCATGTGCAAAACCAGCCCGAGACCTTGCGGGCCATAATAAACTCGTCTTCCTCAGGCGTGGGGAATTATTTTCCCAGCCGTGTAGTTTTGCCTCCCTCCAAAGCATTACTCGCCCGCAAGGATGACCCCATGCCGACCTGCTACCGTCGCCCCACCCTGTCTTCAGATCAAATCATGACAACCTGAAAACCCGCCACCTGAAAGTTTTGAACAGGAATTTCAGCCTCGGCCCCGATCGTTGCCCTTAAATGTTAATGATAAAGGAATGTTATCCGGATATTTTCTGCAGGACCCCACTGCCGGTAACGCGGTGGGCAACGGCTGCCGATATTTGGGCCTGCAGGGCGTTGGGCTCTTTCACGATCCGGCGGGGTTTGCGCTTGTGTTTGGTGTAACACAGGCAGGAGTGCAGGTTGTGCATGCTCTTCATCGCGGTCGCGCCGCTGATGGGTAGCCCGCTTGCTTGCAGCCTCGCCTCGATGAGCCGGACGCAGGCCAGTGCCATCATGCAGCTATGGAAGCGAAATACTTCCATGCCCGTTTTCGACCCGATTTTTCCCTGGTGCGACCTTTCCGCCCAGGCTCTCGTGCTTCACGGACCTTCCGCGACAAAGAGAGTGAAACCGCCTCATGTCGCGCCCCGTATCAGCCCGTTGAAAAACTCGAGATTTGCAGCCTGTTCAAAAACGATGAGATGCAA
>JBKHBM010000077.1:0-20998 GCA_046542385.1 Desulfatibacillaceae bacterium | reverse complement strand
ATCTCATCGTTTTTGAACAGGCTGCAAATTCCGAGTTTTTCAACGGGCTGATAGCCAGCGTCGGTTCAGTCCAATACACCGATGCCCGCCTTGCCCTGGACGGCAACATTGACGGCAATCTGTTCAGTTTCATCTTGACAACGGCGATGGGATGTGAAAGGAATTGCCGCCGAAAGTTCAGGTGCCCTCAGGGGCGAAAAGGGAACCCCGTGGAAATCGGGGACGGGCCCGCCGCCGTAACCGGGGACGAACGCCGCACGAAGTCACTGCCTTGGCGATCCAGGGTGGGAAGGCGCGGCAGGTAGGATGATCCGGGAGTCGGAAGACCTGCCTGAACCACTGTGGCATACGCTCCGTGGCGGAGTTGGCGTGCCCGCGATCGAGGATGAAGCAGGGACATCCCGAATCGGTTTTCCGGTTCGGGTTTTTTTATTGGCGCGGGAGTACCAATCCAATTGGCGCGCGCCGCATGCTCTTTGTCAGTCGATTCAGGCGCCGTAACGGCTTAATAGGGAACCCCGTGGAAATCGGGGACGGGCCCGCCGCTGTAACCGGGGACTGCCGCCGCGACATGCCACTGCCTTGGCGAATCAGGGTGGGAAGGCGCGGCTGGTGGGGCGATCCGGGAGTCAGAAGACCTGCCTGAGTCATGTAGAACGCGCTTGGTGGCAGTTTGCGCGTATACACCTTCGAGGACGAAACAGGGCAATCCCCGAATCGGCGAAACACCGGTTCGGGGATATTTTTTTGTGGAAAGCGACAACGGGATGACGATCAGGCAATTTTTTGTACCGGTAATGTGCGCGGCTCTCGCCGTGGGTTTGGCATTGGTCTCCCCGGCCCGAGCAGGCGCTGGCGGGGACAGCGAGGTGCGTGAAAGGCCCCATGTCCTGGAGGACGTGGTAGTCGTTGCCGAGCGGGAGGGGGAGATCCTCCAGACCGGCGACGTGGACAAGGAAGCCACTCCGGCGTTCTACAGCACCATCCCCCGGGAAGAGTTCGCCGGCAAGATGGAGAGCCTGGCCGAGGTGGTGGAGCGGGAAGTGGGAGTGCAGGTCCGGCAGGCCGGCGCGCTGGGCAGCTTTTCCACCATCTCCCTGCGCGGGTCCTCCAGCGACCAGGTCATGGTGTTCATCGACGGCATTTTGCTGAACGACGCCTCCGGCGGCGGCGTGGACATCTCCAACATCGCTCTTTCCGACGTGGCGGGAATCGATATCTACCGCGGAGTCACGCCCGTGAACTTCGGCAAGGCCAGCGTGGGCGGCGTGGTGAATGTGCGCACCCTCCGGACCCGGGGCAAGTTGGAAGCCAACGCCGGCGTGGGATACGGCTCGTTCAACACGAATAAGGCCTTCGGCTACGTCAACCACAAGCCTGGGGCGTTCGACTACCTGCTGTCCGCGGGATACCTCGGCAGCGACAACGATTTCACCTTCACCAACGACATGGGCACGGACTGGAACAAGGCTGACGACCGGGAGCAGAAGCGGGCCAACGCGGAGTTCGGCCAGTACAACCTGCTGGGCAAGGTCGGATACGACTTCACGCCGAACCTTCGGGTGGACGCCATGAACCAGTTCTTCAGGAAGGATCAGAACCTGCCCAACTGGATCAACCGCGAGACCGCCGACACCTCGTACGACACCCAAAGAAACATCACGGCCCTGCGCTTCACTGCGGACGGCCTCACTCCACTGGAAATCAACACGGCACTTTCGGCAAGCTACCTCTGGAAACACGAACGGTACGACGACATCCACGGCAGCGTCGGCCTGGGCCGGCAACTGAACGAGTACACGACCCGACGCCTGACGGGCGGCCTTTTCGCCGAGTGGGTGACCCGCCACAACATCCTCAGCACCAACGTGGAAGTGCTGCACGAAACCTACGAGCCCGAGGACCTGTTGCAGAAGGTGAACCCCAAGGACAGCACAAGGGACATGGTGACCGCCGCCGTCCAGGACAACGTGATCCTGTGGGGTGAGCGTGTGGTGGTGAGCCCTGCTGTCCGGTTCGTGTGGCTGGAGGACGACATGCACAGCGGAGAGACGGTGTGGGGTGCGGCCCTGGCAAAGGAGGAGCGCACGGACTCATACGCCATGCCACAGGCCGGGGTGAAGGCCAAACCCTTCCACTGGCTCACCCTGAAGGCCAATGTGGCCGAATACGTCCGGGAGCCCTCCTTCTTCGAACTCTTCGGCGACCGGGGATTCTTCCTGGGAAACGATAACCTCGTTGCCGAAAAGGGTGTGAACTGGGACGCGGGGTTCGAGGTCAGCGTGTTTCCCGGCCACGAATGGCTTTCCCACGTTGCGCTGGGCGCCGCGTACTTCCACAGCGACGTGGAGGATCTCATCACACGCACCTATGACGCCCGGGGGGTGGGGAAATCCGTGAACATCTCGGAAGCCGACATCTCGGGAGTGGAGGCCACGGCGACAGTGGACCTGCTGCGGTACTTCACCGCTTCCGGCAACTTCACTTGGCAGGACCCGGTGGCCGTGAACCAGGTAATCCCCGCTTTCGACGACAAGCGCCTGCCCGGCCGCCACGAGTACTCGGCCGTTGGCAAACTCACGGCCCGTTTCGCCGGTGTCATGCTGTACGGGGAGTACGTGTATGAGAACGGAATCTACTACGACAGCGCGAACTTCGTGGAGGCCCCGGAAAAGAAGGAACTGAACGCGGGAGCAGCCTACACGTACAAGGGGTTCACACTGGAGGTGGAAGGCAGAAACCTGCGCGACCGTCAACATGAAGATTTCAACGGATACCCGCAGCCTGGCAGGGCGTTTTTCGCGACACTCCGCCATGACCTTTGAAATCGGGAGCTTTCGGAATCCACTGGCCGGAAACGGCATGGCATGCCCACGGCCGCAACGCACACGATATGGGAGGATCACCATGACAGGTAGTACCGTTCGCAAGATCAAGGCATGTACCGCGGCGATGTTGATGGTTTGTCTTGTACCCTGCCTGGCGCCGGGCACGGGCGTGGCCGCTCAGAAGGCAGTGGTGCAGACCACCCAGGCGGACTGGTCCGGCGCGGCCCACGCCGTGGTGGACGTCAACCCCGCCGGAGGCCCCAGGAGCAAGCAGGTCGATGTGTTCCCCACGGCCACATCCGACTGGATCATCCGCTCCTACGGTGACTACTTCTACCTGATCGGGCGATACATGGCCGACAGCCTGACCAGGTTTCACATCGACACTCCCACCGTGCCCGACTACCAGGTCTCCGTACTCCCGGACGGCGTGAACAGCGCCAATCCCCACGACATGATCTTCGTTAACGCCAACAAGGCCTACATGCCCATGTACGAACTGACCACGTGCTGGATCGTCAATCCGCAAAACGGCGAAAAGATCGGGGAACTCGACCTCTCGCAGTATGCCAACGGCGCGGACGGCGTGCCCGAGATGCATGCCGGAGTCATCGTGGACGGCAAGCTCTTTTTGGTGATGCAGCGGCTGGTTGATTGGGAACCCGCCGTAAACGCCTACGTTGCGGTGTTCGATGTGGCTACCGACCAGGAGATCGACACCACGGGCGGCGCCGAGCCCAATGGACTGAAGGGCATCGAAATCCCTGGGAGGAATCCGGCCACCATCCAATACCTGCCGGAGAACGATACCATCTACGTGGGTTGCGTGGGCAAGTACCCCGGTTTCGACGCGGAGAGCCCCTACCTTTACACAGGCGGCATCGTGACTGTCGACCCTGACACCTACGCCGCGACCCTGCTGGTGGACGACGGCCCGGACGGCCCGGAGGGCGATCACCCCTACGGTGCCATCGCCGGAGCGTACGTGGTTTCCCCCAGCAAGGGCTACTTCATCGGATACGTGGGTTGGGGCGACAACAACCTGCACACGTTCAACCCCACCACGGGCGCCGTTGAAGCGGACACCGTGGAGGCCCTGGACGGCAAGAGCCTCTCGCCCAACGAATCCGGCGCGGCGGTGGACGAAAACGGCCTCTTGTGGATCAGCAGCACCATGGACGCCAAGGTATACATCGTGGACCCTGCCGACGATTCGGTGGACGAGGCCGTGGGCACGAATCTCAACCCCGGCACCATCGCCTTCTGTCCGCCCACCATCTGGCCCGGACCCCCCGAGGAGGAGAACACCACGAAACAGGTCCATGCACCCACAGGCTCGGGCGCCATGAAAGTGGAAATCGCGAGTGGAGTTCTTTCCGACGTGGTTGCCAAGGCCGCCGCGGACTACACCGAAGCCGCGAACAAGCCGGACAAGCAGTTCGTGGATGGCTTGGTGGGATTCACCATCAACGGTCTCGCCCCGGGTGCGGCCGTGGATGTCACCGTGACGTTCCCCACGACGCGGACCGCCGACGCGGCATATTATAAAATCAATGCCGCCGGCGATTTCGTGCTGTTCGACTCCTACAACTACACTCTGGTGGACGGCAACACGGTGGTGTTGCGACTGGTGGACGGCGACGCATTCGACCTGGACCCGGCACCCGGCGTGATCCGGGACCCGGGCGGATGGGCCATGACGCCGGCGGCAACTCCTGCGTCGACCAATACCGGCACTGCATCGTCGGACGGCGACAGCGGGTGTTTCATCAATGCGCTCACAAGGCCGCGCACGCGCTGAGAACGGATGCTCCGGGCTTCCGTCCAGCCAACGGGAGTCCCGCATCATATCCATCACTCCTAACTCGCAAACCCTAACCCGTGGTCAGGGGAGCCGGATACCGGCCGGCTCCCCGATACCCGGCCCGGCAACCTATTGAAGCGATTGGCAACACCGCCAACAACTGCCTGCAAACCCGACGGCGGCGGCAGGGCTCCCCTGTCGGACAAGTTGTCGGAACCATGAAGGACAGCGCTATGATGTTGATACCCAGCATGCTGAAGCGCCATCACCACACTCTTGTGGCCTTGCTCGTGGCTCTCCTCGTGGGGAGCACTGCCGCGCCCGGGTGGTCCGAAACCCTCGTGGATGACCAGGGCCGGAGCATCCTCCTCGATGCACCCCCGCGCCGGGTGGTGAGCCTGGTTCCGTCCCTGACGGAAATCGTGTTCGCCCTCGGCGCGGGGGATACCCTGGTCGGCGTAACATACCACGACCGATGGCCCGCGGAAGCCAACCGCCTGCCCGTGGTGGGCGGGTTCTTTTCCCCGTCCGTGGCTCACGTGGCGGCGCTCGACCCCGACGCGGTGCTGATCTCCTCGCTGCAGGCCGACGTGATCGACCGGTTCGAGGACACGGACGTCCGGCTGATCTGCCTGGAGGTGGATTCCCTCGAGGACAGTTTCGAAACCATTCGCCAGGTGGGCGCCATACTTCACAGGAAGGATGCGGCCGAGGCGCTCGTCACCCGCATCCGGAGTGAAATGGACTTGGTGGCCGCCAAGGTTGCGCGGGTCCCAGAGGGCGAACGTCTCCGGGTCATGCGCCTCATGGGCCGGGAAACGCCCATGGCCCCGGGGGACGACAGTTTCCAAAATGACATGATCCGCGCGGCGGGCGGCATTCCGCCAGTATGGGGGAAAGACGGCGCGGTGGTCGGGATTTCCCTCGACCAGTGGCTGGAGTACAACCCCCAGGTGCTCTACGGCTGCGGCGGGGACCGGCAGGTGGCCGGGGCGTTCTTCGACAAGCCCGGATGGCGGGACGTGGACGCGGTGAAACACGGCCGCATCCACTGGTTCCCGTGCGACCTCACCTGCCGGGCCGCTTCGCACACGGGATATTTTGTGCAGTGGCTCGCCGCCAGCATCTACACCGAGGCGTTCGGCAAGCCGGAAAACCTGGTCCTGCCCGAGGAGGTCACGGGCTCCCGCGACCTCGCCCTGGACGCGTCTTGCGTCAGGTCCGCGCGGGTGCTCGAGAGCCGGATTCACGACTTCACCAACCGGACCCTGCTCCTGGAGTTGGCCGAACCCATGGCCGTGGTCAGCACCCTGGAAGGACAGCGCCAGGGCATCGGCACCGTGGGCAACCACTATTCCCCCCCGCCAGCCTGGGGCATCGGCCACGACAAGGGCCTGGCCGGCGTGCGGGATCACGTGCACGGCGTGCTGGGACTAACGGAAAAGAACGCCTCACTCCTGTTCACCGGCGCGGACATGGACAACCTGGCCGTGGTTCGCAAGGACCACCGGGACCTGTCCGTCTGGGCGCTGGTCACGGCCGGCGTCCTGTCGAACGCCGTGCGCATGGGCGAGGACACGGGCATGTTTTACGAACCCGACTTCGCCCACGGCACCATCAACACCATCATCCTCACCAACATGCGCCTGACGCCCCGGGCCATGTCCCGCGCGATCATTTCCGCCACCGAGGCGAAGTCCGCCGCCCTGCAGGACATGGACGTGCGCAGCACGCATCTCGCCCCAACCTGCCAGGCCACGGGCACGGGCACGGACAACGTCCTGGTGGTGGAGGGCCGGGGCACCCTGCTGGACAACGCGGGCGGCCACTCCAAGCTGGGCGAACTCATTGCCAGGGCGGTGTACGAGGCCGTGCGGGATGCCGTGTATAAACAGAACGGCATGGTTGCCGAACGACACAACTTTCAGCGCCTGCGGGACAGGGGGATTACAATGTACGGCATCACCCCCAAGGGACCGTGCGACTGCAACATGGACGGTGGGGCAATGGCAGCGGAGTTGGAAGCCCTGCTGCTCGACCCGGAGATCGCCGGGTTCGTGACCGGCGCCATGGCCCTGAGCGACGCCGCGGAGGCCGGACTCGTGGCCGACACGGCCGCCTTCGACATCTGGGCCTGGGAGATGGCCGAACGGGTTGCCGGCAAACCCGTGGACCAGAAGCTCGACCTGGTGGCGGACGACACGCTGCCGCCGGTGCTGAAAACCGCCATGAATGCGTTGATGACCGGAATTGCGGCGCGGGAGCGGCGTCAGGAGGAATGACGCATTCATTGCGGGAAGAAAGGTGGTAACGGATGATGGACAAAAGGCGGACGAATACCTTGCGGAGCCTTTTCGCCTGGGCGCTCCTGACCCTGGTGGCGGCGATGTGTGCCGGTCCGGCAACCGCCCGGGCCCAAACCTATGTCGACAACATGGGCCGCGAGGTTCGCCTGGACACGCCGCCCCAACGAATCATCGCGCTCATCCCGTCCCTGACGGAAATCGTGTTCGCCCTCGGCCTGGGCGAGCGCATGGTGGGCGCCACCCAGTGGGCGGATCATCCCCAGGAGGCCAGGAGCCTGCCACGCGTCGGTGACTATCAGACACCCAGCATGGAAAGCATCCTTTCCCTGGCTCCGGACCTCGTGCTGGTGGAAGGAGGCGGCAATCCGCCATGGGTCGTGGAGCAACTGGAGGTGGCGAACATTCCCGTCTTCGTGACCTGGATCCGCGATCCCAGGCAGGTCCCGGAAATCATCGAGCTTCTGGGCGCGGTGTGCGGAGTGCCGGAACGGGGCCGGGACCTGGCCCGGGAAATCCAGGCGAAATTCGACCGCGTGGAGCGGATGGTGCACGGCATCCGCCCGGTGCGGACGTTGTTCATCATCGGCAACCGTCCCGTGGTTTCCGTGGGGAAAGACACGTTTCCGGACCGGCTGCTTACCATGGCCGGGGCCGAGAACCTGGCGGCCGATGCCTCCGGCTCCTGGCCCAGGCTCAGCTTCGATACCATCCTGCAGTCCCGTCCCGAGGCGATCATCGTCTCCACAATGGAGCGGGGCGCGGAGAGGGAGAGCCTCGAGCAGTTCTGGCGGAACCAGCCCGGCATCGGCACCCTGCAAGGGCTCAGGATTCACAGCGTGCAGAGCGACCTCGTGGACCGGCCCGGCCCGCGGCTCGGCCAGGGATTGACACTGCTGGCCGAAATCCTCCATCCCGGCCTGTTTCCCGATACCCGTGAAAACCGGGGACCGTGACCCCGGCACGGATTCGGGACACCAGGCGCGGTTTTCGCCCATGGAAAACGTATGCGCGTAACCTCCATCAAAGTGGCCGTCGCCTGCCTGGCCCTCGCCCTGCTGTTGGCCGCGACCATCTTCATCTGCCTCGGCATGGGTGCGGTATCCCTTCCCATCTCGCAAGTGTTCCAGTGGATGCGGGGCAGCGGGGCGGACGAGTCCGCATCCATCATCCTGACCCACTACCGCCTGCCAAGGATCCTCGTGGCCGGCTGCGTGGGCGCTGCCCTTGGTTTGTGCGGCACCGTGTTCCAGGGCATACTGCGCAACCCGCTGGCCGAACCGTTCGTGCTCGGCGTCAGCGGTGGCGCGGCCTGCGGCGCGTGCGTGGCCGTGACGCTCGGCATGGCGGGTTCCTGGCACATGGCCGCCGCGGCCTTTGCCGGGGCCGTGGCCACGGTCTTTCTCGTCGTCGGCATCGCGCGCCGGGAAGGAAGGATGGAGACGGCGACGCTGGTTCTCACCGGCGTCATGGTGAACGCCTTTTGCGGGTCGGTCATCATGTACGTCATCTTCACCACCACCGACCAGAAACTCCACGACATCCTGTTCTGGCTCTACGGGGACCTGAGCGGGACCAGGCTGTCGCACCTGTGGCTGCTGCTCCCGGCGGTGGCGACGGGCGCGGCCCTTGTCATGGCGTTTTCCCGCCACCTGAACCTTCTGGCGGCCGGGGACGAGGCGGCCCTGCACGCGGGGATGGCCGTGGAGCGGGTCAAGGTGGGGCTCTTTTTCCTCATGAGCCTTCTGTGCGGCGTCACGGTGAGCATCGCCGGCGTCATCGGCTTTGCCGGCCTGATGGTGCCACACATCACCCGAATGGCGCTGGGGTACGACCACAGGATGCTGGTGCCCTGCGGCACGCTCTTCGGCGCGATCTTTCTCATCGCTGCGGACACGGCCGCGCGGGTCATCATCCGCCCCGCCCAGCTTCCCGTGGGCGTGGTCACGGCCTTTCTGGGCGCGCCGTTTTTCCTGTTGCTGCTCATGAAGAAGGGGAGCCGGTGGTGGTAAAGCACGGCGGAACAGCGCTGGTCGAGGGCCTGCATTTGGCATTTTCGTACGGAAGGCGACAAATCCTCGCGGACCTGTGCCTTGCGCTTCACCCAGGGGAACTGGTGGGGGTGATCGGCCCCAATGGGAGCGGGAAATCCACCCTGATGGCCCTGTTGTCCGGAGCCCTCGCCCCGAAGAGCGGATCGGTACGCCTCAATGGCGAGGTCCTGGGCAACATCCCCAGACGCCGGATCGCCCGGCTGCTGGGGGTGGTGACCCAGACGCCCCAGATGTGCGCCGGGTTTTCCGTCATGGAGACCGTGCTGTCCGGACGCTTCGCCCACATGGGCTGGCGCATGTTCGAGAACCCGGAGGACCTGGATGCCGCCGGGCACGCCCTGCGTCTGACGGGCCTCGAGGAACTGGCCAATAGGGCGGTGGGGGACCTCTCGGGGGGCGAACGGCAGCGCACGGCCCTCGCCCGGGCCCTCGTTGCCAGGCCGCGGGCGCTCTTCCTGGACGAGCCCACCAGCGCCCTGGACATGAACTACCAGTTGCGAATCCTGGACATGCTCGAAGATGCCTGCACTACGGAGAACCTGGGAGTTCTCATGGTGAGCCACGACGTGAACCTCGCCGCCCTCTATTGCGACCGCCTCTACCTGCTCTCCGACGGCAGGGTCCTGGCCGAGGGCCCCCCGGAGTCGGTCATCACGGCGGGCAACCTCCACCAGGCATACGGAATCCACTCCCTCGTGGACCGCGAACCGACCCGCCACCGTCCCCGCGTGACCCTGATCCCGCGCGCGGAGGGCTGACGGCTTCCGTCATCGTCAAGGTGCCGGACGGCATGCAGCACAGACAGTTCGGCATATTCAAGACCTGCTGGCCAAAATTGGAGACATTTTCGGGCCGAAGCATGATTACCCGCTGCTGAGCCACGGAAACCTCCATCTCACATACGATCTGGACCTACTCCGCCGGGAGGCGGTCATACGTTCAAAAGGCACGAGGCCTTATCTATCATGTGCTTCTGCCACGGATGCTTGTTGTATCGCTTGTTGGGAATCTCGCCATCCGCCTGAAAATCCCCACGGTGGCTGAATGTAGGGCTATTCCGAATGGTTAAGCGGGCCGAATGATTTCGACGAACTCCAGCTCGTGCCTACGGTACAATCGGCGGCTGGCCACCGGGAATACGCATGCCCCCGAGGAGGTCGATGGCCGTTTGGCCGGCGCTCCGCTTATCGAGGGCCATGCGGATATCGCCGTGCATCTGCTAGTTGATTGGATAGGCATTGGCGATCAGAAAGCCCGCCAGATTGAACAAGGAACATCCTCCTTCGCACCCGCCATTGCCGATCCATAGGAACGCACGGGGGAAAGGCGGCCCCCACGGACAGGGACCGCCGTGATCCCAGGTTATTCCATGGTTTCGGACCGGACGTGAGCGACGTGGCTCAGGACGTCGTGGGCATGGTGGTCCAGGTCCACGAGATGGTCCTTCAGGTCCCTGAACGCCGGCATGTCTGCCACGTCCCGGCCCGCCTTCTCCGCCAGGTTCTCCAGGTCCTTGCCCAAATGCTCCACGTCGTCGTGGATGTGCTGGATGTCCGCCTTCAGATGTTCAAGGTCGTCAATCAGTTTGCCCATGGTTCATTCCTTTCCTTGGGGGTGTCGGGTTAGGGGCCGGGGCGGCCCGGAATCAGAAGGATAGCGCGAGTTGCAGCGTGCCGGCGTCCGCGTTCTCGCCGGTACCGCCTTCCCCGGCTGCGTAATCCTCGTCATGGGAGTACTCCACGGCCACGGCGACGTAGTCGTTGATGGCCACGCCGATGCTTCCCAACAGGCGGGTTTCGGGGAGTTCAAGCATGACGCTGTTGTCGGTGCCCTGCCAGGCCAGGGCAACGGTCGCCTTCCGCCCCATTACCGGGAAGGTGACGCCCGCCTCCACGCTCCAGGCGGACGGGCGATCCACCTCATACACCCGCACCAGGGCATCGGTGGTGGCGTCGAACAAGTGGAACTCCGGGTCCTCGGCGGCGCTCACGTATTCGCCGATGAGGGTCACTGGGCCCACCCCGGCAACGGCATGGAGGGCGTAGCCCGCCACGAATTCATCCACGCCCAGGTAAGCCGGGTTTCCCGCCGGGTCTTCGTGCTCGCCTAGGAACCAGTCCCCGTACGTGTCCGATTCCAGGATGTTGGACAGGACGCCGGCCCCCACATCCAAGGCCATGGTGTCGCGTTCCACGACAAACCCCACGCTGGCGCCGTATCCGTTGATCTGGTCGTTGTCACCGATTTGGTCCACGTCGCCGTTGAAGCCGTACACCATGCCATAGGCCCCGTGGGCTTCAAACCCCACGCCCAGGGCGGACTCGCGGGTTTCGCCCAACTCCAGGGTCAGGGGATCGGAAATCACAAGGGTTTCGTAGCGCCCGAAAGGCACCACATATTTGCCGGCCTGCAGGTAAAGGGGAAAGCGTTCCAGGTTGCCGAGAGTGATGCTGCCTTCGTCCAGTTCCACCTGCTCCGTGTCGTCCTCCTCCCACAGGAACACCACGCTGCCGGTGGCCCAATCGCACGCCGTTACGTCCACCCCGAATTCCACGGTGGACAGCGTGCCGTCGCTGGCGTCCTCGCCGGCGAAGTCATCCGCGAACCCCACCTCCACTTCCAGAGCCCCCGAGATCTCAAGGGCCTGGGCCAGGCTTCCCACGGTGGCTCCGTCCTCCCCGGCGTATGCCGGCGCAGACAGCATCAGGACAAGGAGAACCGCCGCCACTACCATGCTTCGTACTCGCATTTCACTTCCTCCATTTCCTCTTGAGAAATCAGGGTGGATACCCTCGCGCGGGCTCCCGGGAACCCGTCCCCGGAAAAACCGCCAGCCAATTCCCCACGCACTCCCCAAAAAAAAGGCACGGCGGACCGGATGGTTTCCGGCCTATACCGCGCCTTCACTTGTTTCGACTCTATCGAAACCCGTAAGACGTCATCGGGTGATGGGGATCACCCAACATCGGGCCAAGGCTCCTGTCACGATTCACCCGGACGACCCCGGTTCCCCGGGCCATCCCGGTCCTCCTCGCCTCTCGGCGAACACGACAAGGACTCCTCCGTTCCCGGGCAATCCGGCCCTCCGGGCTGTTGCGCGCCTGTCCCGCAACCGGGACAACCCGCGCACCCGCCGCCCCCCGGATCGCCGCGCACCGCCGCGCGGAAGCGCCGCGCCAGGTACCAGACAGCCAGGGCCACGCAGATTGCCACAACGACCTTGTCCATGGTCACACTCCCTTCACCAGGGAAGCCTGCCCGCCCGCGATCAGGGTCAAGAGCGGTGTTGACGCGGCGCCGCCGTCGCGATGCGCTCTTGCGGCCCGCGCCATCATGTCGCACAGGCGCAGGAACTCGCGTTCCTTGAGGTGCACGGAGACCCCGGGCATATGTACGTGAAATACCCCGCAACTCGTGTGGGATACGCTGCCGAACCCTTCCTCCTGCGCCAGCCGTGTCGATTCATGATGCTTCATGCCAATCACCTTTCTGTTTGCCACTCCCGCCTCAGGGGGGATGGGGGCGCACCCGTACCCGCCCCAGGAGGTGGAGAACGGAAACGGAGGGCGCCCCCCGGGGTACACGTTTTCGTCAGCCTATTTCATGTCCCGAGCCTGGACCCAGATCACGGCGTCCTGGGAGAGTTCCTTGCCTTTGTGAGAATCCGCGGGACCCGCGCCCAGGGCGCAGAAGCCCCACCAACCGGCCCTTGGAATGCCGAAGGAGAACTCGCCGTTTGCATTGGCCTTGATTCCCATGGTGACAAAGGAGTCCTGGGGCGCCTCCACGGCGGGATGGCTCGCAAAGGCGTTTTTGTCCACCAGGGGCTCGTGGTTCAGGTACTCCACCTCGATCTCGGCATGGGGCACGGGCTTGCCGCCACCCATCACCGTGCCGCGGAATACCATCCCGGTCCACAGGGCGTAGGGCTTGTCCAGGGGGACGACCTCCGCGGGCAGGCCGATTTTCGCGTCCCAGTCGGTCGGCAGGCCGCCGCTGTTCACCACCACCTTGGTGATCTGCTGGATGTATGCGTCCTCGTTGGCCTCGAAGTACGGGGACGGGACCACCACGAAAACGTTGTCGCCCATGCCCCTGATCTTGTGCGTGGCCGCGTACGCCTTGCCGCTGTTGTCCAGACTCCGCCATTGGATGGGTTCGAGGCTGCCCAACAGGTCCGTGGTCTTGCCCTTGCGCACCACGTAGAACTCTTCTGGCGTGCCCATGTCCATGGTATGCCCCGCCTCGAAAGGATGGGTGAAGACCAGCCGCAAGGGGATGTCCCCTCCCTTTTCCAAAGCGGACTCGGGGGTGTAGATCATCTGGAAATGCGCCCAGGCCGGCGCGGCCATGAGCATGAGCAATCCCGCCAGTACAAGAATCCTGCCTTTCATCATCCGACTCCTTTTGTTAGATTGTGCACTCAATCGGACATCCCGCTATTCGGCGATATCCTTGCCATCCATCTCCACCACGTGGCCCGGGCCCGCATCGAACTCCACCTTGTAGTCCCCCTTGGGCTTGTCGAAGGTGAACTCGCCCAGTTGGTCCATGGCGCCCTTGACCAGCACCTTGCCGTCCTCGTCCACCGCGCGGATTTCCACGCCAGCCGCGGACGAACCGTCCGAGAAGCCCCCCTCGCAGGTGATGGTGCCGTCCCCGTTGTCCCAGCACGCGCACAGGGGCGTGTGGGCCATGACCGGGGCGGCAAGCACGATGCACAGGGCCAGGATTGCCAGAAAACTCGCTGTCTTTTTCATTGGATTACTCCCTTTGGTTGTTGGTCCGCCGGGTTCCTCAAAAACCCGAACACGATGGTCACGGCCAGTGCCGCGCCGTAGAAAAGGAACATGGCCTGCAACCCCGTGACGCCCAGGGCGCTGCCGCCGGAGAAGACGAGCACGGCGACGATGAGGCCCAGGGCCATGGGATAGGCCACGGAAAACAGCATCCACTTGACGGAATTGGTCTGCACCTTGACCGCGATGGTGGTGGCCAGGCACGGCGGGTACAGGACCATGAAGAGCATGAGGGCGAGCGCATGCAGCGGCGTGAACCCCTCGGCGTCCTCTCCCATGCGCTCCTCAAGGGTTTGGCCGCCGGTCTCGCCCTCGTCCGGCTGGTACAAGGCGCCCAAGGTGGCCACGCTGCTCTCCTTGGCCGCCAGCGCGCTCAACAGCGCCACGTTCACCTTCCAGTCAAAACCCGCAAAACGCGTCACCGGCACCAGGGCCTGCCCGGCGCGGCCTAGGAAGCTGCTGTCGATCCTCTCCTTGCGCATGTCCTGGAGCAGCAATTGACGGGTCCTGTGCAGCTTGCGCAACGCGGCGTTCACCTTCTTGCCGTCCCGCCCGCCCCCGCGGGTCGCGATGGCGAAGAACGCGGTGTTCTCCTCCTCGAACCGCGCGTTCAATTCCGCCGTGGCATCTGCGCCCTTGGCGCGCATGCGGGCGTCCTTGTACGCGTCGTAGTAGTTCAACAGGTCCATCACCGTCCCGTCCTCGCGTAACATGCCGGCATACCGGGTGCCCTTGACGGCCGAAAAGAAGGCGCCCAAGGCCTCCTGCTTTTCCGCCTCGTAGTGGGCCATGCGCTCATCGCTTATGCCGGGGAACTGCAGGAGCACGAAGATGACCACGGCCACCGCGGCGACGATGGTGGTGATCTTCCGGATGAACAGCCACACCCGTTCGACCGCGCGCATGAGCACTGCCCGGATCGAGGGCACATGGTAGGGTGGCATCTCCATGACAAAGGGCGCCGTCTCCTTGTCCCTGAGCACCGTCATGGTGAGCAGCTTGGAGACCGGCAGCACCATGAGCAGGCTGATGGTGGAGATGAAGAACATGGCCAGGGGCTTGTGCGCGGCGAAATAGATGTTGATCAGCAGCACGTATAGCGGCACCTTGGCCAGGCAGTTCAACAGGGGGATGATGAGGATGGTGGCCAGCCGGGAGCGTTCGTCCGGGATGCCCTTGCAGGACATGACCCCCGGCACGGCGCAACCGCCCACGTAGATGCCGCCCAGCACCATGGGCAGGGTGGACTGGCCGTGCAGGCCGTAGCGCCCGAACAGCCGGTCCATGATGAAGGCCATCCGAGGCATGTACCCCGAGTCCTCCAAAATGGCGATGAGCGCAAACAGGATGAAGAAGATGGGGATGTAATTCAGCAGAGCATTTACACTGTCCACGAACCAAAGGGAGAAGGCCCGCAAAAGAGGGATTTCGATGAACCCCGGCGCGGGCATGGCGACTTCCACCAGGGAGCGGATTTTTGCCAGCAGGGGCCAGGTGTAATTCGTTATGTTATAGCCCTGGACAATGGCCAGGTAGTACAGCAGCCAGATAATGCCAATGAGCACGACAGGGCCCGCGACCTTGTGGCAGACCACGCTGTCTATCCGGTCCGTGAGCGTGCGTCCGCCCTCTTTCGTATTGACGATGCAGGTGCGCGCGATGTCGTCGGCAACGCGGTAGCGGGCCTGAGCGATGGCCACCTCCGGGGGTTCGTCATGCGTTTCCTCGAAGTGGATCCGGCGCGTGTCCAAGTAGGCCAGAAACTCGGTGGCCTGCGGATGCGCCTGTTCGATCATGGCCCGTGCCTCCGCGTCGTTTTCCATCAGCTTGATGGCGACCCAGCGCAAAGGCGCCTGTGTCGAGAGCCCGGGGGCCCCCTGGAGCCTGCGTTCGATATCGCGCAAACCCTCTTCCAGCTCGCCATAATCGACACGGGCCGCCTTGGCCATACTCGAGCCCGCGGCTTTCCGGATTTCCTCGGCCAGCTCCTTTTTTCCCCGGCCGGCCTTCATGGCCGTAAGCACCACGGGCACCCCAAGCCGTCGGCGCAGCTTGTCGGCGTCGATGCGAATGCCCCGCTTTTCCGCCAGGTCCATCATGTTCACGTCGAGAACAACAGGCGCCTCCATCTCGGTGAGCTGGAAGGTCAGGTAGAGGCTGCGTTTGAGGTTCGTGGCGTCGGTCACGTTCACCACCACGGACGGCCTCTCGTGGAGGATGAAATCCCGGGCCACCCGCTCCTCTGGGGAGTAGGAGGTAAGGCTGTAGGTGCCCGGAAGGTCTACCACTTCCCAGCGGGCGCCGCCCTGGCGATACCAGCCGACCTTCTTGTCCACGGTGACGCCCGGATAGTTTGCAACGTGCTGGCTGGTTCCGCACAGGGCGTTGAACACCGTGGATTTCCCGCAATTGGGCTGACCGGCAAGGGCCACGAGGGTGTTGTCGGAACTCATACAGCCTCCACCTGCACGAAGCGGGCTTCATCATGGCGCAGGCTCACGCAGTATCCGTCCAGTTCGATTTCCATGGGGTCTTCCAAGGGGGCGTTTCGGAGCACCTTGACAATGAGGCCGGTGTAGACGCCCATGTCCAACAGGCGCTGTCCGAGTTTGTCTCGGATGGAGAGTTTTCTGATGCGGCACGTGGCGCCGGGTTTCATCTGATCAAGGGTCAGGTGTTTCGTGGTCATGGCATGCCTTTCGATGTGTGCACAAAAAAAGGCGCAAGCGGACATGGGAGCATGTCAGACATTGCGCCTTCACTTCCTTCGCGCCCGATGGGGCCGAAGGCCGTAAGGAATTGCTCTCTTTATTAGATGCCCCTATCTGGGCGAGGCCTGCTTATCTCAAATGGGCCATCGCTTGTCAAGCGCTTTTTTCCGCATCTACCGCCCCAGCCTCCGGTTCCGAACTGCCGGACGCCACGGTCGGCCGACGGCTCCCAAACCGGCAACCGCAGTTGATCTTTCCCGCACCCCGCTCAGACATCAGGGTAACCAGTTCCTCCCACCAGGTTTCCACGCTGCCGTTTGCTTTTCGCATCTCTTGTCCTCCTTGTCGCAATCAACGTATGTAAACAGTCTACATCCCTTCGCCCGGCGCATTGCCCGCCTGCCGCAGCACCTCCCGCACCGCCGACAGGCTGGAGTTGGACAGGAAATGCACGGGCTTGCCATACTTCTTGCCAAAACGCTTGACCGCCTTGCATGCCCCGTGACTGTTGGGATTCACCGGGCACAACACCATATCCGCCCACATCATCCGGCCCTCCAGGCCCTCCGCCCCGTTTCGCAGGTCGCCATCGTGGTATTCGAACAGCCCGCCTCCGGTCTCCACCAGGTTGCGAAGCAGGGGGCGCATGCGCTCGATCCCTCCCACGAACAGCACGCACTTGCCGCAGACATCGAAATTCGGACACGTGGCGTCACACGTCCTGTCGCAGGCCTCGCCGGCAACTCCCGGGCACGAGGCGCCACGCGCGCAGGCGGCCTGGAGTCCGTCACGCTCGCCGCGCATCCGGGCAAGGTCCCCTTCCGCGCGCTCCCGGCGTTCCCGCTCCACCTCCAGTTGATAGATCAGCGACGTCACCTTGGACCGGAGTTGCAGATTGTCTTCCCGCACGTCCCGTGACGGGCCCACCGCGCGAAGCTCCTCGATCTTTTGCGTGAGCCGGGCGTTCTCCTGCTCGCTACGCGCAAGGCCGCCCTCGGCCGAGGCAATTCTCGCGGCAAGGCGCGCGCAATCCTCGCCCATCCGCTTTTCCGCCTTGCTCTTCTCGCGCAGGGCCCCGCGCAGCTCCCGCAACTGCTCGTCGAGGCGCGCGATGTCCTCCGTCTGTCTCGGGACGTCGAGCAGGGCGTCGTGCATGGCCATGTGGACGTCACCGAACAGCGCCTCCAGGGTGTCATCAGGTAGGCCCGGCCACGTGGCGGCTGCCCACAGGGCCGTGGCATACTTTCCGGTTTGGCGGCATACCTTCCAGTTGCCGAGGAACTCGCGAAGGGAGAGGGCGCGGAGGTGGCGGGCCCGGCTTTCGTATTTTCGGGCAAGAAGCCGGTCGATCCTATGGGACAGGCGGCTTTTCTCCCGCGCCGCCGCGATGATGGTCTGGTGAATCTCGTGCGGTGTCTTGTCCTTGTGGGAAATCCTGACACCCGCCAAAAGGTCCCGTTGTTCGCGCATGGTGAGGCACAATCCGACCAGGGGACAACGCAGGGCCTGAGGGGTTTCCCAGTAGCGGAGGCGCTCCGGTCCCGAGCTGCTTTTCGCGCTTTCGGCCACGGATATGGCCGTTGCAATACTCTTTTGGCATTTGGGTATCTCGTGTGATTCCAATGCATGTCCTCCTCTCATGAGTTCAAGGCGCCGGTTCTTGGCCGTGTCCGTGCACACGCATGCCACAAGGTATGCGTGCCGCGTTGCGCCCTCACCGATTCCAGGTGCATGCGTTCGGAACCCGTAAGACACCCCATGGTGACCTATTCCCCCGCCAGTACATTCGTAAGGTGTTTGCGAAGCGCCTCCAGTTGCTTGGACTTGAAGGCCTTTCGGCTTTGGTCGAGCACGTCGATGGCCTCCACGATGGCGGCCTTGAGGCGCGCCTCGCGCTCGGGGCCGTTCGTGGGTGGCGCGAGGTCCGCTGGTACGTGAGCCTGGTCCCGGTGTTCGATGGCCGCCGCGATGATGCGCTGGTGCTGTTCGAGGGACTGGTGGAGCTGTTCCAGGCTTTGTTTGAGTGCGTGCTGGATGGGAAGTTTGCCCGAGGTCATGATAGTCTTGCCTCTTTAGGTTAGAAACATCTACCTTGATGTGCCGAAAAAACGGCGTCCGGCGTTGTCAAACCCTTCCGGAAACCGTGTTCCTGATTATTCAATACTAGTTGGCGGCGTGCTCACGTCCGGGGGTGAGCCATGAAGCCGCTCTCCGGTCGCGAGGGCTCGCCTGCTCTGGCGCGCGCGGGTCCTGCCTGCCACCGCGCCCCCGCTTTTCGGTTCACTCCCGGCCGGATGGTCCCTCTTTTCCGTTGCATGCCGTGCATGCGCCGGTCCCGAGGCAGGCCTCATATTTGTCGACAAAGTCAGGCGCGTGCTCCCGGCATCTTCCCGGAGAGCGTCCCTGCTCGCGAAACACCGAAAAATGCTCGAGCCAGTTGTCTCCCGCCCGCGGACAGACCTGGATGAACTCCATGAAGTCCGTGAGGCTTTCCAGGGTCTCCTCGCTCAAGGCGTGCTCCACGAGGCAGGCCTCCGCGTTGGCCCGATCCGGGGGCGCCTGGAGGACTTCCGTGAGAAACCGCCGCAGGACTTCATGCCGCCGCCGCATCTCCGACCCCACGGCCTCGCCGTCCTCGGTGAGCTCCACGTATTCGTGCTTCTCGTAATGCACCAGGCCACGGGAGCCAAGATTCTTGAGCATGCTGGTGACCGTGGGCATGCGGACCCCGAGGCGCTTGGCGATGTCCCGCACCCGGACCACGCGTTTTTCCTGGTCCAGGTCGTAAATGGCCTCGAGGTAGTCCTCCATGGTGGAGGTGATGGGTTTGTCGCTGTCTGTTTTCCCGCTGGTCATGCCGCCTCATGTTAGATCGAGCTAATTTTGGTAGAATCTAAACAAGGACGCCCACTGTGTCAAGGACTTTTTCACCAGGTACCAAATCACCCGCCAAAACCCGTCCGCGCGCCCCGCCCAATTACCGTATGTCCCCGCAGACCCATAGCCGCCAACCAAACAATTCCAGGACTTTACAATCGTTCCCATTGGAACCCCCTGGCACCAGACCTCTCGCCTCCTCACACGTCAAGGACCAGCTGGGGCACCACAGCATTGGCGTGCCGTTGACATCTGTGGGCACCTGCAGCCTGGAGGCACTAAAGACGCCGCTGACCGTCTGGACGACCCGGAGTTCGTTGCGACCGTCCGCAACCTATCCGCAGCAGACAAAAAGGGAGCCACGGCTTCATGAGCCAAGCCGCGCTGCCACCGAAACCCCCGCGAATATTTGATGACTTCGTAAAAACCTCTTCACTCGCTCCAACTAGCAGATTAAATTATCAATATCTCATATTTTCTTGACTTCCCATGCCTGATGTGATTAGGTAACCGACAGATATCATTCATAATGGACATGCCCCCCAAAAACTGTACCATGTGATATGTTAGGGTCTCCGGGGAAAGGAGACCGGAATGAGAAAAAAGCGGTTCAGCGAGGAGCAGATCGTTGGGATTTTGGCCGAGGTGGAGAAGGGCGAAAAGGCCGTGGCCGAGGTCTGCAGGTTGCACGGGGTGTCCGAGCAAAGCTAGTACCGGTGGCGGAGGAAGTACGGGGGCATGGACAACTCCGACGTACGCAGGCTCAAGGAATTGGAGAAGGAAAACAGTCGGTTGAAGCGGTTGTTGGCCGAGAGGGACCTTGAGATCGACGTCATGAAGGGGGTGCTCTCAAAAAACTCGTAACCGCTCCTCGGAAGCGTGCGGCGGTCACGCAGATGAAGGATGCCGGGGTGTCGGAGCGCCGTGCCTGCCAACTGGTCCAGATATGCCGGTCGAGCTATCGGTACCAGGTTCGAGGCAAGGACGACGCGCCGATCGTCGAAGCCCTGCGCACCATCAGCGAAAAGCACCGTCGATACGGTTATCGCCGCGCGCACCAAGCCCTGGTCCGGCAGACCTTGGAGCGGATCAATCACAAACGAGTCGAGCGTCTGTGGCGCGAAAACGGCCTGACCGTGCCGCGCGTCAAGAGGAAACGGCGTCGAGGCAAGGCGGCCCCCGTCCCGTTGCGGGCCGAGCGCCCCAACCACGTGTGGACGTACGACTTCATGGCCGATTCCTGCCTCTCGGGGCGCAAGCTGCGGTTTCTGACCGTGATCGACGAGTTCACCCGGCAGTGCCTGGCCATCGAGGTGGACTACCGTTTTCCGTCGCAAAAGGTGGCGGATTGCCTGGCCAGGCTCTTTTGGAAGTACGGGACTCCAGAGTACATACGCAGCGACAACGGGCCGGAGTTCGTGGCCAAGGCCATCAGGAAATGGCTTGCGGATGTCGAGGTCAAGACGCACCATATCGATCCAGGAAAGCCATGGCAAAACGCCTTTGGCGAGAGCTTCAACGGCTCGTTCCGGGACGAATGCCTGAACATGGAGGTGTTCCATTCAGCGCGGGAGCAGGAAACCGGCGCGTTCAAGGAGCGGTACAAAATCCGTTCCGGCATT
>JBKHBM010000012.1:0-62232 GCA_046542385.1 Desulfatibacillaceae bacterium | reverse complement strand
CGCCCCGGAGGGCGAAAAATCCTTTCACCCACCGGGTGAAACGAAGATTTGTTCAGGAACACGCAAAAAGTGCGATTTTTGGGGCTCTTGAAAGTTTTTTCAATATTTTCGTCACGGATTCAGGAGGCGTACAACCGGCTCGGGACCGGTCATCCCGGCCCTCCGGCATACCTTTGCCCATACTCGAAACAATGGGCGTACTGGGTGAACAGGGTGAAGGTGCGGCGGAACAGGGCGGGATTGATGCGGCGGGTCTGGGCCACGCTTTCCCGAAAGCACCTGCGCACCGCCGGGTCGCTTTTGAACAGGACGTAGGACAGAATCCGCCCTACCCTGCCCAGGGTCGCGGGGTCGAAGCGCTTTTTCGGGTACTCGGCGCCCCGGTATTCCACGGAAGCCAGCCAACTGGTGAGGCGTTCCAGGAACACGCCGGGATCGTACACCTCCCTGTACAGATCCCAGGTCCTGGCCACAAGTTCGCCGGTCGTCATCCGCAAGGGAACCACGTTGGTGCCCAGTTGCCAGTCGCCGTCAAACCCCGGACCCGCGATCCGTCCCTCCTTTTCCAGCCGCCTGTACAGGGGCGTGCCCGGCGGCGCGTTCAACAGGCTCAACCCGACGATGGGGCTGTTCGTGTCCCGGACGAACCGGGAAATTTCCCCGAACACGGTCTCGTCGTCATGGTCGAACCCCACCATGAGGCCAAGGAATGGCACGATGCCCATCTTGCCGATGGCGCGGATGCCCTCGCCCATGTCATGGGCGAGGTTCTGCATCTTGTTCACGTCCCGCAGGCTTTCCGCGCGGGGGGTTTCCACGCCCAGAAACAGCACGGAAAACCGGGCGTCCGCGAACTGTTTGAGCAGATCCGGATCCCGGGCCACCTCCACCGTGATCTGCGTGGAGAAGGACAGGGGCCGCGTCTGCTCCATGTTCCACTCGATGACCTTTGCCAGCAGGCTCCGGGTGAACCTTTTGTCGCCCAGGAAGTTGTCGTCGGAAAAGAAGACGGTGCGGCCGCCGATGGCGTGGGCGTTTTTGACCTCGGCAAGCACCTGGTCCGCGCTCTTGTGGCGGTATTTGTGGCCCACGTACTGGACCACGTCGCAGAAGTCGCAGCGGTTGGGGCAGCCCCGGCTGGTCTGCACGGGGATGTTGATGTAGTCCCTGGCGCGGATCAGGGACCAGTCAGGCGGCGGGCTGTCCGCCAGATCCAACTTCTCCTCCTGCACGTACTCCGCGCCGGCATTGCCGCCGGCCCATTCCCGCAGAAATCGCGGCCACGTGTACTCGGCCTCGCCGATGAACAGATGGTTCGCCAGCCCCCGGCACCGTTCCCGGTTCAGGCTGGCGAACGGGCCGCCCAGGGCCACGGCGTGCCCGCGCGCCCGCAGATCGGGGCAAAGTTCCTCGATGCGTTTCGCATGGACGATGTTGCCGGTGACCGCAACGAGGTCGCACGGAAGGTCCGGGTCCAGCGGCGCGACGTTCTCGTCGGACAGCACGTACTCCACGCACACGTCCGGGGGTGTCAGGGCCATGAGGGTGGCGACGGCGGAGTTGGGCATGAGGGTCTTTGCGCCCAGCATGTTCGCCGTGCCCTGCATGTTCCAGAAATTATCAGGTGTTTTGGGCACCACGAGGTGAATGCGGCGGCGCTTGGCCCCGGTTCCGTATTGTTTTGTACGCACTGACAGACTCCAGATGGTTTGGCAAAGCTGATGACTCGAATTGTTGTTTTGCGAGCGGCCCGAGACCGCGTCCCTCACGCGGCAACCACCGCCCCGAAAAAATGGCGGGCCGTGTCCGCCAGGGTGGCCAGGTCGTACCCGCCCTCCTGCACGAACAGTTTCCTTGCCGGAAACCGGGCCACCCGTTTCGCGATGCGGGCCGCCTCCGGCGGCGCGATGTTCATGGGCTGGTCCTGCATGTAGTCCGTGGCGATGAAGTCGAACCCCACCAGCACCACCAGGTAGTCCGGCGCGAAGGCGCGCGCCTCGCCCAGCAGAAAGTCCAGTGCCTCGAGGTATTCCGGGATACCGGCTCCCGGTGCGAGTCCGGCGAGACGGGCGTGCGGATGCTCCGAGGCGGGAAACTCCCGGTTGGGATAGCTGGTTTCCGTCGCCGCATGCACGGAGAGGTACGGAAGGTTTTCACCGGCGTAGTCCAGCACCCCGTCTCCCAGGTGGTAGTCCAGGTCCAGCACCGCCACCCTGCCGTGCCTGCCCAGGATGGTGGCCGCTCCCGCGCAGTTGTTGAAAAAGCACATCCCGGCAAATCGGGCCCTGCCCGCGTGGTGCCCCGGAGGACGGGTGAACACGGCAAGGTCCCGGCCCGATTCCGGCAGCCGGGAGGCCACGGTGCAGACCGCGTTGAAGGCGTCCCTCGCCGCCGCGCAGGTCTCCGGCATGAGGGGCGTGCCCCTGTCTCCGGCATACTCCCACACCGGGTTTTCCGGCACCACCACGGAATGCTCGTCCACCAGCATCGCCCCCGGAGGCGCCCACTCGATGGCCTCGGGAATGGCCGCGCTCGCTTCTTCCAGGGCCTGGACGTATTCGCGGTCGTGCAGGGCGAACAATGTGGCTGAATGGTCTTCGGGAGTGATCTCCGAAACCTCGATCCCGGCGGCCCGGACCCCGGCCAGGATGGTCAGCATGCGTTCCGGCGTGTCCATGAACGGAAACGGCTCGCCGTCCGAATAGTCGTAGTGGGGATGGTAAAACTCGTGGCTCGTGGTGATGTATGCCCGCATGTCCTATCCTTCCAGAAGGCTCTGGATACGCCGGTTGTGGACAAATGCCGCCGCCAGTGTCCCGGCGTCGTGATGCGCCAGTTCCAGGCCTGATTCCCGCATCTTCAGGGAAAAGAGCCTGCCCAGGTCCGCCGCCGGGGCCAGACCGCCCTTTTTCGCCAGTACGAAGGACCACGCCACGAAAAAGGAGTCCACCGGAACCCGGTACGAACGCGCGTCCCCGAACACGTCGCGGACGTTGTTCCGGATGGCGAGGTGAGTTTCGTGATCGTACAGGGCCAGGGCGCTGGCCTGGGTGGAGAGGGTGCCGCCCGGATTGAGAAGGCGGTACAGCGACGAATAGAAAGCCTCCGTATGGAACCCCCTGCCCGGAGCCACCTCCTCCAGCAGGTCGGTCAGGTCGCCGATCACGGCGTCGAACCTCTGCTCCGTGGACTCCACGTAGTCGAAGACGTCCTCGTGCAGCAGTTCCAGCCGGGGATCGTCGAACGCGCCCGCGCTCCACTCGGGCACGTGTTCCCGGCACAGATCCACGAAACCGGCGTCGATGTCCACCATGACCACACGTCGCACGGACCTGTGGCGCATCACCTCCCGTATGGTCGCGCCCTCCCCGCCTCCGCACACCAGCACGGTCTCCGGATACTCGGCGGCCAGCATGGCCGGATGCACCAGCGCCTCGTGGTAGGTGGGCAGGTCCATCTCCGTGGACTGGAGGTCCCCGTCGATGGAGATGCACGTGCCCAGCGTCTCCGAGCGCCAGATGGTGCACTCCTGGTACTCCGTCGTCCTGCTGGCCAGGACCTCGTGAACTCCGCGGCACACGCGGTCCGCGCTGGTTGCGTTCTGGCAGAATTCCCGCATGGAGTCTCCCCCGTGAACGAACTGGTTACGCCCCCGCCGTGCTGCTTTACCTGGAGAGGTCTTTTGTCTTTGACAGCCTGTTAAAACGCAATCTGCGGCGTCAGAGCCGGGCATCCGCACCACCTGCGACCGCTCGCGGATTCAGGCCCCGGTTTTCCCGCCCGAGGACTTGGCGCCGGAGGACTTCGCGCCGGAGGACTTCGCGCCGGAACCGGTTCCCGCTTTCGCGCCGGTCGACCTGGCTGCCGGCTTTTTCGCCGTGGAGCCGGTTTTCGCCTTCGCCGCCTTTTTCCCGCCCGTCGCCGTCTTCTCCGGCTCCGGCTTCCTGGCAAGCCCGGCGTCCAGGGTGACGGAACGGCTTTCGTCGCCGTACTTGGGATTGAAGTCGATTTCCATGGAGATGTTTATGGTGATGGAGCCCAAAAACCGTCGCAGTTCGTTGGCTATTTCCGCCTGGCGCATCACGTTTCGCATCTCGTCGGAGACAAACCGGATGAGATCGTTTCTGGACTGCTGGCTGTGCTGCACCACGGACTGAATCACCTCGCTGGGCATGCGCAGTTCGGAAAGGTATTTGCGGATGGCCTGCTCGGTGAGCACGGTGCTGCCGATCCCGAACAGCATCGCCTTGCGCATGGATTCGGGGACGAACGCGTTGAATACGCGGAACAGGGCCTCGGCGTTTTCCTGCGCGTCACGTCCCCCCGGGTCCTGCTGCTCGCTTTCCGTCCTGGTTTCGCGTTTTCTCGCCATGGATGACAGCCTCCTTGCTCCGTCACGTTTTCTCTGCGATGTCGCCGAGCATACCACGCCGGTACAAGGGGCGGCAACGCGGTTTTTTCACAAGGCCGGGGGGCGGAGAAACCCGGGGCGGGAGCCTGACAGGCGGTGGATTCGGGCGTTCGGTTTGCATTGACCGTCATAAGGTAGTGTGGTAAACATTCTCGCTTGCGGTATTGCTTGAACACCGCGCCACCCTGTCCGCCGGACATGCGACATCCGGCGGGAGGTGGCGCGAGAAGTGGTGGCGGAAGGGAAACGGTACAGATGATCATGGAGAGGAGAAAGGCGGACGCCCGGGACAGGACCCTGGTGGTGTCCGACGCCGTCTGCGACCTGGCCGACGTGGTGGCCGTTGCGGAGGGCCGGGCCGCGGTGAAGGTAAGCGATGGCGCCGGGTTTTTGGAAAAGCTGCGCGCGTCGTGCAGGGTGCTGGACTCGTACATGGACGCCGGCAAGCCCGTGTACGGGGTTTCCACGGGATACGGAAGTTCCTGCGGCAACCGTCCCGCGCCCGAACACGTGCGCGAGCTGGGGGAGAACCTGATCCGCTACCATGGATGCGGGGCCGGCGAGCCCCTTGCGGTGCCTCAGGTGCGTGCCGCCATGCTGTGCAGGCTGATCTGCCTGGCCAAGGGGTACTCGGCGGTAAGTCCGCAACTGCTCCAGCGGATCGCGGATTTTCTGAACCACGGCATAACCCCTGTCGTGCCGTGTGAAGGCTCGGTGGGCGCTTCCGGCGACCTTACGCCCATGTCCTACATCGCGGCGGCGCTGGTCGGCGACCGGGACGTGATGTACAGGGGACGCCGCATGCCCGCAGCGGACGCCGTGAAACAGGCTGGCCTGGCGCCCTACACCTTCCAGCCCAAGGAGCCCCTTGCGCTCATCAACGGCACGTCCGTCATGAGCGGCATAGGCGCCCTGGCCAGCGCCCGGGCCCGCAGGGTTCTCACGGCGGCACAGGCGGCGTGCGCGCTTTCCGTGCACGCCCTTGCCGGGCACGGGCACCACTACCACGCGACGATTTTCGAGGCCAAGCCCCACGTCGGGCAGGCGCGGGTGGCGGCTGCCCTGCGCGGGCTTCTGGAAACCGGTCAGCCGGTGCCCGAGGCCATGGATCCGACCTGTTTCCAGGACCCCTATTCCCTGAGATGCGCCCCCCAGATCCTGGGCATACTGGCCGACGGGCTGGATTGGATCGAGTCCTGGCTGAGCACGGAGATCAACAGCGCCAACGACAACCCCATCACGGACCAGGCCAGCGGCACCATGCTCATGGGCGGCAACTTCTACGGCGGTCACGTGGCCTTTGCCATGGACGGGCTGAAAGCAGCGCTCGCCAACGTGTGCGACATGTCGGACAGGCAGTGCGCGTTGCTGGTGGACCCGCGTTTTTCCCGGGGCCTGAACGAAAACCTGGCCCTGGGCCGGGGCGACGGCACCCAGTACCACCATGGGTTCAAGGGCCTGCAGATCACGGCCTCCGCCTTGGCCGCCGAGGCGCAGAAACTGTCCATGCCCGCGTCCGTGTTCTCCCGCAGCACCGAGTCCCACAACCAGGACAAGGTCAGCATGGGAACCATCGCCGCCCGCGACGCGGAACGCGCATGCACCCTGGCGGAACGCACCGTTGCCGTGCATCTGGTGACGGCGGCCCGCGGCTGCCAGTTGCGCGGCGACACGGAGACCAGGCCCGCGCTGGCTCCGGTGCTCTCGGCGGTGGAGGCGCTCTCCCCGCCGTACACGCACGACCGGCCCCTGGACACGGACATCGAGGTCGTGGCCTCGGCCATACGCGACGGGAGGTTTCCACGATGACACGCTCCGGCGCGGCAGCCCCTGAGAGGACCAACGAGGCCGGGGCCCTGCCCGGGCACGAGGTGAGGATGACGGTGCCGTTTCACGACCTGGACCCCCTGCAGGTGGTGTGGCACGGCAACTATATGAAGTATTTCGACATTGCCAGGCAGGCGTTGTTCGACTCCCTGGAGGTGGATCTCTACGACATCAAGGCGCGCTTCGGCTACGTGTTTCCGATAATCCGGCAGAGCGTGAAGCACAGCCACCCCTTGCGCCACCGGGACGAGTTTCTGTGCAGGGCCCGGCTGGTCCAGGCGGCGCGCAAGATCGTCGTGGAATTCGAGGTACGCCTTGTCGACGGCACCCTGTGCGCCCGCGCCGTGAGCGAACAGGCGGCGGTGCGCGTGCCCGACGGCAAGCTGTGCCTCAAGGTGCCCGAGCCTCTGGCCGGAATGCTTCAAAAGGCCATGGACCGCGCCGCCGGGGGAGCGGCCGAGACAGAGTGAACAAGCAAGTGCAAGAAACAATCTCCCAGGCATTGGTGTCGGGTTGCGAAAGACTCTCCGCGTGGGCCGACGTGCTGGACCGCATCAACGTGTATCCGGTGGCGGACGGCGACACGGGCCGCAACCTGCGATTGAGTCTGACCCCGCTTCTGCACACCGGAACCCGGGGCGCGGACAGGACCGTCAGGGAACTGCTGCTGGCCGCCAGGGGCAACTCGGGCAACATAGCCACCCGTTTCTTCTCCTCCTTTGTTCGCGCCGCCGGCATGAAGGACCTCCCGGACAGGGCCCGTGACGGCCGGGAAAAGGCGTGGCGCGCCGTGCACAATCCCCAGCCCGGGACCATGTTGAGCGTGTTCGACGCCCTGGAGGAGGCCCTCGCGGAAAAGCCGGATAACAACGGCTGGAGTTCCCGGGTGCTGGAACGGCTCAGGGAAAGCGTGGAACTGACGGCGGAAACCCTTCCCGAGATGCGCGAAGCCGGGTGCGTGGACGCCGGCGCCCTGGGCATGTACATCTTCTTCGAGGCGTTTTTCAAGTCATTGTCCGGCAACGGCATGGTGCTGAAACCCGTCACCGAGTCCTTTGCCGGGAAACTGAGCATTCGCGAAGGATACAGTCCCGCCCATGACGGGGGATATTGCGTCGACCTCGTCCTGAAAGTTGGCGAAGGCTCCGAGGTTGTGGCGAAGGAATGGGGCGAACTGGGCGAGTCCGTGATCGCCGTGGCGGAAAACGGCCTGGTCAAGCTCCACCTGCACACGAATGACCGCGAGGCCCTCCGGGGCAGGATTTCCCGGATGGGCGACCTCGTGCAATGGTCCGCGGACGACCTGGCGGAACAGACGAAGAACTTCCGGGAACGTGGGAGAACCCAGGCCCTGCACATAGTGACCGACGGGGCGGGAAGCATCACCCGGGAGGACGCGGCGCGCCTTGGCGTAACCATCATGGACAGCTACGTGAACATCGGCGACCTCTCGGTGCCGGAAAGCCACGTGGACCCGGACAGGATGTACGCGGCCATGCGGCAGGGCGTTTCCGTGTCCACGTCCCAGGCCAGCGTGTACGAACGGCACCAGAACTACGAGAAGATAACCAGCCTGCATGAACGGGCGCTGTACCTGTGCGTGGGCTCGGCGTTCACGGGAAATCACGAGGTTGCCAAAGCCTGGATCGCGGAAAAGGGCCTCGACGACCGCCTGGTACTGGTGGACACGGCCCTTGCCTCCGGCAAGCTGGGCCTCGCGGTGTTGGCCGCCGCCCGGTACTCCCTGGAGGCCGGAACAGCGGAGGACGTGATCGCGCGGGCAAAGCGGATCGTGGATTCCTGCCGGGAGTGCATCTGCCCGGAGAGGTTGCAGTACCTGGCCGCCGGGGGCAGGCTTTCCAAAACGGCCTCCTTTTTCGGCGACCTGTTCCGGGTCAAGCCCGTGGTCACGCCCACCAGCGAGGGGGCGCAGAAGATGGCCCAGTTTCGGAAAAAGGACGACCAGGCGGCTTTTGTCCTGGACCTTATCGAAAGGGACCGGGCCGGGGGCGGGGTCTCCACGGTGCTCCTGGAGTACACGGACAACCGCGAATGGCTGGAGGAGACCGTGCGCCGGCAAGTCGGGCAGGCGTGCCCGGACGCGGAGATCCTTGTCCGCCCCCTGTCGGTCACCACGGGCGCCCATTGCGGACCCGGCACCTTCGCGGTGGCCTGGCTGCCAACCATCGACTAGCCCGGGACAATACACCGGATCGGCGGACGACATGCCCAAGGACAAACGAGTCGTCATAACCGGCATGGGCCTCAGAACGCCCGTGGGCAACACCCTTGCCGATTTCGCGCAGTCCCTGAAGGACGGGGTGTCCGGCGTCGTCCAGGTGCCCGAGTGGGCGGAGATAGGCAATTTGCGCTGCCGGGTGGGCGGCGCGTGCAGGGACGTGGGCGAGGACGCGGTTCCCAGGAAGTACCGCAGGACCATGGGCCGGGTGGCGCTGCTGGCGGCCGTGGCCACGGACGACGCCATCGAGGATTCGGGCATTTCCCGGGACCTGGTGGCTTCCGACCGGTGCGGAGTGTCCTTCGGTTCCACGGCGGGCAGCTGCTCCACCCAGGAAACGGTTTTGCGCAGGCTGTGGGACACCATGAGCACCCAGGGCATGAGCGCGTCCAGCTATCTCCACTACATGAGCCACACATGCGCGGCCAACGTGGCCATGATGTTCTCCGTACAGGGTCCGGTGGTCGCCCCCTGCACGGCATGCGTGTCCGGCTCCCAGGGCGTGGGCTACGGGTACGAACAGATTCTTTTGGGCAGGTGCGACGCCATGCTCTGCGGCGGGGCCGAGGAACTCCACTACATGGACGCGGTGGTGTTCGACGTGATGCGGGCCACCAGCACCAAATACAACGACGAGCCCCACAGGACGCCCCGTCCTTTTGACGCGGCCCGCGACGGCCTGGTGGTGAGCGAGGGCGCCGGCGCCCTGGTCCTGGAGGACTACGGGCACGCGAAAGCCCGGGACGCCAGAATATACGCGGAAATCCTGGGCTACGGCAACAACTGCGACGGCCACCATCTCACCACGGCCCAGCCCGACGGCATAGCGGCGGCCATACGCCGCGCACTGGCGGACGCGAACATGCCCGCCGACGACATCGCCTATATATGCGCCCATGCCACGGCCACCTCCATCGGCGACGTTGCCGAGGCCGAGGCCACGCACCGGATTTTCGGCGACCGTGTGCCCGTCAGCAGCCTCAAGGGCCACATGGGCCACACCCTTGGGGCGGCCGGCGCCGTGGAATCCATAGCCACCATCCTCATGATGCGGGAAAAGTTCGTCGCTCCCACGCTGAACCTGGAAAACCCGGACACCAGGTGCGCGCCCCTGGGCCACGTCATGGGCCCGCCCCGGAACCTGGACTTTTCCACCGCCATGAACAACAACTTCGCCTTCGGCGGCCTCAACACGTCGCTCATCTTCTCCCTGGTGTAGCCATGGGCAAAGACGTGCCGATGCCGTCCCTTACCGAGGATGCCCCGGATTTCGCCTTCGTCATCCCCGTGTACAACCACGCCGGAACCATCGCCGAAGTGGCGGCGCGCGCCGCCGCGTTCGGACGGCCCGTATACGTGGTGCTGGACGGCGCAACGGATGACAGCGCCGAACAGGCGGGTACGGTCCCGGGCGTCCTCCTGCTGCGGCACGAGCGCAACCTGGGCAAGGGCGCGGCGCTTCTGACAGGTATGCGGGAGGCCGCGAAAACCTGTTCCTACGCGATAACCCTGGACGCTGACGGCCAGCATGACCCACTCGACACCGTGAACCTGCTTGACGAAATCCGCCCCGGGGAACGGCCTATCGTCGTGGGATACAGGCGTGGGATGGACGCGCCCGGCGTGCCCTGGACCAGCCGCTGGGGACGCCGGTTTTCCAATTTCTGGGTCTGGGCGTCCAGCGGCATGTGGCTTGCCGACACCCAGACCGGGTTCCGGGCCTGTCCACTGCCGGAAACCCTGCGTCTGGGGGCGCGCTCGCGCCGGTTCCAGTTCGAGGTGGAGGTCCTGGCCCTTGCGCGGTGGCGGGGCATTCCCATACGCCAGGCAGAGGTTACCGTGGACTACGCGCCCAAAGGACGGCGCATCTCCCACTTCCGGCCATGGGCCGACTTCTGGAACAATACAAAGACCTTCTCCCGGCTCATATGGCGCAGAATATTCGTGCCGCCCTCCACAAGGGCGCGGCGCGGCGGAGGCGCATGACCATGGAACACCGCCGCCGCAACCTGTTCATAGGCCTGGCCGTGTGCGCTGCCATAGCCGCGGCGTTTGCCTGGGGCCTGTCCCGGCTCGCCATCGACAACGACGTGGTGAAGGCTGTGCCCACCCGTGGCCCCGTGCCCACGCATGCCCGGGCCGTACTCGCCGAGAACAGGGCGCTGGACCAGGTGGTGATCGACCTGTCCATGGCCGACGGCTCCGTTGCCAGGGACAGCCTTGTGCGCGCCGCGGACACTGTGCGCCAACGCCTGGAGGACACCGGGCTGTTCAAGTCCGTGGGAGTACGCGGCACCAGCACGGACATGCCCCGCCTGGTCTCGAAAGTGGCCTCCCACCTGCCCGCCATGTTCGACGCGGACGACCTGACCCGGCTGGATCGTGAACTCTTCACGGAAGAGGGTATCGACGACGCCCTGGACACCATGATGCGGGAACTGTCCGGGCTTTCCGGAGTGGGGCAGTCGGGGTTGTACACAAAGGACCCACTGGGACTGAGGAACCGTGTCCTGGCGCGGTTTTCCCGATCCCCGTTCTTTGAAAACGCCCGGCCGTACAAGGGCCACCTGCTGTCAAGGGATGGTTCGCACCTGCTCATCCCGGCGGTGCCGGCGCAATCCGGCACGGACACGGGATATGCGCGGAAACTGGTGGCACTGCTGGACGGGCTTGCCGAGGACCTGAAAGACCGGGGCGTGCGCCTCGTGCACATGGGCGCCTACCGGGCGGCGCTGGACAACGAGATGATCGTGCGCCGCGACGCCACGTTCGCCATGGCGCTGACCACCATCGGCGTCGGGATACTCCTGCTTGCCGGGTTTCCCCGCCCCTGGATCGGGCTCCTCGCCCTGGTCCCGGCCGTCTTCGGGGCCATGGCCGCCCTGTTCGTGTACTCCCTGTTGCGGGACAGCATCACCGGGCTTGCCCTGGGCTTTGGCGGCGCGCTGGTGTCCATCACCGTGGACCACTCCATCGCGTACCTGCTGTACCTTGACCGCACCCACGATACCGAGGCGCGCCATGCCTCCCACCAGGTGTGGTCCGTGGGCCTGTTCGCCGTGATCACCACGGTGGGCGCCTTCGGCCTGCTCCTGTTTTCCGGGTTCCCCCTCATGGCCCAGGTGGGACTGTTCGCCGCCCTGGGCATCGCATTCTCCTTTGTCTTCGTGCACACCGTCTTTCCGCTGCTCATCCCTGGACTGCCGCCGGCGAAACGGCATCCCCCGGTGCCCCTGGAAAGCTGGCTTGCCCGACTGTGCGCCAACCGGGGCATGCTCGCGGCCGGGCTGGCCCTGGGCCTTGCCGGAGGGGCCGTATTCCTGGCGCAACCACGGTTTTCCGTGGACGTGTCGGAAATGAACACGGTCGGGCCGGACACGGAGCAGGCCCAGCAGGTGGTGGCCGAAACCTGGGGCGACGTGGAATCCCAGGTGGCGGTCATGGTCCGGGCGGAGGATCCCGAGGGGTTGCGGGCCGAAGCGGACAAGGTCGCGGCATTGTGGGAGAACTATCTGGAACGGGGCGTGCTGGACTCGGGACTGGTGGTGGGGATGATCCTTCCCGGACCCGCACTGGCGGATGCGCACAAGCGGGCGTGGCGGAATTTCTGGACCCCGGAGAAAGTCCGGGATGTGCGCGACCGCTTTGCCACGGCAGCCTCGTCCCGGGGAATGGTGGCCGGTGCGTTCTCCCCCTTCTGGGACATGCTGGAGCACCCGGGCCATGGCGCGCCGGACCTCCCCCGGTCCCTGTATCCCCTGTTCGGCATATCCGGCGGCGATGGGGGCGAGCCCCTGGTGCTGATGGCCACGGCCCGTCGTGGAAACGACTACGATCCCGGGGAGTTTTTCCAGGAGAACGCGGCCACCGGCGCGAAAGTACTGGACCCGGAACTGTTCGCCCGGCGGCTTTCCGGTCTGTTGCAGTCCACGTTCGTGCGCATGCTGACCTGGATTGCGGTCGCGGTGCTCGTCCTGTTCACCCTCCTGTTCTTCGAGTGGCGGCTTGTCCTGGCCTGCGCCGCTCCCGTGGCGTTCGCCCTGGTCTGCACCCTGGCCACGCTGAATCTTGCCGGGCGCCCCATCGACATCCCGGGGCTCATGCTGGGGGTCGTGGTGTTCGGCATGGGCGTGGACTACGGCATCTTCTTCGTGCGCGGCCAGCAGCGGTACTTTTCCGCCCGGCATCCGGCACAGGGTCCCATCCGCATGGCCGTCTTCCTGGCCGGTTCCTCCACCCTGGTGGGTATGGGCGTGCTGGCGTTTTCCGAACACGCCGTGCTGCGGTCCGTGGGCACCACAGCGGGCCTTGCCATCCTGTACTCCCTTCTGGGCACGTTCGTGATCCTGCCGCCGGTACTGTCCCGGCTGTTCCGGCAGAAGCCGTTTGCCGGTGGCGGCGTTGGGCCGGGCTCCCCGGAACACCTGTTGCGGGCCGCCTCGCGTTACGCCCTTCTGGAGCCCTATCCCCGGCTGTTCGCGTGGTTCAAGATGCGGACGGACCCCATGTTCGACCGCCTCGCCGACCTTGCGCCGGAATCCGGCACTGTCTGGGACGCGGGATGCGGATATGCCGTGCCCGCCGTGTGGCTGGCCGCGTTGCGGCCCGGCTTGCGCTTCATTGGCGCGGAACCGGACCCGGAACGGGTCCGCGTGGCCCGCCGGACCCTGGGAGAACGGGGGAGGGTTTTGCAGACGGACGCCTCCGGCCTTTCCGGGGCCCCGTCTCCCGACTGCGTGCTGTTTCTGGACGTGGCCCATCACCTGGACGACGACGCGCTTACCGGTTTTTTGAACATGTGCGCGGACCGGCTTGCGAAGGGAGGCAGGCTCGTCATGCGGACCACCGTGACCACGGACAAGAAATTGCCCTGGGAGAGGATTCTCGAAAGACTGCGGGTTGGCCGAAAAAAGGGCTCCCTTTCCTTTCGGAAACCGGAGGTCATGGTTGACATGCTGCGGGGTGCCGGTTTTATGGTGGAGAATGTCGCACCCACCGCACCCGGACGCGAGGAATACTGGTTCATCGGGGTTTTGGAGCATACGGGAACATGAAGGCAGGCTTCTATGAAATTCTGAAAACGCTGGGCAAAAACCTCGGCCTGTGGGTCGTTGCCTTGTTCGCCTGGTTGGTGTCCACCGGATACTTTTTGTTCCGGCCCACACGCGTGCGCAACAGCATGCGATTCTACAAGGCCGCGTTTCCGGACAGGGGCTTCCCGGGCCGCCTGGGCCTCACGTTGAGGCAGTTCCACCATTTCGCCACCGGGTTCGTGGACAGGCTGCGCCTTGCGTACGGCAAGGACGTGGAATTTGAGACCGAGGGCATGGAGGCCTTCTTCGAACAGACGAAAACAGGCCGCGGCGGCGTGATCATCATGTCCCACTTCGGCAACTGGGAGATCGCGGCGCGGTTGCTGCAACGCCAGAATGTACGCCTGCTGTTGTACCTCGGCCAGGTTGCCGGGCAGGACATCGAAACGGGCCAGAAGCAGGACATCGCCAAGGACGGGGTCAAGGTGGTGGTGGCCGACGACAGGGGAGGCTCTCCGTTCGACCTGCTGGAGGGCGTGCACTTTCTCCGGGAAGGCGGATTCGTGTCCATAGCCGGGGACCGGGTGCAGACGGACCGCCAGCGAACGGTCAAGGGGGTTTTCTTCGGCAGGAGGGTCACCGTCCCGGTGGCGCCGCACCTTCTGTCCCGGGTTTCCGGCAATCCCGTGTTCCACCTGTTTCCCATACGCCTGGGCCCGGGCAGGTTCAAGGTCGTCGTCCGCGGACCCGTGGACGTCCATTCCTGGGGCAGGATGAGCCGGGACCGGTTCATACGCAGGTCCGCCCAGGAATACCTGAACGCGCTGGAACGCATGGTGCGAAAGCATCCCGACCACTGGTACCATTTTGAACGGTTTCTGGGGGAGCCGGTGATTACGGACGATTGAGCACGGGCAGGGTGTTCGGCGGCTTTCGGCGCGCAAATTTTGGGTTGCATGTGACGCATTGAATGGTAGTATGTGTCCAACATCACTCGCGGGAGCAGGCAGCATGGCATCATTCGACAACCGGGCCGGGAACGGCGACGGAAACGGCGGGAAATCCCGGAAGGAGCCCCGCGACGCGGCCGGCTGGATCGCGATGGGCCTGGAGGCGCAGGACGATCCCGAATACCTGCTGCTTGCCGAAAAGGCGTTCCGCAAGGCCTTGCAACTGGAAGGCCGCAACCCGGAGGCCTGGATGCGGCTGGGGGAGTTGCTGCATGAACGTCTGGGGGAGCCGGGACAGGCCCTGGAAGCCTATCTCCAGGCGTGCAGGCACGACCCGGAGAACCCGGAGATATGGGCCCGCGTGGGCCAGATCCACCACGAGTTCCTGAAGGACCCGGAAAAGGCCGAGGAGGCCTACAAGAAGAGCCTGGAGATCGATTCGGACTATGCCTGGAGCTGGGCCCAGCTGGGGCTTTTGTACCACGAGGACATGGACCGGAACGTGGAGGCGGAACGAGCCTACCGCCAGGCGCTTTTCCTGGACCCGGCCTATGCCTGGGCCTGGTCCCAGCTGGGGCTTCTGCTGCACCACAAGCTGGAACGGTACGACGAGGCGGAAATCGCCTACTTCAACTCCATCGAGTACATGCCGCATCATCCCTGGCCGTGGGCGCAGATGGGCCTTTTGCTGCACGAACGCCTGGGAAGGTACGCGGAAGCGGAGAACTGCTACATCAAGTCCATAGAGCTGGACGCCGGCTGGGGCTGGTCCCGGGCCCAGCTGGGTCAGCTGTACCATGAACGCATGGACCGGGTGGAGGACGCCCTCGAGGCCTACCAGGCCGCCCTGGACATCGAGCCCGGCAACCCGTGGGCGTGGGCGCAACTGGGATTGTTGTACCATGAAAACCTGGACGACCAGGAAAAGGCGGCCGACGCGTACCACAAGGCACTGGAAGCCGATCCCGAGTACGTGTGGGCGTGGGCGCAGCTGGGGTTGCTCCTCCAGGAGACTTCGGACCGGTTCGAGGACGCCGAGGAGTGCTATCTGGCGGCCGTGGAACTCGATCCCGAGTATGCATTTGCCTATGCCCAGCTGGGCGCCCTGTACCACGACCGGCCGAACCGGCTCAAGGACGCGGAGGGCGCGTACCGCACCGCCATCGTGGCCAAGCCCGATTATGTCTGGGCGTGGGCGCAACTGGGGCAACTGCTGCACGAGGACCTGTTTGAACTGGAGGAGGCGGAAAAGTCCTACCGCAAGGCGCTGGACATCGATCCGGAATACGACTGGGCATGGTCCCAGCTTGCGCTTCTGCTGGCTCAGACCGAACGGCACGACGAGGCGGAAACGGCCTACAAGAAGGCAATAGGGCTGAACCCGTCGGACCCGTGGAACTGGGCGCATCTGGCCTTTTTGCTGCACCGGTATCTGGATCGCCCCCAGGACGCCAGGACGGCCTACGAAGGGGCGGTTTCCCTGGATGACGACTACGCATGGGCGTGGGCCCACCTAGGTTTCCTGCTTCACGAAGTCTTTGACGAGGCGGAAACCGCTCGTCAGGCCTACGAGAAGGCGGTGTCCGTGGCGCCCGACTACTCCTGGGCCTGGGCACAGCTCGCCCGGCTGCTTCTGGAGGAGTTCGACGAGGAGACGGAAGCGCTCGATTCCGTGGCAAGGGCGGTGGAGCTGGAGCCGGAATCCGCGTGGAACTGGTCTTTGCTGGGCCTTGTGCACCGCGGCCTGGGAGACGACGGCGAGGCGCTGTCCGCCCTGAACAGGGCTGTATCCCTGGACCCGGATTACGCCTGGGCATGGGCCCAAATGGGCAACCTTCTGGCCGAGCGGTTCAAACGGCTTGAACAGGCCCGCCAGGCCTACATGCGGGCCATCGGCATCGAGCCCCGCTTCGCCTGGGCGTGGCTGCAACTGGGCAGACTCCACGAGAAGACGGGCAGGTACAGCGACGCCCAGCGCGCGTTCCAGAAGGCGGTGGACCTGGACGGGACGGACTACCAGGCCTGGGAGTCCCTGATCCGTCTCAAGCTGGCGTCCGGTTGCGACACCAAGGGCGCCCTGGCCGCGGCCGGCACGTACATCGAGACCATGCAGATGGCTCCGGCCAGCATACGGAACGTGGTGGACACCTTCACCCGGGCCAGATGCCGGGAGGCCTATTCCCAACTGGAGGACTGGATCAGGGAGGGCCTGCACGACGAACCCGACCAGCCCGACCTGGTCTCGGGACTGCGAAGCCTGAAAAAGGCGCGGCGCGCGTGAGCCGCCGGCTTCCGAAAACCGGCAAATCACCCCGTTGAAGTCCGCCCACCGGGATTCATCCCGTTACTGCTTCCGGCCCGCGAGGCCGGTTCCGGCGAACGAACACCCGATACCGCGAGGGAGCGCTCATGAATCGTACAACCCCAGTCGCCACTTGTGTCCTGTTGCTTGTCCTGCTTCTTGCCTCCTGCGGGGAGGTCGTCGGCCCCATCCCGAACATCCGCAGCCACGGGGAACCGGACCCGGCTGTCGCCCTGCTGGACCTTGGAGTGGCCCAACACAATCAGGGCCTGTACGATGAGGCCATCACCACCTGGACCAGTCTCGCCGACATGCGGCCCGAACAGCCCGAGGTCTTTTTCAACCGCGGACTGACCTGGTACGCCATGGAGCACTACGGACGCGCCGAGGCCGATTACACCCGCGCCATGGAGCTGGATCCCGACTACGCCAGCGCCTACTTCAACCGCGGATTCGCCCGGGGCCAGAAAGGCGACATAGGAGGGGCCATCGCCGACTACGAAAAGACGCTGGCTCTCGCACCGTCCTATCCGGACGCCAAATACCAGCTTGCCTGGACCCTGGTTTTTTCGCCGGAGGAGAAATACCGGAACGGAGGTCGGGCACTCGGCCTGGCCAGCGAGGTGGCCAGCCGGAAAAACGACGTGAAGTCCCTGGAAGTGCTGTCCGCCGCCTACGCGGAAATCGGTGATTTCCGGAACGCGGTGGCCGCCCAGGAGCGGGCCGTGGCGCGTGCGCGGGAGATGCGGCCGGACGCGGACCTGACCCCGCATCTCATGAGACTGGAGTACTATCGTTCGGGAAGGAAACTGATCGAGGACACCGAAACCTTCATGGCGGAAGAAAACATCCGTTCGGACGAGGCCATTACCTTTGAAACGCCCATGCCGCCAAAACCCGAGGACTTCCGCTATCCCGAGCCGAAAAAGAAGGAAGTCAGGCGCCCCGGACGCGCGGGATGGTCGGGCCGCAACCCCTGGGAGGGAGAGGACGTCCTTCTGGCCACCTCCATTGCCGCGCAGAAGGCGGGCTATCCCTATACCCTCCAGGTGGCTTCCTACAGGGACCGGACAGACGCGGCACGGGTCGCCAGAAAGCTCATTTCCCGTGGCGACGCCGCCTTCATCGCCAGAACGGACGTGCCCGGCAAGGGAATCTGGCACCGCGTGTTCGTGGGAGTGTATGAATCCAGACGCGCGGCCTCGCTGGCCCGGGAACAACTGGTGGAACGCAGGTTCCGGAACCCGTTTCTCGTGAAAAAACCCTTTGCCATTGAGGTGCAGCCCGGTGGGGGCCGTACCCTGCCGGACCTGGAAAGGGAGCTGAACGAATCGGGGTACGTCACCTACACCATGTACTATTCGGCGGACAACACGTCCCGGCTGCTGCTGGGCGCCTACAACCCGAAGTCCGCGGCGAACCTGCTCAAAAAGGAACTCGAGGACCGGGGCTACACCACCCGCGTCGTTCTGCGGTGAACCGGCCATACGAGTCGTGACCGGCAAGGGGGTGTGCCGCGGGGCGCACCCCCTTTTTTGACCGGGCCACCCGAAGCGGAACAGGCCAGGCACGGAACAGGCCAAACCCTTTGGCACCGGCCCACGAGTGTGCTATATACCCAGCTTTCGCGAAACCCGCGGCAACCGCAAACAACGACACCTGTACAAGAGGCGAGACATGTCCGACAAAACCAGGGAAGACCATATCGAAACGGGCGAAGAGGGAAAATCAGGGCCGGGGCCCGACTTCATCCGCGCCATCGTGATCCGGGACAATGAAACCGGAAAGCACGGCGGGCGGGTGGCCACCCGTTTCCCTCCGGAGCCCAACGGCTACCTGCACATCGGCCACGCCAAGTCCATCTGCCTGAACTTCGGCATAGCCCGGGAATTCGGGGGCACGTGCAACCTTCGCTTCGACGACACCAACCCAACCAAGGAGAGCACGGAATATGTGGACTCCATCAAGGAGGACGTGCGCTGGATGGGGTACCAGTGGAACAACCTGTTCTACGCGTCAGACTACTTCGAGCGGCTGTACGAATTCGCCGAGGAGCTGATCCGGAAGGGGCTGGCCTACGTGGACAGCCAAAGCCGGGAGGAAATCCGTGAAAACCGCGGCACGTTGACCGAACCTGGCAAAAACAGCCCGTATCGGGACCGGGAGCCGGAAACCAGCCTCGAAATGTTCCGGAAGATGCGGGCCGGAGTGTACGCGGACGGTGAGCACGTGCTGCGCGCGAAAATCGACATGGCGCATCCCAACATAATCATGCGCGACCCCACCCTGTACCGCATACGCAGGGCGCACCACCACCGGACCGGCGACGACTGGTGCATCTATCCCATGTACGACTTCACCCACTGCCTGTCCGATGCCATCGAAGGCATTACCCACTCCATATGCACCCTGGAATTCGAGAACAACCGCATCCTGTACGACTGGGTCCTGGACAACACAAGCGCACCCTGCCACCCCCGGCAAATCGAGTTCGCAAGGCTCAACCTCACCTACACGGTGTTGTCCAAGCGCAAGCTCATCCAGCTGGTTGAGGAAGGTCACGTAACCGGCTGGGACGACCCGCGCATGCCCACCATCAAGGGGCTGCGCCGCCGGGGATATTCACCCCGGGCGCTGCGCGTTTTCTGTGACCGCATCGGCGTGGCCCGGCGGGACAGCATGGTGGACATGGCCCTGCTGGAACACTGCGTGCGGGAAGACCTGAACGAAAAGGCGCCCCGGGTTTACGGCGTGCTGAACCCGGTCAGGGTCGTCATCCGAAACTGGCCCGAGGGCACCGTGGAGGAACTGGAGGCGCCGCTCCATCCCACGGACGAGTCCTTCGGCACCCGAAAGCTGCCATTCTCCCGGGAGCTGTATATCGAGCGCGACGACTTCATGGAGGATCCTCCCAAAAAGTTCTTTCGCCTCGCTCCGGGTCGGGAGGTGCGGCTGCGATACGCCTACTTCATCAGGTGCGAAGAGGTGGTGAAGGACCCTGACACCGGCGAGGTCATTGAACTCGTCTGCACGTACGACCCGGAGACCAAAGGAGGCGACGCGCCTGACGGACGCAAGGTCAAGGCCACCCTGCACTGGCTCTCGGCTGCCCACGCCCTGCCCGCCCAGGTCCGGATGTACGAGACCCTGTTCAGGGACCCGGACCCGGGAGCGGAGGGGGATTTCCGCGACAACATCAACGAAAACTCCCTCACCGTCCTGGACAACTGCTTCGTGGAACCGGGTCTTTCCGGCGTGGAGCCCGAATCCCGCTGGCAGTTCGAACGCCTGGGATATTTTTGCGCTGACCGCGACTCCACGCCCGAACGCCCCGTGTTCAACCGCACCGTACCCCTGCGGGACGAATGGGCCAGGATACTGAAGGCCCAGCAGCAGGGAGGGAAGAAGCAAAAACGGAATGGGTGAGGACGGAAGAATGGGGGATGGGACGCCTGGCCGGGAGGGCGGGCGATCGGCAAAGGGGTCCCCCATCCTTCCTCCCACACCCCTTGTTCATATGACGCCTTTCACTTCCGCGCCGTTTTCCGGCATCCGTCCTTGATTTTTCCATCGAAATCGAGGTATTTGGCACGTTGGAATCCGTTTTCTTCGGTCACGCCCGGACATCGGAAGGGTTGTTCCGGCCCGTTTCCGCAAGCAGCGCCCCATGCCGGGGCCGACCAACGCGGCGCCAATATGTTGCCATTTCTCCAGGGATTGAAAAAGCACCCGCGCCTCAGCGACTTTCCACTGAGGGCCTACCCCGCCCAGCTCTCCATGAGCGCGCTGGTCAGGGGAGTGGACAACGTCCGCCACGACGTCCACATAAGCCCCGGATTCCTTACGGCCGCCTGCAACCTGGCCCTTGCCCTGATTGCCAACCACGGCGGCGTGTCCCGCATGCTTTTCCTTACCGGTGAAGTGGAGCTTTCCAAAAAACGCCTGGAATTCAAGCGCCTGTTTTCCCAGATCATGGCCGCGTCCGTGGACAAGGCGCGCATGCACCGGCAGGTACAGGTGGACTACCTTGCCCAGGTCGCCTCCATCAAGCTGGTTCAGACCGAAATCACCCGCCAGTGGCAGGGGGTGCTCAACCAGTTGCGATCCCAGGTCCGGGAGCGGGAAACCGGGGGCGAACGGCAGATGGCCGAAGCCTTGAGACTCCGGGAAGAATACGCCCGGCTCATCCTCGCCAAGCAGGACGTCCTGAGGGAAACCGGGCGCGACATGTTCTCGGCCATGGCCGAAGTGCAGGAATCGGACATGCGGGAGATGCGGCACGCCATCTTCGGCCGGGAACGGACCCTGTCGCCGGATTTTTTCCAGAACCCCATGATTTACGTGGAAAACCGGGCCGACCCCGTGTTCATGATGGAGGAATACGTTCTGCTGGGCCACCGCACCGAGGACAACTACCGGTACGACAACCTCCTGGAGACGTTGCGGGACATCCTGTACCGCATCGAGGAACCCGGTGTGTCCGGCAGGATCATGGAAAATCTCCTGGGCCGCGACGGCCTGGACATGGAGATACAGGCCGGCGACAGGGACGAGCCCGAGGCCACACTGGACACATGGATCAAGGAGGTGGACAACATCGACGTGTTGTTCAACCACTACCGCCACGAACGGGAATACGAGGAACGCCGCGGCCATGGAAACGTCCGGCAATTGTACGAAATCACCCGCACGGCCGAGGCCCAGCGCCGCCTTCTGGACATCTTTTACAGGCAGTGCGGGAAAAAGGGCATCGTGGATCTGGCCTGCGCCTACTTTGCCCTGCGGCCGGTGTACCGCCTTTACTGCCCTCCCCTGGTGCCGCACAAGCTGCTTGAATACATGATGGAACCCCGATCCAGGAAATCGCTGGCCGACAGGATCAAAAAGATCAACCAGGCATACGGGCGGGAGATGACCCTGGATGCCCTGAACGCGGCCATCACCCAGGTGCGCCGGATGGGTTCGGAAGACAAGAAGCGGCTCCTGATCCGGTTCGTCAAGCGGTTCGTCCGCTACCACCGGGACCTGCAGAACTTCGTGGCGCTGAAGGACGCCATGGATTCGGTGAACGTGACGTCGGGAAACAAGACCGTCATCCTGTCCCGGGCCAACAACACCCTGTACGAGTTCTGTCTTCCCCATGAACAGGGCGAGGAGGAACAACCCGTAATCAACCATGTCGTATTGAAGGCGGACGTGCGCGGCTCCACGGACATCACCGTGCAGATGAAAAAGCGGGGCCTCAACCCGGCGTCCTATTTCTCCATGAACCTGTTCGACCCCATCACCAGCATGCTGCGGGAATACGGGGCGGACAAGGAATTCATCGAGGGCGACGCCATCATCATCAGCGTGAGCGAACGCCAGGACACTCCCAAGGACTGGTACTCCGTGGCGCGTTGCTGCGGCCTGGCCGTGCGCATCATCTCGATTCTGCGGCGCTACAATGCCCGCAACGTGAAAAACGGACTGCCCAGGATCGAGGTCGGCATCGGCATCTGCTTTGAGAACAGTCCGCCCACGTTTCTGATGGACGGCACCAACCGCATCATGATCTCTGCCGCCATCAACAAGGCGGACCGCCTTTCCGCCTGCGGCAGGCAGATGCGGGCCAGGTTCGAAAACCACAAGGGGCTGTTCAACCTGTACGTTTTCCAGGCGGTCTCCGACAAAAGGATGTCCGAAACCGCGGACGACCTGTTCTGGAGGTACAATGTGAACGGCATCCAGATCGACACAACGGCTTTCGAAAAGCTGTCCAACGAGATATCCCTGAAAACGGTTTCCGGTGTCATCCCCGAATTCGGAGCCCGCGCACTGACCCTGCATTTCGGCAGGTTTCCCACGATCTCCGGCAGGTACCAGACCCTGGTGATCCGGGAGGCACACATTCCGGAGGTCAACCCGGAGGACCTGCGTCCCACCCGGTTCACCTACCACAAGTTTTACGAAGTCTGCACCGCCAGGAAGCTGTACCAGTACGCGGACAATCTGCTGTAGAGGCCGTTTACCAGTCCGTTTGTAAACCCGTACCTTACAGCCTGGTCAAAAATGATGAGATGCAAGGCGTCCGAATTCCGGGGAGGTTGGCGTACCTGGCGTACGCCGCACCGACGAAAAATGAAGCGCGTACCGCGCGGATCGCGTTTTTGAACCGGCTGTTACGGGAGGGCCTTGTTCAGGCCGGAACCGATTTCGGGTATTTGCGCCGGGAGAAAGGCCGAGAAGGATGGAACACGGAATCGATGATTCGAAAGGCGTGGTGTCGACGAAGGACACGCGCCTGCTTGCGGGGCGGATCTCCATGTTGCTGGCCGTGGACATTCTGCTCGTGATCGCCTACAAGCTACCGTCCGTTTCGGACATCCTTTTTCTTTCCCATTACCACTGGATGTTCCTTCTGGCCCATTTCGGGATTACGCTATGGACGGCCTGGTGGTTGCCCGGAATATGCGAGACCGGGAGCCTGGTCCGTGCGTACCGGATTTCCATCCTCATATTCATCTTGTCATTCAGCGTCCCCATCCTGGTGTATCCTGTGCACCTGTTCTCGCCATTGGGCGCCGGCCCGACGATCGTGCTGTTTCAGTGGGCCCTTTTGTCCGCCATTCTTTCCAGGCTTTACACCAGGGGGCAGTGGCCCATCGTTCCGGCCGTCCTGCTGGTGCTCGCCGGCATTGTCCTTGTCGTCCTGAACGCGTCGTTCAGGACAACGGAGTTCGGCCCGCTGGCCATGTTCTTCGGAAACCTTTTCGCCTCCCCCATCCTTTTGCTTTTCCCGGCCCTTGCGCGAATCCCGGCCAATGAAAGAATCAGGGCCCACGTGGTCCGCTCCCAGTACGCGACCTACGGCCTGTTGCTCGTGTCCTGGGCCGTGTTCGCGCTGAGGTCGTTTTCGGCGTGAACGTTGCCGGAGTCAAGGCAGGTCAAAAGGCGCCGTCGCCGGCCAGGGGGGATTCCAGGGTGAACACGCATTTTGCCGGACCGAAGGCGATCTTCCGGCCGTTTTGTATGGGCACGTCCCGGCACTCCCTGGCAAAACCCTTAACCGTGCGCAGGAACCAGGCGTGCCTGATGGGGTCGTGATACAGGGCCGCGACGAAATTGGGCGCCCCGTGCACGGTGACGGGCAAGGACTCCTCGGGTCCCAGGGGCACGGGCCCGGCAGCCAGGACGTAATGCTCCGCGGTCTTGTTGTGCAGCCGCGTCAGCAGGGCCGCGATGATGCGCTGTCCGTCCGTGAACACATCCACGCGCATGTCCAGGATGCCGGCGATTCCCAGAATCTGACCCCCGGAGACCGTGGTGTCCGTATTTTTTCGCACTTGCACGCCGTCCAGGAAGGTCCCGTTATTGCTGGAATCCCTGACCCAGAGGCGATTGTCCCGGATGAACAGGCGGCAGTGATTTCGGCTGACCTTGACGTTCTGGTGCTCGTACTGGTCCTCCGGAACCAGGTGCACGGGCACATGGTTGATGCCGCGCTTTCTTCCCAGAAGCAGCGTCGCGCCGCATACCACGTGATAGACGAATCCGTTGTGGCAGGTGATGGTGGCCCTGGGAGCCTCTTCCGGGGACAGCGCCTCCAGCGCGGAAAGCACGTCCCTGCCCAGGGGACAGTCAGCCGGCGCGATGCACGCGTCGGGGAAGGCCCTGGATTCCCTGTCCTGCCGTTCCGTGTCATGGAACAGGGCCAGGGACACCCATCGCTCCTCCGCCTGCCCGGCTCCACGCTGCTTTCTGCCCGGAAGGGCGTCCTCCATGTCCACGATCAGCGGGCCCTTGGCCGAGATGTTCACGTTCACCGGACCGGCGTCCTCCCGGGACCCGACTTCCACGGGAAGGCTGCCCACCAGGAAAAAGGCGCCGTTGCCGCCCAGGCTTCCCTCCACGCGCACGGACAAAGCGTCCTTGCCGGCCGTTTTCGGCAGAAAACCGCTGACCCGCATGGGATAAGGCTTGCCCGGAGGCAGCGGATAGGCGATTTTTTCCACCAGGTCCTGGTCCATGAGCCTGCCGGAAACGCTTACCGTGAGACCTCGCACGGGTTGGCCTGAAACGTTGGTCACGGCCAGTTCCACGAAGTCCAGGGAGTTCTCCACGAACCGTTGCCCCGCGTTGGCGTGGATCAGTACGGGCAGGCGCTCCTCCTCCCCTGAGGCCACCTGCATCTCCGCCCCGGTCCCGGCCCGGGCCGAAGACACCTCCGCCGCCGGCCCCGCCGCGGGGGTGGGCGTGCCCTTTTCCAGAAAGGCTCCGCAGTGCCCGCAGAGCTTGAACGTGTGGGGGTTGTGCATTCCGCATGACGGGCAGGTCACCGGAGGGGTGCGGTTCTTTTTCCTTTTGGGTGCCGGTATCGGCATCGGAGCCGGCTCCGGCTCCTTGAGCCGGGCGTCGCACCAGGGGCAATACTCCGTGTCCGCGTCCACGGGCTTGCCGCACTCCCGGCACTCCGCCCTGTTATCCGGCTCCGTCTTACCGGTCCGGGCCTGTCGGGTGTCGCAGTCAGGACAGGCTTTCTCGCTTTCCCCCAGGGTCCTGCCGCAGTGGTCGCACTGTCTGGCGCCGATGTCCAGGGCAGCCGTACTGTCCGTCCCTGCGACACCCCCCACACGCGCCTGTTCCACATCGGCCGGGGCAGCGTCCACCTCCTCGTCGGACAGCCGGGCCACCTCCCAGAGATAACGCTCCTCCGCGGGAATCTCCTCCGCGAACAACTCCCTCATGTATTCGGCCAGTTTGCGGGACGAGGGCCGATAGCCCATTTCGTAGATGCATTCCTCGATATCGCTCAACATGTCGCCGCAAGACTGATACCGGTCCTCCGGCCTGCGGGCCAGGGCCTTGCGCAGAACGTCGCAAAGTTTTTCGGGCAGGCCGTCCACCACGTTTTCCGCCGGCTCGAATTCAGCCACCCGGACCTTTGCCAGCACCTGCATGGTCTCGCCCTGGAACATCCGCATGCCCGTGACCAGCTCATAAAGCACCGCGCCGATGGCGAAGATGTCGGACCGGTGGTCGATGCTCTCGCCGCCCGCCTGCTCCGGGGACATGTAGGCCAGCTTCCCCTTGATCAGGCCCATCTGGGTCTGGGTGTTCTGGCTGGCCGCCTTGGCCACGCCGAAGTCCACGATCTTGACCTCGCCGTCGTAGGTCAGGAATACGTTGGGAGGGCTGATGTCCCGGTGGATGATGCACAGGTTCTCGCCCTTGTAGTCCCTCAGGTTGTGCGCGTAGTCCAGCCCCGCGCACATCTTGGCCACGATCCACAGGATCCGGTCCATGCCCAGGGCATTGCGGCGTTTGGCGGCCTGCTCGGCGATTACACGGAGGTTCTTGCCGAACAGAAACTCCATGGCGATGAAAAAATCGTTGCCCATGCGGCCGAAGTCGTACGTCCGCACGATGTTCTGGTGCTGAAGGTGGGCGGCGAGGCGGGCTTCGTCGATGAAGGCCTGGATCAGCGCCTTTTCCGCAACCAGATGGGGCAGGATCTTCTTTATGGCGATGAGTTTTTCAAACCCCTCGTCACCCACCATCTTGGCGCGGAACAGTTCGGCCATGCCTCCGGCGGCGATCTTGTCCAGGAGCAGGTATTTTCCGAATCGAACCGGTCTTACATGGGCCATGGCAAAACGCGTCCCAGCCCGGCATGCGGGACTTTCATTTTTCGATTGATTTTCGGGCGGGCATCGTCCAATCCGGGGACGATCCGGCAAAAGGACTGTTGACAATGCAATCATTTGTAGGCATTACGATACGCTTCCGCACGGGATCGGGTCAAGGAAAAGCCGCGCCCGGACGTTTCACCGCAACACGGCGCCGCAGTACCCGCAAAACCGCATGCCTTCGGGAAGGGCCTCCCCGCAGGACGGACACACGACCATGTCCGCCTCCGACTCCTCTTCGTAGGCGCTTCCGTGGTCCGTGTGATCCTCGATCAGCATCGGCTCTTCCTCCACGCCGACTCCGGGCGAAACGCCGTCCTCGCCGGGAAGCCCGCCGCCGGCTTCGGGCCGCCCGTGCGGAATCGGGACGTCCTCTCCGCGCAGACCGAATTCCTCCAGGGCCTTGCGCACCCCCTGCTGGCGGATGGCCTCGCCCAGGACCTCGGGGGTGACGGCGCCCTGCTCCCGGCCCACGGCCATTAGCCGCTCCACGTGCTCCCGCTCCTCACGGGCCGCGTCCCGGCGAAATTCCATCTCCCGCATCCTCAGGCCGGCCTTGTGCTCCTTGTTCAGCCGGTGCTCCTCGGCCAGCTGGCGCATCTGTTCCATTTCCAGCCGGGCCCGGACCTCCATGCGTTCCTTTTCAAGATCCAGGTCGTGTCGTTTGGCAAAGGCCTCGATCTCCTTTTGCTTTTGCAACGCCTGCATCCGGGTTTCGGTACGGATGCGGGCCATTTCCTCTTCCAGTTCCACGGCGGCCAGCTCCCGTTCCTTTTCGGCCACGAGCGCCGCGCGGATGATCTCGCCGGTTTCGATATCGTTTTTCGCCCTGGCCTCCTGGGCACGGGTCGCCAGTTTTTCCCGCAGCAGCAGACGTTCGTGCTCCAGTTCCATGCGGGTCAACTCGCTTTCATGGCGCGCTCTCTCCCCCTCCCTGCGGGCCTTCTGCTCCTTTTCGAGCATCCTGGACCGTTCCAGCCCGGTAAGGGCCGGGTTCATGGCGAGACGCTCCAGTTCCATGCCATGCGCGGCCAACCAGCGAGCCACGGCCTTTTTCGCCTCTGCCACGTAATGGGCCAGCAGATCAAGGTCTCCGGCAAGCTCCCGGTGGTCGTGTCTGGCGACTTCAGGGCCGAAAGCGCGGTAGAGCAGCTCCTCTCCCACGAGTTCGGCAATCCGCCATGTTTCCAGGGTGGGACCACCCTTGAACAGGGTGAACAGCCCGCCCACCCCGTCCGGTACGAGACGCAGGGTGAGACGCACGTCGAAGACCATGGGCACCCTGTCCCTGGTAAGGAGCTTCCCGGCCGTCCCGTCCTCGCCTTCGCCGCCAAGCTGGAATTCGAGGCCGATCGGTTCGATGTCCTCCATTATCAGGACAAGGTCCTCGCCCCCGGTGAAAATCCTCTTCAGCCTGTCCGTCACGCTGGCCGCTATGACCTGGCCTTCGGCCAGAATCCTGGCCACCTTTCCGCGGCTTACCCACACGCCGGCCTCGCCCGGGCGTACCGCCAGCTTCGCCCCGCCGTCGATCCACTGGTCGGCGAGGTCCTCCCTGGAAAAGCGCCTGGCCACGGTATTTCCGGATTTTCGCCAGGACTCGGGACTGTTGGACATGGGGTCTCCTAAAATACAGGACATGGCGGGAGCCGCCCGGCGGGCGGCCGCGATCAGCCGCCCGTTTCCATGGGGACTTCCCCATATTTTCCGGTGTTGTCCACCGTGTACCTGGTGTCCCCCAGCTTGTGGGAGACGGCAATGGACCACGCGCCGTCGTCTCTGGACAGGACGGTGAGGTCCAATGCCTTTGCCGGCACGAACCCTGCCGCTGCGAGGGCTCCGTCGGTCAACGGCTGTCCCGGATTGTCGGCCAGATATGCCGCGGCCGCCGTCCTTGCCTGGTCCAGCGTCTTCCTGGCCTGCAGATTGGCCTGTTCCGTGGAGCCCTTCATGGACAGGGAAAAGAGGACCACCAGAAGCACAACCACGAACCCCAGGGCTACGGCCATGACCACGCGCCGGTCCAGCCCGGCGCCCGGCAGTTTCATGCCCATGGGCATGTCGCCGATGGCGGTCTTCTTCCTGGGTTTGGCCGCGGGCCTGTGGTGGCGGCTCACCTCCTGGAGCATGTCCAGGGCGGCCTTGTTGATCTCGTCGATTTCAAGCGCGCTTTCCAGCACCTCATGGGCGCGTTCGTACTTACCCGTGGTCATGAAGGTCCTGGCGCGGCGCAGTTTTTCGTCCACCAGCCACTTCCGGGATGCCTCGTACTGTGTTTTGGCCTCCTCGTGGCCGGGATACACATCCAGGATCTTCCGGTACCAGTGACAGGACGCCTCCCGGTCGTTGATCTCCCTGGCGGCCCTGGCCTTTGCCGCGTACTCCCTGATCTGGGCGACAACCCGCCTGTAGGCCTCCATTCCGCGTTTGGCCTGCTCGTGCTCGGGATTGGCCTTGAGCAGCTTCTGCCACATCCTGGCGGCTTTTGCCCATTCCCTGTTGGCCTGGGCCTGCCGGGCGCGCAGGGCAAACAGGGCATGGGGCACGTTCTCCCCGCAGTGGCCGCAGAAGACGATCCTGTTATGGTTTTCCCTGCCGCATTTGGGGCATTTGCGGAACAACTGGTCCAGGCTTCTGCCGCATTTCTGGCAGAACCGCGTGTCCAGCGGGTTCACCTCGCCGCACTCCGGACACGCGTCGCCCGCTGTCCTAGCCTTGGGCGACGTAGCGCCGTCGGCAAGCGCCATCTCCAGTTCCGCCGCAGTCTGGTAGCGATTGTCCGGGTGCTCCTCCAGGCATTTGGCCACCACGTCCCGGATGGCCTCGGGCACACGATCCAGCCGCACCGCCCTCGGGGACTCGCCGGTGCACAGGTTGTACAGGGTGGCTCCCAGGGAGTAGACGTCACTTCGCGCATCCACGTTTCCCGCGCTGGCCAGTTGCTCGGGCGAGGCGTAGAACATGGTGCCCATCATGGACCCGGCCACGGTCATGTCCCCGGCGCTTTCCGAATCCTGAGCCAGGCCGAAATCCCCCAGCTTCGGTGTGCCGCGCTCCGTGAGCAAAATGTTGCCCGGCTTCACGTCACGGTGAAAAATCCCCTTTGCGTGGGCATGGTCCAGGGCCGAGGCGATCTGGCGACCTATCGCGGCGACCTCTTCCGCGGACAACGGCCCGTCCTTGGCAACCTTGTCCTTGACGCTGCCTCCGGGCACGTACTCCATCTCGATCCAGAGTTCCTTGCCCTGCTCGATCACGTTGTATATCTGGGTGATGTTGAAATGATTCAGGCTGGCAATGGCCTTGGCCTCCCGCCAGAATCTCTGGACCGTGCGCTCGTCCCCCGTGCTCTCGGGATTCACGCACTTGAGCGCTACGACCCTGCCCAGCTTCCTGTCCCGGGCCTCGTACACCACACCCATGCCCCCGCGGCCCAGCTCACCCGATATCTCGAAACGCCGTGCAGGGGATTCACCGGCGGATGTCGTTTCCGTGCTTTCCGGCACAAAGGTGGCGGCGTCGTCCATATCGACGCCCGCCGCCGTTTCCGGGGCTTTCGCGGGGGACCCGCCGTCAGCCATTGTGGCTGCGTCTTCCCAGTCCGTGTCACCGCTCATGGGGTTGCTCCGTAAAAAGGATTTGTGTGCCAAAGGACGTGACCTCGGATATCTTGCCAGAACCGTTTGCCGATGTCAAAACCGGGATGACGTGACAGGACGAGGAAAATTCGCGCCGTTTTCGGAATCTTGCCGTACCGTGACCCCCAAAATCGGTCCTCAGGTGAAAAAGGCGGCCGCCGAGGGGTTTTTCAAATAAGCAGTAATTGTGGCTCATTTCACAGCAATGTGAATTCATAGAGGTTTTTCAACAAGGGGATTGACTGGATCACCTACCTGGGGCATATGTGGATGTGATAAAAATGTGCGCGGCATGGCCGGGAACCGGCCGCGCCCTCGGGGGAGAGGATAGTGCATTGAAGGTCTTCATTGCCGATGACAGCCCTACGACCCGGTTCGCCCTGCGCAAAAACCTACGGGAATGGGGGTACGACGTCGTGGAAGCGGCGGACGGTCTGGCTGCATGGGAGGCCCTTTCCCAGGAGTCGCCGCCGCGCATGGCCGTCCTGGACTGGATGATGCCGGGAATGGACGGAGTGGAGATCTGCAGGAAGCTGACGGAACGAAGGGGCGGCCTTCTGATCTACACCATCCTGTTGACCAGCAAGACCGAGAAGGAGGACCTGGTGTACGCCCTTGACAGCGGCGCCCACGATTTTTTGTCAAAACCCGTGCACCCCGAGGAGTTGCGCAGCCGCATCGCCGTGGGACGCCGCCTGGTGGAAATGGACCAGCTCAAGACAAAATTTCTGGGCATGGCCGCCCATGACCTCAGAAACCCGCTCATCAGCGTGAGCGGGTTTTCCCACATGCTGCTGAACGCGGACCTGGGCCCATTGACCGAACATCAGCACGAGTTCATATCCATCATCAAGGACACCAGCGAGAACATGCTCAGCCTGGTCAATGACCTGCTGGACATATCGGTCATCGAAAGCGGACGCCTGGACTTGCGCCCCGAGACCAGCGACCTCGCCGGGATCGTCGAACGCCAACTCAAGGTGTGCAGGCCCATGGCCGAAAAAAAGGGGATGGTGCTCCGCAAGGAACTGAGCCGGGTGCCCGAACTGGTCTTCGATCCCAAAAGGATCGCCCAGGTGATCGACAACCTCTTGTCCAACGCCATCAAATTCTCCCCCCGGGACTCTGTCATCACCGTCACACTGACCCTCGAGAACAACAGTGCCCGGGTCAGCGTCCGGGACGAGGGACCGGGAATTGACGAAGAGGATCAGCACAGGATATTCGGCGATTTCGCCCGCATAGGAACCCAGCCCACGGATGGCGAGGCAAGCACCGGCCTGGGACTGGCCATCGTCAAGAAGATTGTCGAGGCGCACAAGGGTCTGGTGGAGGTGGAAAGCCGTCCCGGAAGCGGGTCAACCTTTTCCTTTGCACTTCCGATTGGAGTCGGCAAATGACGGAGACGACGGAGCCCAAAGAAGAACAACAGGAACAAAGGAAACCCACTGTTATCGTCGCCGACGACGAACCCCACCTGCGGGTGCTGATGCGGTCCATCATGCGCTCCATGGGGATCGACATCGTGGGGGAGGCAAAGAACGGCAAGGAAGCGGTGGAGATGTGGAGGGAGTTCCATCCCGACCTGTTACTGCTCGACGTGAACATGCCTCTCATGGACGGCGAGGACGTGCTCAAGGAGATCATGCAGGATGACGAGGACGCCTTCGTCATCATGCTCACCTCGGTTTCCGACCTGGGCACCGTTGAAAAATGTGTCGACCTCGGAGCTTCCAACTACATCCGGAAGGACACTCCCATTCCAGAGATCAAGAAGCTCATCCGGACCACATGGACGGAAGTCAAATCCGGAGGAGGCGCCTGAGATGATCGAACGCTACGACCTCGACCAGATGATCGCGGAGATCAAGGAAGACGAAAAACGGGTCCATGGAGACAAGGACGCCCGCGTGTCCCAGGACGACATACTGAAAATGCTGCGTGAACGACGGAAGAACCGGGAAGCCCGTCGCCGTGACGGGGAGAAAGAGGCGGCGAAATAAATGAGAAACGAGGCTTTCGTCGAGCTGGTCCGTAACGAGGGTTTGATGCCCGCGGAGCATTTCGCGGTGCTCGAAAAGAAATACGAGGACGACTCCCGGGCCCTTCTGGAGCATCTCGTGTATCGCGGCGTGGCCCCCAAAAGCGTACTGGGCAGGTTATGGGGCGATTCACTGGGATACGCTTTCGTGGACCTCGACAAGACCATCTTCCAGTCGGAAATCGTGTTCAAGATGCCGCCGGAAATCGCCCGGCAGTACCGCATGATCCCGATATACCAGGTCGGCGCCACCATCACCGTGTCCACGCCGGATCCGGGCAACAAGGACGCCTTTTCCAAGGCGGAAAAGGCCGTGGGCCTCCCCCTTTCCCCGGTGTTCTCCCTTCCCACTGACGTTGACGACGCCATCGACATCTACTACCAGACCACGAACGCCGTGGAGGAATCCATCAGCAACATGGCCGCCATCGGCATGTTGCGCGACTCCAGCCGGATCACCACGAGCCAGCTTTCCGACCTTGCCGGCAACCAGTCGGTCGTGGAGTTGTGCCGCAACATCCTTCTTCTGGCCATGAAGGAAGGCGCCACGGACATTCACTTCGAGCCCCGATCCAAGCTCTTGCGGGTCCGCTTCCGGGTGGACGGCGTCCTGCTGGACAAGATCGACCTGGACAAGGTGATCCTGGCGCCTCTGGCGTCCCGGCTCATGATGCTTGCCCACGTGGACATCACCAAACGCAAGACCCCGCAGACGGGCCGGCTCAAGCTGGAGCTGAAGAGCAAGACCGTGGAGTTCGGCTTTTCCAGCATCCCCACCATCTACGGCGTCAAAATCGTCCTGAAGACCATCACCCGGATCAAAAAGGCCAGCGTACCGGACATCAGCGAGCTGGCCCTTTCCGTGAACAATGGAAACCGGGTGCAGAAGGTCATCGAAAGCCCGTACGGATTCTTCCTGATCGCCGGGCCCTCGGGCACGGGCAAGACCACGACGCTGTTCTCCGTGCTGAAGGAGATAAACAAGCCGCAGAAAAACATCGTAACCATCGAAAACCCGGTGGAGTACACACTGCATGGCATCAACCAGCTGCAACTGAATCCGGCCCTTGGCATGACCTACGCCGGGGTGCTGGAGTCCATGCTGCTGCAGGACCCGGACGTCATCATGATCGGCGAGATCCGCGATCTGGAGACCGCCAGGGTTTGCGCCGAGGCCGCGCCCACGGGAAGGCTCGTCATGGGCACCATGGTGGCGGGCAAGGCCAGGGAAGCCATCACCCGTCTCCTGGGCATGGGCGTGCCGCCGTACCTGCTGGCCATGTCCCTCATCGGCGTCATGTCCCAGCGCCTGTTGCGCCGGCTGTGCGCCCGTTGCAGGGAGCCCTACAAGGCGAGCAACGAGTTGCTCAACAAGTACTTCCGGCACCGGGGCGACAAGGAGGTCACCTTCTACCGCGCCAGGGGTTGCCCGGAATGCCACCATACCGGTTACGCCGGACTGATGGGCATCCACGAGTTCATGGTGTTGAACGATGAGATGCGCGAGGCCATCAACGCCGGGGACACGGGCATGAAAATCGAGCAGGCGGCCAGAAAACGCGGTTTCACCACCTACCGCTACGACGGGATGAAAAAGGTGATGCGCGGTTTGACCAGCCTGGAGGAATTCGAGAGGGTGACCATCGCGGACGAGGTGCTGCCCGAGTAAACGAGCCGCGAGCACCGCGGCAACGGCATTCACCTGGGGGGCGGCCCGTTCCGCCCCTTTGTTATTGGGGCGGAAGCCTTTTACACCGGATTGGGTTTTCACCTGTTTTCTCAAGGTCGGACATGACCATTGGCGTGATCGTCTATCTCTTCCTGGGCGGACTGGTTGCCGGCTTCGTGGATTCCGTCGCCGGAGGCGGCGGCCTGATCTCCGTGCCCGTTCTCATGTTCAGCGGCCTGCCTCCCCAGGTTGTGCTGGGCACCAACAAGTTCCAGGCCAGCTTCGGCTCGGTCTCCGCGGCCACCAACTACGCGCGCAAGGGCGCGGTGGACAAGGACGGGGTGTTTCTGGGCGTGGGCTGCACCTTCGTTGGCGCGGCCACCGGCGCCGCCGTGATCCAGGTTCTGGCCACGGACTTTCTGGCCGCCGTGATTCCCTGGCTGCTCCTTCTCGTCCTTGCGTACATGGTCCTGTTTCCCAAGGTTGGGGACGTGGAGGCCAGGCCCCGCCTCGGCAAAAAGAGCTTCTACCTGCTCTTCGGCCTGACCCTGGGTTTCTACGACGGATTCTTCGGACCCGGGACCGGCTCCTTCTGGACGGCGGCCTTCCTCCTGGTCCTGGGCCACGCCATGACCCGCGCCGTGGGCACCACCAAAATCATGAACGCCACCAGCAACGTGGTGTCCCTGGCCGTGTTCATCGCCGGCGGCAACGTGGCCTGGGCCTATGGCCTCGCCATGGCCGGCGGCCAGTTCATCGGGGCCAACCTCGGTTCCAACATGGCCATGCGCCGCGGCACAAGATTCATCCGTCCCATTTTCATCACCGTGGTCCTGATCACCATCCTCCGGATGATGTGGCCGGAGTAAGGCCCTCCTGGAAGCGCTCGTCCCCCCGGCGCGGGCCTTGTGCGGCGTGCCCGACCGGTCACTTCCATGTGGACAGGCCGTTCCAGATGAGCCAGGCAGCCTTCTTGGACATGGTCTCCAGCTTCTGCCTCGAAAACATGGTCTGATTGCCCACCATGCTCAAAAGGATGACGCCCGTAACCGAGCCTATGAAGATGCCGGCCGTCTCCCAGCAGTCCATGGGCGGCAGGATTTTCTGTTCCACGGCGCGCTCCACCTGCCGCACCACCAGGGACAGGCCCCGGAACTCCAGGCCCTCCACGTGTTCGCGGACCTTCGGCGAGCAGTTGGCGATGATCTCCGGGGTGGACTCCGCGAAATACATCTGCAGGTACTTGCCGTGTTCCCGGGAGAATTTCGTCAGCACGTCCAGAAACCGGAACAGGAACTCCTCGACGGTGATGCCGTCTTCCGGGATCTCGCTCAATCTCTCGATCAGCAGTTCCAGGCCCCGGGCGCCCACGGTTATGTAGAGGTCGTCCTTGTTCAGAAAATCCAGGTACACGGCCCGCTTGCTGTAGCCGGCGCGGCTGGCCACCTGCTCCACCGTCGTGGCCCTGTACCCTTTTTCAAAAAACAGTTCCTGCGCCGCGTCCAGTATCTCCTGGCGGCGGTTGTTGTTTTTCCGTCGTCTCACCGGGGTCGCGGCTGCCATGAAAATCCGTCCCTGTCGTGCGGTTGCGAGGTATTTCCCGCCCGGTCGGTACGTGTTGCGAATCATCGGGCGGAGTAGATGACTAGTTGGCAAAGCGCATAGTCAATTCGCCCTTAATGTACACGCAAACGGCCAGAAATGCAAGAAAATCCTTACACGTGGAAGCCGGGCCATGTCCCTCGTGCCATTCACGCACAGGCGGTTTCATCGGTATCGGGAAACCGATGTCCGGTCCGCGTCAAGACCCCGGGCGAAGTGCGTCATAAACGCTAGTCATTTCGCCCGGGGAGGCCCGCTCAGTACTTCAACACCCCTTTTGCGCGCAGCATGATCTCGAAGGTTTCCCGGCTGGAATAGGTGAACTCGTACCCCAGCTCCTCGCGCAACCGCGTACTGTCCACGAGCCAGGGGTAACGCACGTAATCGAGAAAGGGTTCCGGCACCCTGAACACGGGAAGGCGCAGGCGCCAGGCTGCCTTGAAAAGTATCTCCAGCGCCTTGTCCGGGATGGGCACGGAGGGCTTGTTGCATATCCTGTTGGCCTCGGACAGGCTGACGGTGTCCGGCGGCGCGACGTTGAACGGGCCGGCCGCTTCCTTTTTCAGGATGTGCAGGATGGAGCCCACCACATCGTCCTCGTGCACGAACTGGAACCGGGGATCGTGTCCCACGGTGCCCAGCCCCAGAGGCATGGTGAACAGGCCGGAGATGTAGTTGTCCACGTTGGGGCCGTAGATCACGCAGGGCCGGATGACGGAGAGTTTGGTGCCCACGTTCTCCTTTGCCCACTCGGCCATGACGCCCTCCACCTCGGCCTTGTCCCGGGCATAGATGAAGGTGGGATGGGCGCGGATCCTGTCGTTCTCCTTCAGCGGCACCGGGTTGTCCGGCCACGCCCCGTAAGCCGTGGCCGAGCTTGCCACGAGAACCTGCCCCACGCCGGCTTCCCTTGCCGCCCGCAGCACGTTCTTCGTGCCGTCCACGTTGACCCGGTGCATGAGGGTTTCGTCGTGCACCTGGTCCACGATGAAGGCGAGATGCACCACGATGTCGGGTTGTATCTCCCTGATCCAGTCCACCAGGGCCGGGGAGTTGATGTCCATCTGGCGGAACTCCCCCTTTTTGTACTTGGCCATGGGGACGTTCACGTCCATGCCATGAAATCTGCCGCACCAGTAAGTGCGGTCCAGTTCCCGGGCCAGACATCCGCCCAGATATCCGGCCATGCCGGTAACAAACACCTTTTTCTTTTTCATCGTCCGTCTCCGAAATCCGGGGCGCGAAAGCTCCCGGTCAATGCGAACCGGTCATCCACGGCGGCCGGGGGCCTGGATTCACAGGCGTTGTCGGAGGTCCGGGCCGGTGGCCCGGGCGCTCCCGGTACAGTCGTAGGGGCGGGACTTCGTCAATCCGCGATGATGCCCGACTCGCGGGCCTTTTTCACGGCTTCGGGCTCGTCCCACCATTTTTTCACGTCCAGTTCCTCTGCGATGATGTTGGCGCCGATGTATCCGGGCCCGCCGATGATCATGCCCCCGGGATACACGCTGGCCCCGCACACGAAGAAGTTCTCCACCGGCGTCCACACGCCGGAGCAGGACTCGTTGGGCCGGAAGTATCCCATCTGGAGCGGCACGTAGGCCCCCTGCTTGATGGAGCCGCGCACCATGTTTTTGATCTTGCCCTCGATGAAGGTGGGCGGATACGGGAAGGTATGGATCGGGTGCACGTTGGGCGCGACCTCCCGCCACTCCCTGATACAACGCTCGGCATACTCGAAGCGTATGGACTCCCAGTCCTGGTCGAACGGCACGAGGCACTCGAACCTGCCGGTGGCGTTGCCGGCAGGCGCCTGTATGGGGTCCCAGATTGAGCAGCAGGTGGTGTGGCCCAGGGGTATTTCAGGCAGCTCGCCAGCCTCCACCTCGTCCAGGTGATCCAGCAGCTGGTCCGTGTCGTACAAACCGATGTGGGTCACCAACGCCTTGTTCACGTCCGGATACATTTCGCTGCCCGCATATACCGGATGCTCCCTGAGGGCGAGATGCACGCCGAACAGGGTGGCGTGCTCCCATTCCCAACGCTCGGCCGCGGCCACCAGGTCGCCCGGAATCTCGTCCGGCCCGAAGAACTTCAAAAAATTCTGTTGCGGGTCCACGGTGGAGGCCACGACCTTTGCCCTGATCTCCGTGCCGTCGTGCAGCACCACCCCCGAGGCCTTGCCGCCCTCCATCACCACCCGCTCCACGGCGGCGGTGTCCAGGATGGTGCCGCCGGACTCGATGATGAATTTGTGGATGGCCGAGGACAGCCTGTGCGACCCGCCGGCAACGATGGCGGCCTGCGTCATCCGGTACACGTACAGGGGGAAGATGTAGCCAAGGGCCTCGAAAGGCGAAAGCCCCCACATGGAGAACAACTGCAGCACGGCCGCCTTGAGCGGGTCGGACAACTCGTACTGTTCCAGCATCTCCATGGGCGTCATCTCGGCCACCTCGTTGAACCGCCTGCCCACGTCGTCGTCCGCGCTCTCCAGGGCCTGTACCATCTCCACCGGCGGCTGGGCCGGCACGTAGGTGCAGGGAATGAGTATCTTGTCGCTGAACTCGGCGAAGTCCTCGTACATGCGACGGAAGTTCCGGGCGTCCCGTTCCCCGTGATTGGCGGAGAGGAAATCCACGGTGCGATCCAGATCCCGGTAGAAAATGAGGGGCTTGCCCTCCTTGTTCACATAGGCCGCCTGCACCTCCGGATAGATGAATCGCAGGCCGCGGGCGGAAAGCCCGAAATCGGCGAACGGCGGCATGATCTCGGCCATCATGTGGTAGATGGCGTGCGGATTGTACTTGAACCCCGCGAACTCCAGGGTGTCCAGGCCGCCCCCGGTTTCGTGCCGGGCCTCGCACACGACCACGGACAAGCCGGCGCGCGCGAGGTAACCGGCGCAGATGAGTCCGTTCGGGCCTCCCCCTATGATTGCGACATCGTATTCCCTGTGTTTCATGCCTACACCCCCACGCCGAGATTGAGCGGAATGTTCTGCAGGTTCTCCAGGTACCACATGCACGCCCGGGACTGCCACCAGTCCTGATCGCGGGCGCCCATGTCCTCGGCCACCTCGCACGCCGCGAGGTAGCCCGGCGCCAGCCAGGACGTGCCGAACGGATGGATGGAGTTGGACAGATACAGATTTTCCAGGAAGGTTCGCGACGCGCCGCCCCGCAGCACGCCGGGCACGGGCCGGTTGAAGTAGAACTGGTCCGGGGTCACGCTGCCTCCGACCCAGTTGCCTTCGACGGCCGACGGATTGTTCCGGTACATGTCAAGGGGCGTGTAGATGATCCGGTCCCGCACCATGGACTTGAACCCGGGAGCGTACTTCTCATATGCATCGTCCGCCTGGTCGGCGAGCCGCTCCTTGATGTCGTCCCAGCAGGACATGCCGGAAAGCCGCCCCTCCCTCCACCGCGTGGGCGCCGGCGGCACGTCGAACCACACGAACGACGTGTGGCACCCCTCCGGCGCCTGGGTGGGGTCGGCCACCGTGGGCACGAACCAGTTGGCGATCACCTCGTCGTGGATGCGTCCGGAAACGAGGCTCGCCGCGTATCGCTCCATCTCCTCGGTGTTGTCGCCGCCGAAGTAGCCCATGAAGCACTTCTGCACCCTGTCGTCGAAATCCGCCGAGGCGAATTCCGGTTGGCCGGACAGGGCGTAGTACACGCCGAACAGGTTTTGCTCGTTGTAGTTGAACTTCTTGATGTGATAGGCCATTTCCGCGCCGGTGGCATCCTCTCCCACCAGGTCGATGAAGGTGGGCACCACGGTCAGGTTCGAGACCACCTTTTTTGCACGGAATTCCTCGCCCGGATACACCGCGTGCTCGGACAGCTTCACACCCACGGCCTTGCCGTCCTCCACCAGGATTCTGGATACCGGGCAACAGGGCAGAATTTTCGCGCCGTAGGTCTTGGCCGCCTTGACCAGCGCGTGGGTCACCGAATGGGACCCGCCGTAGGCGATGTGCACGGGTATGAACGCGCCGGTCATGGGCCCCAGGCAGGTGGCGCCGATGCTTCCCACCTTCTTGTGGATGGGCGGCATGCCGGAGATCCAGGCCAGGGACTGGATCATGGTCTTGATGTGCTCGCTGTCCATCATCGTGTCCAGGGCCTGGAACCCGTTCATCTTTTCCAGGGCTGAAAAGGACAGGTCGTAGCCGGCCTCGGCGAAAAATCCGTCCATGAAGTTGGCGAACTTCGTCTCGCTGGCCAGCGATGGCGCCTGGAACAGGTAGGAATGAAGAGCATCCACCACCTCGTTGATCCTCGGCAGCATGTAGCCCGCCGCGCGTTCGATCATGGCCGCGTCGCTTTCGGAAATCCTGGCCCAGTTGTCCCGGGTCTCCATGGGATTCATGTCCAGGATGGCGTTTTTGCCGTCCGCGAAGGTCTTGGCGTACACCGTGTTGGTGCCGCGGAATTCCAGACCGAAGCCGGGCAGGTCCAGGTCCGCCATGGCGGGCGCCATGGCCGTGATGAACCAGGTGCAGTGCAGGTTGTGGAGGAATCCCGGAATTCCCGGCTCGCAGGTGTCGCAGTGGGCGCCGCACTCCCCGCGCGCCTCCAGGACCAGGGTGGACAATCCGGCGCGGGCCAGGTAGGCGGCCGTGGTCAACCCGTTGATCCCGCCGCCGATCACAATGACGTCGTAGTCTGACATGGGCGAATCTCCTCGGACGGTTGTTGTGTGAGTGAGGGTATGCAGCAGACGGTTCAGGGACGTACCGATCCCGTTGAAGCCGTGCGGGCCTCCTGGACGGTCACCGGTTTTTCGGTCTCGGAAGCCGCCCGGCTGGCGGCAGCGCCCGGAGGCGGCCGCCAGCCGGAGCTATCGAATCAATGCGTCGTCCTGTGCGCGTTTCTGGACTGCCGGGTGCTCCGGCGCATCATCTGCTGGTAGGCCGTGTTGACCTTTTCCTCCAGGCCCTCGTGTCCCTCGTCGAACTTCTCCCTGCCGAACAGGAAGCTGAGGTAACGGTGGGCGTTTTTGACACCCAGGGTCAACACGGAGATGTTGAACAGGATTTTCATGAATCCCGGAATGTCCTCGGGTTCCATCACGATGCGGAACTCCCAGTTGACCGGGTCCTTTATGTTGCCGATGATGCATACATTGCCGGTCTCGGGGTCCTTGACCACCTTGTAGGACCGAAAGTCCATGGTGAGTTCGGTACGTCCCAGACCTCTGGACCACAGTTTCATGGTGTTCCTCCTTTCGAGGGGGTTGCCCGGGCAGCGTTGCTCCCGGGCCGATGCTGCCTCGATCCGACGTACACGGCCGGACGTTCGTTTGCCGCCGGGGTGCGGAAACAGGGTGCGCGGGCCCTCGGCGGTCGGTTTCCATGTCGGAACGCGGTTCACGGGCTACCCGGTTTACCGGGGTCCCCGGGGCCATGGGGCGGCGGGGAGGGTATCCCGGGGATAGTAACCACCGGTTACTATCCCATGGTTACTGTTTAAACACCTTTTGCTCACCTGTCAAGATATTTCTGCTACAACCGGCAAAAAATCCACTAGCACAGCCAATACCACCTCTCCCAGATCCTTAACCCCCACCAACCCAAATACCCCTCTCCAGATACTCCACGCCAAATAAAAATTCCATAAAATCAGTATGATATACGAAACCTCCAGCCGCTCTCCCAACACCGGAACCGGCTTGGACCACATCGCGACCTTGACTCATAATCCTACCCCTGCATCCGCCGTGGAACCCTGCCCGGACAAGCAAAAATCGACCCCGCCGTCAACCGCCGTCTCGTTTGGCCAGGGGTTTTCACGAAATTCTCCGAAACCCGGCCCGGGCAAAACGAGGGCGGACCCGACAACAACCCCAGGCCTCGCCTCCGCCACGCTTTTCCTCCATGGCAAGCACCTCATCAGCCCGTTGAAAAACTCGGAATTGGCAGCCTGTTCAAAACGATGAGATGCAAGGCGCGCGAATTTCGAGGAGTAAGGCGTACTTACGGTACGCCGCATCGACGGGAAACGCGCCGCAACGCCGCAGATCGCGTTTTTCAACAGGCTGTCATGGAGGGGACATTATCGCATGGCAGTTAAAGAGGACACTTTCGCTTGGGTAACACAATCTCCGGAGCCCGGTCTTCCCCTTTGCCCTCGTATTCTGGTATGATGTCCTGTCCGCATCCACACCGACCCCCTACCAACCGCGAAAGGGAACAGGTATCCAAATGGAACACGACGAACTGGCCCAAAAACGCGAGGAAGCCACCCGAATCATCAACAAGAACATCGTCTGGTGCGTGGGCATCGGCTTCATCCCGTTCCCGTTGCTCGACATGGTGGCCCTCACCGGCATCCAGGTGAAGATGCTGGCTGAACTGGCTGAACTCTACGAGGTCAGCTTCAACGAACAGTCCGGCAAGTCCGCGGTAGGCGCCCTTATCGGCGGCCTGGCCCCGGGTGTGATGACCCGCGGCATGGTGGGCAGCGCCATGAAGTCCGTGCCCCTTTTCGGCACCCTGGCCGGAATGGTGACAATGCCCGTGCTGGCCGGCGCCACCACCTACGCCGTGGGCAGGGTCTTCGAGCAGCATTTTGCCTCGGGCGGCACGTTTCTGACATTCGACCCGGAAAAGGTGCGCGAACATTATGAGAGGATGTTCGAGGAGGGCAAAAAGAAGGCCCTGGACGTCAGGAACAGGAAGAAGAAGTCGAAATAAGAGCGGGTTCCGACTGGTTGAAGGAAACGGATTCATGCCGACCAGGCATGTGTACGGGGGCAGAATCGGTCCGGGACATGAGATCTTCTGTCCAGACGCGCTACAGGGCCTTCTCCAGCACCTCCGCCAGCGCTTCGTCTGGAAGCGGCACGGGATTGCCGGCCATGGAACTGGACTGGTTGGCCTTTTCGATGATCTCGGGAAAATCATCCATGCCGATTCCGTAGTGGGACAGCGGTCGCACCCGTTCGCTCTCCACCAGGTCCCTGGCCCAGACCACGCCGTCAGCAGGCACCACGCCGGATCTGCCAGTGAGCATGGAAGCCACCTCGGCGTACCGCTCGAGTGCCGTGGAACCGGGCGCCTGACGCATCAGGTTCTCGATGTTGGCCTCCATGACAAACGGCAGCAGCCGGGCGCAGGCCGCGCCATGCGGCACGTTCCACCGTCCTCCCAAAGGCGCGGACAGGCCGTGCACGGCCCCCAGTTTCGTGTTGGCCAGGACGATGCCGCCGAACAGGCTGGCCAGGGACATGTCCTCCCGCGCGGACAGGTCGTCCCCGTCCTCGCAGGCGAGACGCAGGGAGCACGCCGCCCTGCGGATGCCCTCCCGGCACAGGCCGTCGCACATGGGGTTGGACTGGCTGGACACGTAGGCCTCGACGAGCTGGGTAAGGGCGTCCATGCCGGTGGCGACGGTGAGTTGGGGGGGCATGGACACGGTTAGCAGCGGGTCCACCACCGCCAGGGACGGAAGCATGGCCGGACTGCGCATGCTGACCTTGATTCCGTGTTCCGGGCTTCTGAGCACCGCGTTCTTCGTGACCTCCGCGCCCGTGCCCGCCGTCGTGGGCACGGCCACGTACGGGGCGGACGGTACGGCGAGAGGCATACCCCTGCCGACCACTTCCAGGTAGTCGGTCACGTCGCCCGGATTGGCGAGAAGCGCCGCAATGGCCTTGCCCGCGTCCAGCACACTGCCCCCGCCGATGCCCACCACCACCTTGCAACCGGCCTCCCGCGCCCTGGCGACCCCGTCGCGAACTGTCTCCGTGGTGGGCTCGCCGTCCACGGCAAAGGTGATGTACGGATAGTCACGCTCTCCAAGGCGGGCGATCACCGGCCCGTGGCGTCCGGCATTGGCTCCGGTGACCACCAGGGCCCGGTTTCCGAAAGGCGGCACCATGGCGCCCAGTTCCAGGGCCGCGCCCGGGCCGAAAACGATGCGATTGGAGGTGGCGAACTCGAAATCCATGCCCTTGGCTCTCCTGATGGGATGTTGGCGGAAACATGTGCCCCCGTGGGCTCGATCACGCCCCGGATAGCATGTTTTTCCCGCCGCTTCCAGTACGTTTTAGTTCCCGGCCCTCTGCTGTTCAGCCGCCTCGTACGCGATCCGGTAAATCGCGCCTCCCCGGTCGTCGGACACCAGAAGCGAACCATCCGGCGCCACCACCACGTCCACGGGCCTTCCCCACGCGGATGAACCCTGCAGCCAGCCTTCGGCGAATACCTCAAGGTCCGAGGCCCTGCCGTCCACCACCCTGGCGGACATCACCCGGTAGCCGATGGGAACGGTCCTGTTCCACGACCCGTGTTCGGCTATGAATACCCGGTCGCGGTACTCTTCCGGGAACATGCTCCCTGTATAAAACACCATGCCGAGCGCCGCCACATGGGGTCCCAGCTCCAGTTCCGGCGGCGTGAAGTCAGAGCACTTCCGGCCCTCGCCGTACTCGGGGTCCGGGACGTCCAGGCCGTGGCAGTAGGGGAAGCCGAAGTGCAGTCCGGGTTCCGGAGCCCGGTTCAACTCGTCCGGCGGCCTGTTGTCCCCCATCCAGTCGCGGCCGTTGTCCGTGAACCACAGGACCCCGGTTTCCGGCTGCCAGTCGAAACCCACGGTGTTGCGGATTCCGGAGGCATACACCTCCCGGGCTGTTCCGTCGGGTTTCATCCTCAGGATGGAGGCGTACCGCGGGTCCTCGGGGTCGCACACGTTGCACGGCGCGCCTACGGGAACGTACAGCATGCCGTCCGGACCGAAGGCGATGTACTTCCATCCATGGTGCTCGTCCTGGGGAAGGCCGTCGTACACCACCACGGGTTCGGGTCCGTCGCGGTACGTCTTCCCGATGTCGTCGAAACGCAGTATCCGGCTGATTTCGGCAACGTACAGGTCGCCGTCGCGGACGGCCACTCCGTTGGGAGAGTCAAGGCCTTCGGCCACGATCACCACCCCGGGTTTGCCACCGCCGGGCTCGCCCACTACCGCGTACACCCTGCCCTCGCCGCGGCTGCCCACGAACAGGATTCCTTCCGGACCGAACGCCAGGGACCGCGCCCCAGGGACCTCATCCGTGTGGACATTGATGGAGAACCCGTCAGGCAACTCGATCCTGTCCAGGTGGTCGCCCCACAGGGGCAGGGCCGGACAGGACGTGAACAGCAGCAGGCACAGGGCTGCAAACGGGTACAGGAAAAGGACGGCGGTATTGCGGCAAGACGGATTCGAACCGGTGGTATCCATGTCAGCCTCCTGAACCTCGGGGGGCATGGGGGATTTGTGACGGAACAGCCATTATGGATCGGCCGTGCTGCAAATGGAATCCGGCAAAGACTGTATGTGGCGGGGCAGCGCAGGGTATTTCACGGGACGAGGCTGGCCTATCAGCCCGTTGAAAAACTCGGAATTTGCAGCCTGTTCAAAAACGATGAGATGCAAGGCGCGCGAATTTCGAGGAACAAGGCGTACTTACGGTACGTCGCGTTGACGGGAAATGAAGCGCAACGCCGCAGATCGCGTTTTTCAACAGGCTGCTATCGGCCGTCATTCCCAGATGTACGCGGCCATGGAAAGCACGCCGTACAAAAAGGAACGATGCAGGAGCCGGCCCTTTGCTCCGTGGCCGGCGGCTCCCAGGGGAGGGAATATGGGAAGGAAGTGTTCCGAGGGCCAGGGATGGTTCCGCCTTGCCTCCGGCGCCAACCTCTCCCAGTCCAGCAGTTCGTCCGTTCCGCCGTGCGACACCATGCGCTCCAGCCAGGCGTCGAACGCCTCGGCATAATCCTCCGGAGGATCGTCCCTGCCGTGGTCGGACGCGGAGTCCAGATCGTGGGTGGCGTTGCCACTGCCCATGATGAGCACATCCTCGTCACGCAACGGTGCAATGGCCTCGCCCAGGTCGAAATGATGTTGCGGCTCCCTCTCCGCCTGGATGGACAATTGCACCACGGGGATGTCCGCCTCCGGAAACATGAGCAGGAGCGGCGCCCAGCAGCCATGGTCCAGGCCCCTCCGGGGCTCCACGCGTGCATCGTATCCCCGGGCGGCCACAAGGTCCCGCACGGCGTGGGCAAGGTCCGGATTCCCGGGCGCGGGGTAGGAAAGGGCCTGCAGCCTTGGGGAAGGCCCGAAATCGTGGATGGTGGAAGGAACCTCGGCGCCCGTGGTCATGGGGCGCACGGCCTCGAAATGGGCGGAAACGCATACGATCGCCCGGGGTTTTGCCAGCGACGCCCCCAGTTCCCTCAGGAAACGGGACGCTGGCACGTCCCACAGGGCCAGGGCGGGAGGGCCATGGGACACGAACAGCGTTGGTTGACGCGCGAAAGCCACGGGCCTCCTTACGACGAATCAGGGAAGATAGTCCTCGCGCACCGGGGAGAAAACCTCCACGGCCACAGAGTCCTCCAGGACCTCGGCCCCATGCTCCACCCCGCCGGGTATGCTCCAGCTGTCCCCCGGCCCCGCCTCGAATTCCTCGTCTCCCACCGTAAGCCTGATCCGGCCGGATACCAGCATCCCGGACTGCTCATGGGGATGGGCATGGGACGGCAGCGTGTGGCCGCCTTCCAGGCGGAACTCGCAGATCATGGTGGAATCGCCCCAGGCAAGGGGCTTGAGCCTGATGCCAGGCAGGGGGTTCGAGAAACCCTCGTCACTCGCCTTGGTGAACATCGAATTCCTCCGATCCGGCCTCAGGCGCTTCCCTGGGCGCACGCCTCCGCTTGCGCGGCCCGGCGGCGCTTGGCCGAAACGATGGGTGCGTTGAACACCAGGGCCGAGAAATCGTCATGCCGCTCGATGTCCAGTTTCAGCCCGTCCCTGTCAAACTCGAAGTACCGGGAGATCACCGCGATCAGGTCCTCCTGCAGCCTTTCCAGGGTGTCCTCGGAAACCTCCAGCTTGTCGTAGACCAGCGCGAAGCGAAGCCGCTTTTTCGCCACCTCGCGGCTGTCACCCTTGCCGGAAATCTTTTTCAACCAGTTATTCAACATGAAGCCCCCCTTACTTTTTGAACGAAAGGCCGATCTTGCCCCAGAGGCTCCCCTTCTGGCTCCTGGGCGCTTCGATGGGCAGGTCCGGGCGGCCGTTCATCCTCATGGCTATGCGGCGGAAGGCCTCGCCCGCCTTTGAGCCCTTCTGCATCACCAGGGGCTGGCCCGTGTTCGTGGACACCACGACCTGGTCGTCCATGGGAACAAGGCCCAAAAGGTCCACGGAAAGGACCTCCACCACGTCCTCGTGGCTCAGCATGTCCCCCCGCTCCACCATCTCCGGCACGATGCGGTTCACCACCAGCTTCGGCAGCACCTCCTGGGCGTACAACAGGCCGATGACGCGGTCCGCGTCCCGCACCGAGCTCACCTCCGGAATGCAGATCACCACCGCCTCGTCCGCCGCCGCGATGGAATTCTCGAATCCACGCTCGATCCCGGCCGGGCAGTCCATGAGGATAAAGTCGAATTCCTTTCTCAGTTCCCCGGAAATCTCCCTCATGGTGTCCGGCGTGATGACGTCCTTGTTGTCGCTCTGCGAGGCGGGTATGAGCCACAGGTTGTCCACGCGGCGGTCCTTGATGGCTGCCTGGCGCACCTTGCACTTGCCGTGCACCGCGTCCACTATGGTGAACACGATCCGGTTTTCCAGCCCCAGGACCACGTCCAGGTTCCGCAAGCCGATGTCCATGTCCACCACCGCCACCTTCTTGCCCTCCAGTGCGAGAGCCGCGCCGATGGACGCCGTTGCGGTGGTCTTGCCGACCCCTCCTTTGCCCGACGTGATGACGACGATTTTACCTTCCAAGGCGCTCTCCATTGGGATAGAGGTTACAGGCGTTCAGCGCGGGGGCTGCCCCGAAAATGCCGTACCGAATTGCCCATATATTGTGTTTACAGGGGTAATTATCACTAAATATGGACCGATGCAAGGGGTTTTCCGAGGCTGGTTCATGTTTTTTTTCACACCGGCGAACCCCGCACGGGCGGCGGTTTTCGCAGCCCTTGGCCAATACCGGCAAGACGCCGACAAATCAGGGGACAATCCGGATTTCGCACCAGGGGCATATCAGGCTGGAGGAGTTTCTCATGGGCTCCGACCACGAGGTATCCGCCCGGGGCCAGGGAGCCGAGCGCCCTTTCGAAAACCGGCGCGGCTTCCTTCGGCTCAGGATAGCCTGAATCCGTGACGAAAATATTGAAAAAACGGGTTCATCCGACTAATGCGTCCCTGGACTCGTGGAGAGCCAACGTTTTCAGCCGGAAAAATTTTTGTTTCACGCACTGGGTGAAAGGTTTTTCCTCCGGAGGGGTCTCATGCGGCGAGGATGCACCACATGAGACCCCTCACGGATTCAGGATTTCTCACCAGCCCGTTGAAAAACTCGGAATTGGCAGCCTGTTCAAAATGATGAGATGCAAGGCGCGCGAATTTCGGGGAATAAGGCGTACTTATGGTGCGCCGCACTGACGGGAAATGAAGTGCAACGCCGCAGATCGCGTTTTTCAACAGGCTGTTATGGATGGAAGCAGAACAGGGCGTAACGGTCCGTTGAAAAACCGGGATACGCGACCTTTTCCGGAAACCGCTGAAAATATTACCGGCGCATTGACAAAAGTCACCGATCAGGGCTAAATTTCGCGTGACGCAACCAGCCCGTACACCCCACCGGGCAGTGTGAGTCTGCCGGATGATTCGGCCACACCACTACACGGGAACCCCCCTTCCCCCTGTGTAGCAGCGCGTTGAAAAACTCGAAATCTTCAGCCTGTTCAAAACGATGAGATGCAAGGCGCGCGAATTTCGAGGAATAAGGCGTACTTGAGGTACGCCGCACTGATGAGAAGTGAAGCGCAACGCCGCAGATCGCGTTTTTCAACAGGCTGCTGTGTAGCGGTCGGGACCCGGTCCGCCACTATCTCGGACGGAGTACCCTTGACAGTTCGTTGAAAAATCCGAAAACTCAGCCTGTTCAAAACCAACGGGATGCAAGGTGCGCGAACCACGAAGGGGTTGACGCACGACCGGTGCGCCGCATCGACCACGGAGGCGGCGCGTTCCGCGCGAACGCGATTTTCAACAGTCCGACAATCATGTCGCCGAAACGGAGGTCGACCATGACGCATGAAATGCCCGGTGACGCGGGCTCGCCGGTGCTGGAAAGAGCCCCCACGGGCATAGCCGGTTTTGACATTGTCAGCCAGGGCGGCATCCCCCGGGGTCGCACCACCATGGTGGTGGGGGGACCGGGGAGCGGCAAGTCCATTTTCGGATTGCAGACCCTGGTGAACGGAGCGCGCGAGTTCGGTGAATCGGGCATTTTCGTTGCCATGGAGGAACCCGTGGACCAGATTTTGGCCAATGCCGCGGGATTCCACTGGAACCTCCAGGAGTTGATCGCGGATCGCGGTGAGGATCGCGGCCCCTGGATTCACTTCTTCAACGCCAGGATCACCTCCAACATCATCGCGGGCGGAAGATTCGACCTGGAGGGGACTCTCGCGCTGCTGCTGGCCCGGGTCAGGCAAATGGGCGCAACGCGCATCGTCTTCGACGGCCTGGACGTGCTGCTTTCGATGCTGAACACCTCTTCGGCGAAACGCGGGGAGGCCTTCAGGATACACGACTGGATGGTGGAACACGGCCTCACCGGCATCATCACCGCGAAATCCGAGGTGAGCGACCCTTATCAGATCCCCTATCCGAGTCTCCAGTTCATGGTGGACTGCCTGGTCCATTTCACCCACGAACTGAAGGAGCTGGCCTCGGAACGCGACCTCCGCATCGCCAAATATCGGGGCTCCAACGCCTCCACCAACAAATTCCCCTTCGCCATTGGAGAACGCGGCATCCAGGTACTGGATTTCGGCACCCTGGCACGGGAAAGCCGGCCGCTTAACGAACGGGTGTCCACGGGTCTGGATCGGCTGGACGAAATGGTGGGCGGGGGATACTTCCGTGGTTCAACGACCCTTGTTACGGGCTCCTCGGGCACGGGAAAAACCACCCTGGCCTCCTGCTTCGCCTCGGCGGCATGCGCCCGGGGAGACCTTACGCTGTTCGTCAGCTTTGACGAGGATGACCCCGAGTTGGTCAGAAACATGAGCACCATGGGGATACGCCTGGACGAACACCTTGAATCAGGCATGCTGACCATGCACAGCGCCACGCTGGAATCCGACAGCGCGGCCCGGCACATGATCCGGATCCAGGAACTGATTCGCCGCCAGAAGTGCCGGTGCCTCGTGGTGGATCCCGTGTCGGCCCTTCTGAAAAGCGGAACCGAGTACGCCGCGACAAGTGTCGTGCGTTATCTGGTCAATCTGGCCAGAAGCGAAGGCATCACCTCGGTTTTCACCTGCATGGTGGACCGCGCGGAAATGGCGCAAGGCTCAACGGAACTGAACGTTTCCACCACATGCGACACGTGGCTGCATCTCTCCCTCGAACTTCAGTACGGCGAACGCAACAGGTCCATGAGCATCGTGAAAAGCAGGGGCACCCACCACTCGAGTCAAATACGCGAGTTCGTCCTCACTCCCGAGGGCCCCGCGATCCGGGACGCGTACACCATGGAGGGCGAGGTGGTCATGGGGACCATGCGCCGCCACAGGGAGATTGTCGAAGGGCTCGAAAGAAGGCGGCTCCGAAGGCAATTGGTAAAGGACCGGCTGGAGTTGGAAGCGGAACAGAGGAGGTTGCGGGCCAGGATGGAAGGACTCCAGCTCGAACTTCGTCTGAGCGAGGAGGAATTGAAGATTCTCCGGGATGAGCAGCAGGAGCGCGAGGAATACTGGCGACGGCAGGAGGAGGGCGCGGTCAGGCCGCGGGGCGGGCCAACCTTTTCCGATGGCGACAGTCCGGGAGGTGGATCATGAAAAATTTCACTCCCCCCACGCCGGACGCCGGGGACCGGGAGGAGCCCGGATTCCGTCTTTATGTTGCCGGCAATTCTCCCAACAGCCTCCGTGCCGTCGCCAACCTCAAACGGCTTTGCGGCAAGAGTTTCAAAAACAACTGCCACATCGAGATCGTGGACGTTCTGGAACATCCCCTCAAGGCCCTTGGGGACGACGTCATTGTGTGCCCCACGCTGATTCGCCTTTCCCCGCCGCCCGTTGTTCGGGTTATCGGCGATCTGAGTGACACCGACGCCGTTGAGAGCCTGTTCACAGGCAGACGAGAGGTCGAGAACAATGCTTGACGAGGGGAATCGGGAACAACGCATCAGAGAGCTGGTCAAGCAGCTCAGGGAGACGGAACAAGCCATCCAGGAGGCTTGCGACGGCCAGGCCGACGCGGTCCTGGAAGCCTCCGAGGGAGGCTTCACCCTCCTGCACGGCGCCCAGGAGTCCCTGGTCGAGGAGATGGGGTATCGGAAACTGGCCGGGATCCTGTTGAGCGTTCAGGATGGTATCGCCACCACGGACCTTTCCGGCGGAATCGTCTACTGGAACGAGGGTGCGACGGAAATCTTCGGCCACTCCGTGGACGAGGCGCTGGGCAAACCACTGGAGGAGGTCCTGTTCAGCGGCCGGGACGCCCCCTGGAATTTTCATGCGCTGTTGTCAGGCGGCGAACATGAGAGCGAAATCCGGGTACGGAACAGGGACGGCGAGACGATCTGGGTGGGCATCCGGGCCATGGGCCGCAGGGACCTCCGGGGCGAAATCGCCGGAGTTATTGTCGTGGCCCGGGACGTCACGGAACGCAAACGGACGATGCGCGCATTGCGCCAGTCGGAAGAGCGGCTGAAGGCCCTTTCCGCAAAGCTGCTGGAAGCCCAGGAGGAGGAACGCCGCAGACTGGCCCTTTACCTGCACGACAGCGTGGCTTCCGGCCTGACTGCCGTCAAGTACGGGCTGGAACACCAGATCGCCATGATGCGCGACGGCGGGACACCCGATGTCGGAGGCATGGAGCGGGTGGTTTCCATGGTGCGGATGACCATGGACGACGTGCGCGCCGTGATGACGGACCTTCGGCCGGCCACGCTGGACGACCTGGGCCTGATCTCCGCGCTCAAATCCTATCTGAGAAACCTTGACGGCCCGGAGCATGGCATGGAAACGGCGCGGCGGTTCGAGGTGGAGGAAGCGGACATTCCGGAGCAGCTCAAGATCGTGATATACCGCATCGTTCAGGAGGCCGTGAACAACATCAAAAAGCACAGCGAGGCCACTGTCGCCCGGGTGGACCTCAGAAGACTCGGGAACCGGCTGCGTCTGGAAATCGAAGACAACGGCAAGGGCTTTGACATGAACACCACGCTGGGCGACAAGACCCCCGGCATGGGGCTTGCCAGCATCGAGGAACGAATCAGCCTCTCCGGCGGCCGCCTCACCATACGCAGTGCGCCGGGCCAGGGCACGAACATCCTGGCGATCTGGCCGCTGGAATAGACCTCCCCAGGCCAACGCCATGACAGCCGAGCCGCCCCCGGCCTGGCCATAACAGCCCGTTGAAAAACTCGAGATTTACAGCCTGTTCAAAAACGATGAGATGCAAGGCGCGCGAATTTCGAGGAATAAGGCGTACTTACGGTACGCCGCACTGACGGGAAATGAAGTGCAACGCCGCAGATCGCGTTTTTCAACAGGCTGATAAAGCACTCCCTGACCGCCTTCGAGCGCTGCATCGACACCTTTTTCGGCGTGGTCCAATGCCGGAGGAAATTCCGTGACAACCCCCGACATGCGAACCCGGGACGACGGGGACGAAGGGGAAAAAAGCTCGGTACCCCAAACGGTACCCCAAAACAAAAAGGGTTGAGCCGATGAAGTGGCCCAACCCTTTGATTTTTCTGGCGGGGACGACGAGACTCGAACTCGCGACCTCCGGCGTGACAGGCCGGCGTTCTAACCAGAACTGAACTACGCCCCCTTGGTAGGCGGAACAGGACTTGAACCTGTGACCCCCGGCTTGTAAGGCCGATGCTCTCCCAACTGAGCTACCCGCCCGCGCTTGCCGGGATCACCGGGCTGCCTTCGCCCTTCCGGGCCCCGGTGAAGAAATGGACTTGTAGCAACTTCCCCCAGGGCTGTCAAGCGAATTTTGGCTCCCCGTGACCGCTTTTCGGCACCGTCCCGCCGGTTGGCCAAAGCAGGCTCTCGGGTACCGGGCAAGAACCGGATATTGCCACAAAACGCGGCGCGACTCAAGCGGTTTTGTTTATTCCGGACTCCCGACGCACAAGTGAATCTTCCGGCCAGTCAATACCCTGAATCCGTGACGAAAACATCGAAAAATCCTTCAGGAACCCCATAAATCAAACTTTTTCATGTTCTTGAACAAACATTCGTTTCACCCGGCGAGTGAAGGGATTGTTCACCCTTCGGAGCGGCCTCATGCGGCGCGTCTGCGGCGTCAGAGCCCGGCCGGCGTACGTCAGTAAAGCCGGCGGGTCTCTTCCTTGCATCCGCACCACCTGAGATCGCTCACGGATTCAGGAATACACCATTTCCGGCTTGGAGCCTGCCACATCCTTGCCGGAGCGGGGCTCTTCGCCGCGGCGCCCGCCCGACTCATTCCCCCTCGACCTCCACGGCTTCCGGGCTGGCAGCGGGGAATCGCATGGTCACGGTGGTACCGTTGCCGGGATTGCCGCTCACCTCGATGGTCCCGCCGTGGTCCGCCACCACGGCGCGGGAAAAGGCCAGGCCCGGGTCCCCGGCCGCGTTGTCCACCTGCGTCGGGCCGCCGCTCCCGGAGGCCGGGGTCGCCAATCCGCCGGTGCGGTCGGACACCTCCAGGACGACATGCTCCCCGTCCGTGCGGGTACGAATGTCCACGCGGGCGGGAGGCGCTTCCCCGGAACAGGAATCCCGCGACGGTCGCTTGCGGACCACCACGGCATTGTTGATGAGGTGGACGATGACCTGCCCCAGTTCCTGTGGCGAGGCATGGACCAGGGGCAGGGCTTCGGCCAGGTCCGGCTCCAGGGCCACCTGCTTGTTCTCCAGAAACCGGGCCAGCAACCGGGTGGTGCGGGTGACAACGTTGTTCAGGAATATGGGCTGCTTTTCCTCCCTCCCGGGGCGGTGCAGGTCCAACAGGCTGCGCACGGTCTCGCTGATGCTCCTGTAGGCCTCCCATGCGTTGTTGATTTCCAGGGCAGCCCGCCCCGGTTCTCCCGGCTTCCTGTCCAGGGAATGCAGGGCAAAGGAAAGCCCCTGGAGAGGGGAGTTGATCTCATGAGCTATGGCCCCGGCCAACTGCGCCGTGGCGGCCAGACGCTCCCGGCTTACCAGCAGTTGTTCCAGGTTGCGCTTTTCCGTTTCATCCACGGCGATGCCCACGACACCGGCCACATCGACTCCGTTCCACACCGGGGCCGCCACGGAATCGAAATGCGACTCGCCGCCGTCCTGTTCCAGGGTGTACCGGGCGTGCGTGGATTCCCCCTGGGACGCGGCCGCGTCCTGCTCCCTCCACGACCGTTCGATGTCCGTGCCGACCGGGGCGCTGTCCAGACTCCCGCCCACGATGTCGCCCCAGCGGGCCCGGCTGGCCCGGTTCTGCATGGTGTAAACGCCATGGGAGTCCTTGGCCCACACTTCACAAGGAAGGCTGTCGAACAGTACACGGACCAACTCCTCGCTCCGTGCAAGCCGTCGCGTACGCTCCTCCAGCTTGTCCCGGTTGCGCTTCAACTCCACGTGGGTGTTGACGCGGGCGAGCACCACCGAGGGCACCACGGGCTTGGTAATGTAGTCCACGCCACCGGCGGCGAAGCCGGTTCTCTCATCCTGGTCCGTGGCAAGGGCGGTGATGAACAGGACCGGAATGTCCCGCGTCAGCGGGCCTTTCTTGAGTTCCCGGCACACCTCGTAACCGTCCATGCCGGGCATGAGGATGTCCAGGAGGATGAGGTCCGGCGGGTTGGCCCGCGCCACGGACAGGGCCTGCTCTCCGCTTTGCGCCAGCATGACGTCGTGGTGAGGAGCCAGGATCTGGGCAAGTATTTTGAGGTTTGGCGGCGAATCGTCCACGATGAGGACGGCGGCCGTGTCGTTGTTTTCGCTGGAACCTTCGCGTTGATTCATGAAACGTCCTGTGCGGCTTTTCGGGTGCGGCGGATATTCGTGCTGGTCAATGGTACCGAAAAATCATCCGGCCGTCCAACAAAAAAGCAGTGGCACGGCAGCCTGTTGAAAAACGCGATCCGCGCAGTACGCGGCGGGTTCCTCGTCGGTGCGGCGTACGCCGGGTACGCCAACCTTGTATGTTGCTTTTCGATGTGGACCTTTTGATTTTGAAGGCGACGGGAAACGGGACAGCCGGTTGTTTTCGGAACGCCCCAACCGCACTCACCCCGGCGCAGGCCGGGGTCCGGGTGTATGGACCATATTGAATCCGAATCGCCTGGTGTTCCAGGGCGTTGTCGAAGCCGGGAAGCAGGTTGGATCAAGGATGCGCAAAGTTTGTTTGTTGGGTGAACCCGCGATTCGGGCGGAACCACCCAACCTTGCGCGGAATTCGCGCGCCCTGCATCTCATGGTTTTGGACCAGGCTGCCAATTCCGGGTTTTTCAACAGCCTGTTATGGGCCGGAGTTCTCGCCGAACTGCTGTTTCCGCCGTTCCAGGTCCTGGCGCATGGCCTCTCTGCGGCGAAACGCCTCGGCCTGATCGCCGAAGGTCTGTTCCTGCAACCGCTGCACGGCCTCCTGTTTTTGCTCCTCGGGCATTTCCTGATCAGCCAGTATCTCCTGCTCCTTTTCTCGATATTGCTGCTCCAGATCATCTTCCTGCGCGATCTGTCGATCCACGTCCTCCAGGCGCTCCACCACCTCGGGTTCAAAATACTGCTCGCGGAATTCCCGGATTCTCTCCTCGCGCAGGGCCTCGCCGGGCAACTCCTCCAGGTCCTTTTTGTACATCTCCAGCTTCTCGCGGTACTGGTTGTAGGGCTTGGGGTAGGTATTCACCGCCTCGGCCTCGTCGCCCCACATGTCCTCGTTCAACCGGCCTATCATCTCCTCCTTCTCCGCGCCGTACAGGGTGTCGTCCCCCACGATGGATCCCCGCCGCACCGCGTATTCCCGGGCCTTCACGTCAGCGCCGTACAGGGCGTCGGCAAGTTCCCTGCCAAGTTTCTCACGACGGAATTCCTGGATGCGACGCAGCATCGCCACCACGTCCTCCGCGGACTGGGGCGCCCCCCAGTTCCGCTGCTGTTGGGCCAGCTCCATCTCGGTGCGCAGGTACTTCTCGTAGATTTCAAAAAGCCGGGCGGCCTCTTCACGGGGAAACTGGGAAAGCAGGTAGGCTTTCACTTCCTGGAGATGCCCCTCAAGGTCCCTGCTGTCCTCGAACATGGACTGGAGATGCTTGAAATACTTGAGAGTGTAGGAATCCACGACTACTCCGAACCTGTCGTCCCCGGCAAAATACTCGTCCACCTTGATGGTGCGGCTCGAAGACTTGTTCGACTCCGTGAGGCCGTCCGCGTCCGCGGACGCCGAGGCGTCGCGGCCGCTGGTGAAGTTCACGGATTTTCGGGCTCCGGCCACATCTTCCAGCCTGATGTTGTGGCTCTTGTCAAAAATGTACCCGGAGTCGTCCTCCAAGGTGCCGAGATAGAACTGCACGGCCACAACGGCCACGACCGTAATTGCGACGACGACGGCGATTTTTTTGCCCATGAATCTACTCCTAACAAATTCGGATGGTTATCTATCAACATCCACCATGGCACCGGACAGGTGAAAAGTCAACCGCGGAGGTTCGGCAACGGCGGTTCCGGGCGAAGGCCGTAAACCCTTGCCCGGCCCCGATCAGCCGGATGGAGAGAGGGGTTCAAGATCCTTTCGGCGAAGTCGGGACGCACGGGGGCATTCAGGCCCGGGCCCGAGGCAGCCGCTCGCCGCGCGGAGGGAATTCCGCCCCGGCCTTCCCTGCCCCGTCCGCTCTCCCCTGTTCCTGTTCTATTGCGCGCCGCCGGCGTGCGGCGCGACGCCCGGCGAGGTGACGGTGCGGTATGCCGGGCCGCGCCTCATGGGCAGGACATCGGCCGGGGCGCCCCACAGGCCGGAGAACGCGCCGGCGTTGCGCAGGCGGGACACGACATTGGCGGGCAGGCGGGTTCGCGCCACGAACTCGGGGATGCTCTTGTAGGGTTTGTCGCCGCGAGAGTCCACGATGCGTTGGCCAAAGCGCTGGCCCACGCCGTACACCACGGTGAGGGGCACCCGGATTCCGTTGTTTTCCTCCAGGTATTCCAGGCCGCTGGCGTTCACGTGCACGGGCAGGGTGGGAAACCCCATGCGCGCCGCCTCGTTCAAAAACACGCTGGCCGGATACGATCCCACATGCCCCGCGTTCAACAGGCCGATGAAAAACGCCAGGGGATGGTGGGCCTTCATATACGCGCTCTGGTAGGTGATGTGGGCGAAGGACGCGGCATGGGCCCGGCAGAAGCCGTAGCCCGCGAATCCGGCGACCATGTCGAAGATGGCCCGGGCGCTTTTGCGGTCAAAGCCGTTTTCCTCGCACCCGGTAATGAAGTCGCGTTCCATCCCGTTGAGCAGTTCCCGGCGTTTCGTGTTGCCCAGGGCGCGGCGCAGGAGGTCCGCCTTTCCGTAGGAGAAACCGGCGATCCGGTGGCCTATCTCGAGGATCTGTTCCTGGAACAGGATCACGCCGTAGGTGGACGACAGCACGGGTTCCAGCGCGGGATGGGGGAAGGAAACAGGTTCAACGCCCCGGCGCCGCGCCACGTAGGGATGGAGCATGTCCCCTTCCATGGGGCCGGGCCGGAACAGGGATATCTGGGCGATGATGTCCTCGAAGTTCTTCGGCTGGAGCCGTCCCAGCAACTGGCGCTGTCCCGGGGACTCCACCTGGAACATGCCCACGGAGTCGGTGGTGCGCAACAGCCGGTACGTGGGCTCGTCGTCCAGGGGCGCGTCCTCCAGGCGGAGGCGGACGCCCTGCTTTTTCAGCACGTCCAGGCCCTTTTGCAGGGCGGTGTGCATACGCAGGCCCAGCAGGTCCAGCTTGATGAGACCCAGCGCTTCCACGTCATCCTTGTCGAACTGGATCACGGGAAACCCCTTGCGGGAAATCTCGTGGGGGCTCCAGTCCTCGATCTCGCCCGGGGTGATGACCACGCCGCCCAGGTGCACGGAAAGCTGGCGGGGCAGGCCGGAAACCTTCTCCGCCAGGTCCAGCAGTTCCGGCTCGTCCACCAGGGGAGAGCCCGCCAGTTCGGGCAGTTTCTCCAACGCGTCGCGGATGGCGTTGGCCCGGACAAAGTAGGGCATGTACGCGCACAACCGGTCCAGTTCCTCGAAGGAATACCCCAGGGAACGGCCCAGCGCCCGGATGGCGCCACGGGCCCGGAACGTGGGGACGGTGGCCACCATGGCGGCCCGGCCCGCGTAGCGGTCCATCACGTATTGGATCACCTCGTCCCGGCGCAGGGAGTCAAAATCGATGTCCACGTCCGGCATGTCGGCCCGTTCGTCGTTCAGAAACCGCTCGAACAGCAGGTCGTGGGCCACGGGGTCCACGCCGCCGGCAAGGAGCCTCAGCACCAGGGAGCCGGCTGCCGAGCCGCGCACCGTGTGGCGAATCCTGGACCTGGCCGCGTGGTCACGGATGTCCTTGACCAGCAGAAAGTAGGCGGAGAGGTTCCTGCGTTTGATGGCGTCCAGTTCCTTTTCCAGGCGGCGCAGGTAGGGAAGGGTCACGGGCGTGCCGCGTCGCGCCATCTCCACGAGACAGGTGCGCGCCAGAACCCGGTCCGGGTCGGGCGCGTCCCTCGTGTCCAGGTGCGGCGGGTGGTCCTCGCCCACGGGAAGGGAGAACCGGCATCGCGCAACGATCCGCGCCGTGTTCTCAAGGGCCTCGGGAAAGGGTACGGCAAGGCGCATCTCGTCTTCGGTGCGGAAGTGATACGCGCCCGGAGGAACCGGTCGCACGTCCCGGTGGTGCACCGCCGTCTGCACGCCGACAAGGACCTCGTGCACCTTTTTGTCCGGCGGGTCGAGGTAAACCACCGCGTTGGTGGCGACGACCGGAAGGCCCGCGGCGCGAGCCAGCCGCGCCATGGTCCGCACATGGTCGAGGTCGCCTTCCAGCCCCTGGTTCTGCAACTCCACGAAAAGGTCGTCCCGGCCAAACAGGCGCAAGAGATGGGCGAGCCACGCCATGGCCTCGCCCGTGCGGTTTCGGGAGACCAGGCGCCGGAGCCTGCCGTTGCGCCCTCCGGTCAGACAGACGAGTCCCCGGGCGCGGCGGCTGAATTCCTCCTCCGGGCACGCCGGACCGTGGGCGCCCCTGTTCCGTCTCGCCGCGCCGGCAAGGTGGCACAGGTTGTTGTATCCCGTGGCGTCCCTGGCCAGGAGAATCAGCGACGTGCCGTCCCAGAGCGTGATCTCGCTGCCCACGACAAGGCGGACGCCGTGCTCCCGGGCGGCCAGGGTGGCCCGGACCGCGCCGTAAACCCCGTTCTTGTCGGTTATGGCCACGGCCGGGTGTCCGGCCTGCCTGGCGCGCTCCACCAGGGTTTCGGGAAGATACGTCCCGAACAAAAAGGAGAAACCGGTGTGGGTGTGCAGGTGCGCGAACATGGATTTGGGCTTGCCCGTTGTCTTCGGTTTTTTGAAAAAACCGCGCGGCGGCCCAGGGCCTGGGCGCGGTCATTCTCGTACATATGTACGATAACCGAAAACAGCAAGGAAAGTCAACCCCCGGATTCGATGCCGCCATTCTCCGGTAACCTCAACAACTCGTCACCTCAACACCTCGTCACCTCACCACCTCGTCACCTCACCACCTCGTCACCTCAACACCTCGTCACCTCAACACCTCGTCACCTCAACACCTCGTCACCTCACCACCTCGTCACCTCAACACCTCGTCACCTCACCACCTCGTCATTCCCGCGAAAGCGGGAACCCAGTATCGTTGGTTGGGTCAAGACTTTGCGCATCCTTGACCCAAACTGCCTCCCGGCTTCGACAACGCCCTGGAACACCAGGCGATTTGGATTCAATATGGTCCATACACCTGGACCCCGGCCTGCGCCGGGGTGACGAGCGGTTGGGGCGTTCCGAAAACAACCGGCTGTCCCGTTTCCCGCCGCCTGTCCCGTTTCCCGTCGCCTTCGAAATCAGAGGGTCCATATCGAAAAACAACATACAAGGTTGACGTACCCGGCGTACGCCGCACCGACGAGACACGCGCCGCGTACCGCGCGGATCACGTTTTTCAACAGGCCGGTAACGGACTTTCGCGTTGAATCGCCGGGGGCTCGAAACAACGCGGACGGATATAGGAAGGACGTGGGGATTGGTGACGTGAGTGGGTTGGGGAAATTTTTGCCAGGGTGTTGCGGGGCCGGGTTTTCTGTTTATATTAATGGGTGCGCCCGGGCGGGCCGGGATGTTGGGGGAATTGTACCTGTTTTGGAGGTTTTGGAAGGATTTTTTGTAAGGTCGGCGGTTTGCGGAGGTGGTGTGCACGTCTTTTGCATGTCAGTACGTCGCGCTTGACAAATGCCCGGTCCCGGCCTACAATAACTCGTTTGTGAGGGATGCGCCCTTGCAACAAAAAAGGCTCGGACCCAACAAGCCCAAGCCTTGAACAAGGGGGCTCGCTTTGCAATACGGGCACAAGCCCTTCTCTCGCCGTCCGTCAAAAGGCCCGGCATACCCCAACCAGGAACCCGGCCCGGCAACGCGAGACAATGTGTCATTTTTACCCGAGTGCGGCCGTTTTCCCCCCGCGTATCGCGAAAACGCCGCAAAAGACCCGATGTCTACACCATGTAGCACATTTTTTTCGACGAGCAAAGCTCGAACTGCTTTTCCCAGGCTCAGACAGGCTCGCGCGGCCCATGCCGCTTCCGAACATGTCTGGGCCTGCGCTTTTGGGCGCATCAAACTCCCGCGTCCGGACGGAGGTTATTCGGCTTGACCGGCATGTTCAACGACGATCAGGTCAACCAGGTCCGCCACGCCGTCAACATTGTGGACGTGGTGGGCGACTACGTGGCGTTGCGGCCGGCCGGCCAGAACCATTGGGGACTGTGCCCGTTCCATTCCGAAAAGACGCCCTCCTTCTCCGTGCATGAACAAAAACAGATATTCCACTGCTTTGGCTGCGGAGCGGGCGGGAACGTGTTCACCTTCGTGATGCGCATCAACAACATGACGTTCCCCGAGGCCCTGGCCCAGCTGGCGGGCCGGTGCGGAATCCAGCTGGAAACCGGCGCGCCCTCTCCGGAGCGGAAGCGGAAAGCGGCGGAACGGGAACAGACCCTGGCCATCAACGAACTCGCCGCCGAGTTCTTCCGCAAGTGCCTCAAGGACACGAGGGAAGGGAAAACGGCCCGGGACTACCTGGAAAACCGGGGCATGGCGCCGTCCGTGGTGAACGAGTTTCTGATGGGGTATGCGCCGAACTCGTGGGAGGCCGTGGGCAACCACCTGGAAAAGCACGGCTACACCACGGAACAGGTGCACAGGGCAGGGTTGCTGGCGGAGAAGAACGGCCGCTACTATACGCGGTTTCGGGACAGGGTCATGCTGCCCATACAGGACATCCAGGGCAGGATCATAGGCTTTGGCGGCAGACTCCTGGCGTCCGGGGACGTCAAGGGCGCCAAGTATCTCAACACCAGCCAGTCTCCGGTGTACGACAAGAGCCGGGTGCTTTACGGGCTGAACCTGGCCCGCGAGCATTGTCGAAAAGAAGGGGTCGCGTACGTTGTCGAGGGTTACTTCGACATGATCTCCCTGTACGCCGCGGGGGTGAGGAACTGCGTGGCGACATGCGGCACGGCGCTGACAAAAGAACACGTGCGGACACTCAAGGGCTTTGCCAGGGACGTAGTCCTGGTGTTCGACGGGGACAGCGCCGGGGTCTCGGCGGCCAGGCGCAGCCTTTCGCATTTCCTGGAGGAAAAGGTCTCGGTGCGCGTGCTGGTGCCGCCTGACGGATACGATCCGGACGATTTCGTGCAAAGACACGGGGGCGAGGCATTTTTGCAACTGGACGAACGGGAGTCCCGGGATCTCGTGAACTTCCTGCTGGACGCCGCCGTCGAGGAACACGGCAAAAGCGTGGAGGGCACCCTTCGCGTGGTGGACGACATGGCGCGCCAGTTGTCCGGTGTGGAAGACGGGTTGACCCGCAGCCTGTACGCCCGAACCATCGCGGACCGGCTGGGCATCGGCCAGAACGAGGTGATGTCCCGATTTGCCCCCACACGGCCCGAGCCCGGGGAGAAAAAGGAGCCCTGGCGCGGCCGGCCCAAACCCAGGGCCGTGCCGCCCCCTGCGCTGGAACGTTCCACCCGCCGGCTGGAAAGGCAGATACTCACCCTGGCGGTGTACAGCACGGAGGTGGCGCGCGCCGTGGCCGAGCGGGGCCTGGCCGGCAGGTTCCGGGACCCGGCGCTGAAAAGGCTGTGCGGCAGGGCGGTGGAGAAAACCGGGGACCAGCCGGTGGCCGGCGACATCATGTGCCTGGCCGAAACCGAGGAGGACCGTGAGCTGCTGGCTTCCCTGACCACGGAAACGTCCGCCATGTGCCTGGAATGCGGTCCCCCCGACCCCGAAATGTGCGACATGATTCTCGAACGGTTCGAGTACTCCGTCCAAAACACGGGCGACGACCTGAACAGGCGCATACTCGAGGCCGAAGCCGCCGGAGACACGGGCCTGGTGGCCGAACTCCTGGCGGAAAAGCAGCGACGGGCCAGGGCGGCGCTGCAGGGAGCCGCTCCAGAGCCCGGAACGGACTCCGGTGACGAGGTGCCCTTTTAGCAGCCCGTTGAAAAACCAGGGATTTACAGCCTGTTGAAAAACGATGAGATGCAAGGCGCGCGAATTTCGAGGAATAAGGCGTACTTATGG
>JBKHBM010000210.1:0-4118 GCA_046542385.1 Desulfatibacillaceae bacterium | reverse complement strand
CGATGAGATGCAAGGCGCGCGAATTTCGAGGAATAAGGCGTACTTATGGTACACCTCGCTGACGGGAAATGAAGCGCAACGCCGCAGATCGCGTTTTTCAACAGGCTGATAACCACGAACCCCAGCTTCAAGAGAGCCTCGATGCGCATACGGATAACAATCCTTTTCACATTGCTCGCCGTCTTCACGTTCGGCGTGTGTTTCCCCCGCCTGGGGCCCGCCCAGCCCTCCGAATACCATATAGGGTCACGGGACGTGATCAGGCTGGTGGTCACCGCCGGCGGGGAAAGGCAGATGGAGCAGGAACTCACCGTCTCCCAGGATGGAACCGTCAACGTTCCCATGCTGGGGCCGGTCACGGCGGGCGGCCTGTCGCCCGAAAGGCTGGCGGACAGCATCCGGAAGGACCTGGCCAGGGACTATTTCGTGAACCCGCACGTTTCCGTGACCATCACCGGGTACCACAGCCTTCGCTACCACATCTCCGGGGCCGTGGGAAAACCCGGGATGGTCGAGGCCTCCGCCAGGATGACCCTCATGGAACTGATCGCACGGGCAGAGGGGCTCAGGCCCGAACACGGCAACCTCGCCTACGTGATACGAAAATCCATGGACAGCCTGGACGGAGACAACACGGCAATGGACCTCGTCGAAAAGAAGGATGCCATCACCGTGGACCTCACCGCCCTGCTGGACAAGGGGCAGATGCAGCACAACGTGGACCTGCTGACCGGAGACGTGGTATATATACCCATGGAGAAGGCACTCAGCCAGTCCACCTCCAAGATATTCGTGGAAGGCAACGTGAAAAATCCCGGCGTTTACGACTACCAGCCCGGCATCACCGCGTTCAACGCCTGCATCCTGGCTGGCGGTTTCGACGAGTTCGCCGCTCCGGGCCGGGCCAGGGTCAGCCGCAAGGACCCGGAATCCCCCGGAGGACGGACCATCATCAAGGTGGACCTCGACGCGGTGCGCGACGGCGACAAGCCCGACGTGGAGCTGAAACCCGGCGACCGGGTGCACGTGCCCCAGACCTGGTTCTGACGGACGCGCCGGGAAAACGTCCGGCACGCGGCTGCCGGCGGTACGGGAAAAGAGGATGATCGAACCACGATTCGTGTACGAAAAATACAGACCCCAGGGACCCCGGAAAACAGGAGAGGGAGCCATGCCACAAAAGAAAAGACGGAACCGCTCGACAGCCGTACTCATTGCAACCGCGATTTTAGTGTGTGCTTTCGGCATGTTGGCCCCGGCCGACGCGTCGGCCGCGCCGCAGCCGATCGCCACCCTGGCATCGATGGACGGTACCGTGGTGGTCCGCTCCAACGGAGACTGGGGCGCCACCCCCCGTATCGGCATGGACCTCTACCCCGACGACCGCATCGTCACCCGCAAGGGCAAGGCCAAGGTGGTTTTCCTGGACGGCGGGCACCTGGAGATCCAGAACAACTCCAACGTGGAGATCCAGCAGTGGGAGGAGAAGAAGGGCTTTTTCAGCAAGACGAAAAAGTTGCGCCGGCGGATCATGCTGTTTTTGGGGAAGATGAGCTTTGACTCGGGCAATTCCAGGGCCGAACACCAGTTGGCCACCCCCACCGCGGTTTGCGGACTGCGGGGCACCAGCGGGGTTCTCAGCATCGGAGCGGACGGGGACGTCTACCTCACCTTCACGGGCGGCACGACCAGCTACAGGGTCGGAGATTTCATCTCCGGCGTGGCCACCGACGTTCCCGCCGAAATGGCGGACCTGAATCCCGTCCAGCGTGCCGCCTTCATCGCCAAGGCGGCCGGGATGCAGGCGGAACAGGCTGAAGACGTGAACGACGCCACCATGCAGGCGCTGATGGCCCAGGCAGCCGTGGCTGCCGCCGAGGCGGCCAAGGCGGCGGCAAATGCCATAGTCGAGCAGAATCCGGACCCGGAACTCGTGTCCTGGGCCGTGGCCACCGAACAACGGGCCGACAGCGCCATCGTCCAGGGTGAGGACGTCCTTTCGAGCGCAAGGGCCACCGGAAACGTTGACGAGACCAGGCTCGTGATTCCCCGGGACCCACAGGAGATCGCCAATGAGGTACTCGAGGCCCTTGGAGAGACACCCGGAGGTCCGCCCACCGGCCAGCAGCAGGCTGGCGAGGGCGAGCAGACCCGGGAAAGACGCCCGGCCGGCGAGGAGGTCTTCGAGGTCCCGGATCCCGACAAGGTGATTGACGAGTGGCAGTGGCAGGTGGATGAGGAACTGTTCGAAAAAATACAGAAAGAGGTGGAGGACACCACTCCTGTAAGCTGAACATTCGGTCCCGGGAACAGCGCGGAGCATGCGGCGGTTTGCCCGGACCCCCAAACCGGATGGCCATGAGGGTGGCATGTATATACGCACCGTCTCCAACAGGAACGAGGACGGATCCGTGGAGGAGCACGTCCAGCTCGCCCGGGATCGCGAGGATCCGCTCAGCGGGGTGAGGTCCGCCCAGGTGCTCCTCAACTTCGGCAATAGGGATGACCTGGACGAGGAAGCCCTCCGTACGCTGGTCAACGGACTGGCGGGATTTCTGGGCGAAACCGAACAAGCCTCCGGGCCAGCTGTTCCTGCACATGGTGGGCCGGTCGCGTTTTTGGACGCGAAACCCGTGGGAAGCTCCCATGTCCTCAGGGGATTGTGGGACCGCGTGGGCATGGACGGCTTCCTTCGGGAGATTCTGGCGGAAACCGGTTATGATCCCCAGGTGGGGGCCGCCATATTCGCGATGGTGGCAAACAGGGCGCTGGCTCCGAATTCGCCACTTCCGGTGGAGACATGGGGAGAGAGGGAAGCGCACCTGTACCTGGACTGCCGACCCGAGGCCCGGCATTTCTATCGGGCCTCGGAGTTTCTGCTGGAGCACGAAAAAGTTCTCAAGGAACACGTAAGCCGTTCCCTCGGGGATTTATACGACGCGGAAGTGGACTTGGTGCTGCTGGAGGCTGCCACCCGGTACTTCAGCCCCCAAAATACCCACGGGGACGGCGGGCTTGATTTCCCTTCCCGACAAAGGCGCCACGATGCGGACCGGGTGGTGGCGGCCCTGGCCATAACCAGGGAAGGCCTTCCCGTTCGCAGCTGGATTTTTCCTCCGGACGCGCCCCATGGGCACATACTGAAAGAGGTGCGGGCCGATCTCGACGGCCTGACCCCGAGCCGGGTCTTTCGGGTGGTCGACCCCCGGGTGGGTACCGAAACCGGGAGGTTCACTCCTTCGGAAGGAGAGGGGCACTGCGTCTTCATCGAGAAATTATGCGGGGCCACCATGAGGAAGGTGGGACCTCGTCAGCCCGGCCGATTCAGGAATGTGGGCGACGACCTGCAGGTCAAGGAAGTGGCCCTGGAGGAGAACGAAGGGACCGGACGGGTAATGGTGGTCCTGAACCGCGACAAGGCGAAAAGGGACCGCGACACGCGCGTCCGCCTGGTGGAATGGGCGCGCCGGGAAATCGAGGCCGTCGAGGCCCTGGCTGGCCAGCGGCGGGCGAGGGCAGCCCGCGCCCTGCTCGCCCACCCTACGATGGGATGGTATATCAAGGAACTCAAGACCGGCCAGCTGCGCATAAACAAGGGCAGGATTTCCGAAGAGGAGCGGTTCGACGGCAAGTACCTTCTGTCCACAGATGACAGGACCCGGAGCGCCGAGGAACTCGCCCTGAGTTACCAGCGGATACTCGAGATCGAACGCGCATTCCGTACCCTCAACACGACGCTGGGTCCCCGGCCGGTATACCTGACGAACCTGGAGCGCATCCGTGTCCAGGCCACCCAGTGCTGGATGGCGCTGCTGCTGGTCAGGATCGCCGAGAGAGCGACCGGACTGACCTGGAAACGGATTCGGGCGGTCATGGACCGGTTGAAGATCGAGCGTTTCACCGTGGGATACGCGAACATAACGCAAAGCACGGCGATCACCGCGGAACAGGCCGGAATACTGGAGAGCCTGAACATGGACCCCCCGGAAACCGTTTCCTCCGTCCATTCACCCGCCTGACTCCACCTTGAAACCGCGCCTACCAGCCCGTTGAAAAACTCGAGATTGGCAGCCTGTTCAAAAACGATGAGATGCAAGGCGCGCGAATTTCGAGGAGTA
>JBKHBM010000209.1:0-4119 GCA_046542385.1 Desulfatibacillaceae bacterium | reverse complement strand
CATCTCATCGTTTTTGAACAGGCTGCCAATTTCGAGTTTTTCAACGGGCTGCTATCGCATGGCCGAGGCGGCACGTGGAATGGGCTACTTGATGTACTGCCTGATGAACTGCTCCACCTTCGCCTTGCCTTCGATGACTCCGAAATGGCCTTCGCACAGGATGTCGGCGCGCATGTCCGCCATGCGCTTGAGGGACTTCCGGTAATCCGCCTCGTCGGAGAGCAATAGCGGGGAAATGGGACCGTGGACGTCCTGGCCGAACATGATCTTTTCGCCGTCCAGGATGGTGGTGTACACCAGGGAGCCGGGAGAATGGCCGGGCATGTGGTGGGCCGTGACCTTGCCGTCGCCCACGGTGAAGGTTTCCTTCGCGCCGGTGATTGCGTGATCCAGCCGCAACGGCTCCATGCGGGCGCCGTACCATGCCGCGGCGGTCACCTGGTCGTCGCCTTCCTCCAAAAAGCCCGCGTCCTTTACGTGGGCCACGACCTTTGCCTGGTACTTTCCGGCCAGCTTTTCCGCGCCGCCGGTGTGGTCCCAATGGCAGTGGGTGAGAAACAGCCAGGCGATTTTGGGTTTGGGACCAGCGCACGTGGTTATGTTGGAAACCACCTGCTTGTGGTTCCTTCCGCATCCCGCATCGACCAGCGCGTACTCCGCGCCGTGGCGCAACAGGTAAATGGCGCCGTCCTCGGGGGTGGTGACCACGTCCCCGCCCACCTGCCACAGGCCGTCGGTGATTGTCATTACGTCAAGCTGCATTGTCACTCCTGTCGTCCGGTTTCTCCCGCTGTTCCGCCACTCGCGCCTTTCGCCCTCCTGTTTCTCAGCGCGCCCATGAGGGCGTACAGGGCGGCCGGGGTGATGCCTTCCACCCGGGAGGCCCTGCCCAGGGAGTCGGGCCGCACCTCCGTGAGCCGGCTCTTCAATTCATTGGAAAGACCGTGCACCCGGTGGTAGTCGAATCCTTCCGGGATGCACGTGCGCTCCATGCCCCGGAACTTTTCGATTTCCCGCAACTGCTTGTCGATGTAGCCCTCGTACTTGGTCTCGATCTCCACCTGCCGCGCCACCTCGTGTGGCACGGGCTCCGGGCTTTTGGCGAACCGCTCCACCATGTCGTAGTCCACCTCGGCGCGCTTGAGCAGCCGGGACAGGGGCGTAGCCTCCTCCATGGGCGTCGTTCCCCGCTGCTCGAGGTACCTGTTCACTTCCGGGAGGGGTTTTACCACCACCTTGCGGACCCGTTCCAGTTCCCGCCTGATGCGCCCGGTCGTCTCCCTGACCCGCTCGGCGGTTTCCGTGTCCACCAGGCCGAATTCGGCGCCCTTTTCCGCGAGGCGCAACAGCGCGTTGTCCTCGCGGAGGAGAAGCCTGTACTCGGCGCGGGACGTGAACATGCGGTAAGGCTCGGACGTGCCGCGAACCACGAGGTCGTCCACCATGACACCCATGTACGCTTCGGCACGGTCCAGAACAAAGGGAGGCCGACCCTGCACGAGGCACGCGGCGTTGGCTCCGGCCCACAGCCCCTGGGCGGCGGCCTCCTCGTAGCCCGAGGTGCCGTTGATCTGCCCGGCGGTGAACAGGCCTTGGACCCGCTTGGTCATCAGCGCCGAGGTAAGCTCGACGGGATTGAGGTAGTCGTACTCGATGGCGTAGGCGGGCCGCATGAGCTCCACTTCTTCCAGGCCGGGAATGGAGCGGACCAACTCGATCTGCACTTCCAGGGGCATGCTGTTCCCAAGGCCGCTGGCGTATATCTCCTCGCACTCCACACCCTCGGGTTCCAGGATGATCTGGTGCCGGTCCCTGTCCGCGAACCGGACCACCTTGTCCTCCAGGGAGGGGCAATATCGGGCCGGGACGCCCGTGATGCGGCCGCCGTACAGGGCGGAGTGGGCCAGGTTCTCACGGATGATTTCGTGGGTGCGCGGGGTTGTGTGGCCGATATGGCTGGGAAGCCGGGGCAGCGGGGACACTGTACCGGTGGAGGAAAAGGGCTTCGGGTTGTCGTCCCCGGGCTGGGCCTGAAACCGGGAAAAGTCGATACCGGCCCGGTCCAGGCGCGCAGGCGTCCCCGTTTTCATCCTGCCCATGGAAAAACCCAGGTCGCGAAGCTGCTCCCCCAGGGCGCGGGCCGCGAACTCCCCCGCCCTGCCCGCGTACTGCCGGGTGTGTCCGATGTGGATGAGACCGGACAGGAACGTGCCGGTGGCCAGGACCACGGTTTTCGACTGGTAGCCGAATCCGGTGGCGTCCACCACTCCGGCTACGCGGCCGTCCTCCACCACCAGTTGTTCGACCAGCGCCTGGCGCACGTCGATACCCTCGGCCCGCTCCATCACGTGCTTCATCCTGGCGTGGTACAGGTGCTTGTCGTTCTGGGTACGCGTGGACTGGACAGCAGGGCCCTTGCGGGTGTTCAGGGTACGGTACTGGATGGCGGTTTCATCCGTAACCCGCGCCATGGCCCCGCCCAGCGCGTCCACCTCCTTCACCAGCTGCCCCTTGCCCATGCCACCGACGGACGGGCTGCATGGCATGCCCGCCACGGTGTCCAGGTTGATCGCGAACATGCAGACGGCGCAGCCCATCCGGGCCGCTGCCAACGCCGCCTCGCAACCGGCGTGGCCGCCTCCGACCACGATGACGTCATATTGTTTGCCGAACACAGCCATGGGTTGAGCTTCTTTAAAATTTATGGGAAACAGGGGTCATGGACAAACGCCACAACGACCTTGCCGGCTTTCTGCGAACCCGTTTCGGATGCCGGGTCCAGAAAATCACCGTGGACGCCGGCCTGACCTGCCCCAACCGGGACGGTTCGCTCTCCACCGGCGGTTGCGCGTGGTGCAACGCCCTGGGTTCGGGCACGGGGATGGCCGCCGGGGGCCTGTCCGTGTCCGAACAGCTTCGCCGGGGCATCGAGCGGGCGTCCCGCCGGTACAAGGCCAAAAAGTATATAGCGTATTTTCAGTCATACTCCAACACATACGCCCCGGTGGAAGGGTTGCGCGAGCTGTGGGAAGAGGCCCTGTCCGTGCCCGGAGTCGTGGGCCTGTCCATAGGCACCCGGCCCGACTGCGTGTCCGACCCGGTGCTGGACCTGTTGGAATCCTATGCCCGGGACCGCATGGTGTGGGTAGAGTATGGGCTCCAGACCGCGAACGACGCCACGTTGCGGGCGCTGAACCGGGGGCATGATTCCGCATGCTTCGCCGACGCGGTGCGCCGCACCCGGGGCCGCGGCATACTCGTGTGCGCCCACACCATCCTGGGTCTCCCGGGGGAGACCCGGGGGGACATGCGCGACACCGCGGACTTCGTGGCCGGCCTGGACATTGACGGCATCAAGCTCCACCTCCTGTACGTCGTCCGGAACACGGCACTGGCCCGGATGTACGAACGGGGCGAATTTCGGTGCCTGTCCCTGGAGGAGTACGCGGACCTCGTGTGCGACATGCTGGAACGATTGCCGGAAAACGTCGTAATCCAGAGACTTACGGGTGATCCCCATCCCGGGGAACTACTGGCGCCTCAATGGGCCCTGGACAAAAACAGGGTCCGGGGTTACATATTCGGCAGAATGGAAGAACGGGATGTGCGGCAGGGCCGCCGCGCACAAACAAGGTCACCAGTATTACCCTTATAACGTGTTGAAACGGGGAGCAATTTATTGACACATGCTCCCGCGGATGCTATTTTTCATTTTTATTGCGGGACACCGAGTCCCGTTTAACAGGCAACACGCAACCGGAGGACGCCATGTTCGGAATCGGCATGCCGGAACTCATCATCATCCTTGTCATCATCATGATCATCTTCGGAGCGGGCAAGCTCCCGGAAATCGGTGCCGGTATCGGCAAGGGAATCCGTGAATTCAAGGATGCGACCAAGAACGAGGGCAAACTGGAAAAGGAAAAGAACGCCGAGCAGCTCGAGGAAAAGAAGGAATCGGAGTAACCGGCGGCCACCCCCACCGACCCCCGCACGCACATCCACGCTCTTTGCACACGAAAAGCCCCGGGCGCTGCCACGGGGCTTTGGTGTATGCGCATCCGTTACCAGCCTGTTGAAAAACGCGATCTGCGGCGTTGCGCTTCATTTCTCGTCAAC
>JBKHBM010000208.1:0-4156 GCA_046542385.1 Desulfatibacillaceae bacterium | reverse complement strand
TCGGGTGGCCGGCCGCGGAGGGCATCCCGAACCTGGCCGGGGTCTTGCTACCAGGCAGTCCGGCAAACGTTCGGCCGCCCACGTCCCTCGTAAGCCGGGAAAGGCAGGAACATGGCGAACATCGAGGTAACCGACCTGTTCAAGGTGTTCGGTCCCCACAAACAGATCGGCAATGCCCTGGAGCAGGCCCGCAACGGGAAATCCCAGCAGGACATCCTGGACGAAACCGGTTGCATGGTGGCGGTGAACAATGTCTCGTTCACCGTGGAAGGCCCGGAGATCTTCGTGATCATGGGGCTTTCGGGCAGCGGCAAATCCACGCTGCTTCGGTGTGTGAACCGGCTCATCGAGCCCACGGCCGGAGCCGTCAAGGTGGACGGCGACAACGTCCTGGACCTGGAGGAGGAGGGGCTGCTGTCCATGCGCAAGCAGAAGATGGCCATGGTGTTCCAGCACTTCGGTCTGCTTTCCCACAAGAACGTGATCGAAAACGTGGGCTTCGGCCTGGAGCTGCGCAAGGCATCGGAACAGGAGCAGGAGGAGAAGGCCCGCGAGGCCCTCGAGCTGGTGGGGCTTTCCGACTACGCGGAGAATGAGGTGGCGGAACTTTCCGGCGGCATGCAGCAGCGGGTGGGCCTGGCCCGGGCTCTTGCCACGGACGCGGAGATCCTTCTCATGGACGAGGCGTTTTCCGCGCTGGACCCGCTGACGCGGACCCGTATGCAGAAGGAGTTGCTGGACATCCAGGACAAGATGCCCAAGACCATCCTGTTCATCACCCACGACCTGAACGAAGCCCTGGCCCTCGGGGACAGGATCGCAATCCTGAAAAGCGGAGTGGTGGTCCAGGTCGGAGGGCCCGAGGAAATCGTGCGCGACCCCCAGGATGAGTATGTCGAGGCGTTTTTACAAAACGTTGACCGGGCCCGGGTAATCACCGCCGGGACCACCGCCACGAAGGACCACCCCTCCGTGCGGCCCGGCGACGGCGTGCAAAAAGCTGTGAAGGCCATGGACGGGGCTGATTCGGACTACGTGTTCGTCATGGACGGTGAGGATATACGCGGGGTGGTGCGATACAGGGACGCGGTCCGTGAGGCGGACCGGGAAAACCCGGATCTTTCCAGTATCCTGTTGGACGCGCCGGAGCCGGTGAGGCCGGACGAACACCTGGTTTCCGTGCTGGCCCGGGTTTCCGGCTCCCACGCGCCTTTGCCCGTGGTGGATGAATCCGGCAGTCTCGCGGGAATGGTTACCAAGGACGCCATTCTGGCGGCCATTGGAGGTACTGAAAAATGATCACCATACCCATAGGGAAATACATAGCCTTTGTAATCGACTGGTTGAACACCGAGGCCGCACTGCTGTTCGACACGGTGAGCCTTGTGGTGGGCACTGCCATCAACATCTTCGAGGGCGTGCTGCTCGCACCGCCCAGCTGGCTGATGCTGCCGTTTCTGGCGGCGCTGGCATGGCGCGTGGCAAGCTGGAAGGTGGGCCTGTTCGCCGTGATCGGGCTCTTTTTGGTGGACGGCATGGGCATGTGGGCGGCGGCCATGAAGACCCTGGCCCTTGTGCTGTCCTCCACCATCTTCGCCCTGGCCGTGGGCCTGCCTCTGGGCGTCTGGGCGGCGCGGCACGACAGGGTGGCGGGCGCCATCCGCCCGGTGCTGGACTTCATGCAGACCATGCCGGCGTTCGTTTACCTGATTCCGGCGGTCCTGTTCTTCCGCCTGGGCAAGGTCCCCGGAGCCATGGCCACCGTCATTTTTTCCATGCCGCCGGCGGTGCGCCTGACCAACCTGGGCATCCGCCAGGTTTCCGAGGAGGCAGTGGAAGCGACCCGGGCGTTCGGGGGAAACAGCCGGGAACTGTTGTTCAAGGTGCAGCTTCCCCTGGCAATGCCCACCATCCTGGCAGGGATCAACCAGACCATCATGCTCTCGCTGTCCATGGTGGTGATCGCCGCCATGATCGGCGCCGGCGGCCTCGGCCAGCAGGTACTCAAGGGCATCGAACAGTTACGCATCGGACTGGGCTTTGAGAGCGGTCTCGCCGTGGTGATCCTGGCCATGTTCCTGGACCGGGTCACGCAGGGCCTGGGCAGGAAGTAACAGCCTGTCGATTCCGGTTTTTCAACGGACTGGCAAGGAGGGACAATGGCACGGTTGAGCCGCAAGTGGGAAGTCGTCATATGGATCGTGGTGTTCGCGGCCATCGTGGCGGTGGGAAGATACGTGCTGCCGCAAAAGGGCGGCGACACGGAGCAGTCCCGGACGGTGCGCATCGGCTACGTCAGCTGGGCCGAGGGCATTGCCATGACCCATCTCGCCAAGGTGATCCTGGAGGACAGGATGGGCTACGAGGTGGACCTCACCATGGCCGATCCCGCGCCCATTTTCACATCCCTCGCCAGCAAGGACCTGGATTTCTTTCTGGACGCATGGCTTCCCGTGACCCACCAGAGGCACATGGACAAGTACGGCGACGTCCTGTCCGACATGGGTTACAACTACGAGGACGCCCGCATCGGCCTGGTTGTCCCGGCATATGTGGACGTGGGCGCGATTCCGGAACTCCGCCAAAAGGCTGGGCTTTTCAACGGCGACATCACGGGCATCGATTCCGGTGCCGGAATCATGGAGGCCACCCGCCGCGCCATCGAGGAGTACAACCTGGACATGAATCTGCTCACGTCCAGCGGCGCCGGGATGACGGCTTCCCTGAAGGACGCCATTGCCGCGGACGAGCCCATCCTGGTTACGGGATGGAAACCGCACTGGATGTTCGCGCGCTGGGACCTGAAGTTTTTGGAGGATCCGAAGAAGGTGTATGGAGAAAAGGAGAACATCCACACCATAGCCCGTCCCGGCGCGGCGCAGGACCTGCCCGAAGTGGTTTCCTTTCTGAAAGACTTCTCGTTCACGGACAAACAGATCGGGACCCTCATGGACCGCATGAACCAGATGTCCTCCAAGGAGGAGGCTGCCCGCGCGTGGATGGAAGAGCATCCCGACCTGGTGAAATCGTGGATCAAGGGGGTCAGGGAATCGTGACACACCTGACCCCGATGCTCCGGCGGGCGATTCGCATTGACGGGACTCCGATGTTTGGACAGGGCCGTTGCCGGACACACCTCTCGTCCGGGACCACGGTGCCCGTCGAGTATACATCCTGGCGGGTTCGGGCTTCGACCGGCCCCGGACCTCGAACTCCCGGATGGCGATAACCGGCGTCCGGGAGTTGCCCGGCCCGGCGGGACCGGGCAATGCGTCCTCCGACCGGCTACAGGGAATCGTTGGCGAACCCCATGCCCTCATCCTGGCCCATGGGCGGGTAGACCTTGACAGTCCTGTGGCCCACGATCTGTATCGTGGTGTAGTCCTGGGTGGAGAACCAGATACCGATACGGTCGCCCCGCTGGTCCAGTATCCACGAGCCCCACGGAGACCCGGGAAACTCGTTGCGTGGGGCCATGAAGCCCACCTTGTCGCGCAGGGTTTCCGGTGTCGCTTCGAACCTGTCCCACAGGGTGGTTTTCAGCGTCCATCCCTCCCTGATCCCGATAATGGCATCCGGTCTGGACGTGGAGCCGAACAGGTAATACGTGTAACCCTCCATGGGCTGGTAATTGTAAAACGCGTCGCTGACCTCCGAGCTCCTTTGCAGTTCCCCGGCCATTCCGGGCGCCACCGTGGCGCACGACGCCGCTATGAATGCCGCGAACAGGGCCAGGGCGACGACCCCGACGATCCCGTTTTTCGTTCCAATTCCTGAAACCATTCTGATTCTCCTGCACGGACCATGAATCCGCGAAACGGGGGCGGTTTGTCAAAAGAAAGCAAACAGGGCGGAATCATCCGGAAGCCGGGGCCGTTCCGCCCGGGAGCCCGCGTGGCCGGCAAAGCCGGGGGGAACACGTGTCGGATTAACGCCCTTTGATCTCACATGGGGTCCCACAAAAACAGCGGGCCGTCCATGTCGCTTTCCATCGGAGGATACACCTTGACATTTTTGTCTCCGACAATCTCGACGGTTGCGTGGTCAACCCTGGAGAACCATGCGCCGATCCGATTGTCCCGGTCGTCCAGAATCCAGGAACCGTAACAGCCCGTTGAAAAACCAGGGATTTACAGCCTGTTCAAAAACGATGAGA
>JBKHBM010000076.1:0-21636 GCA_046542385.1 Desulfatibacillaceae bacterium | reverse complement strand
CATCTCATCGTTTTTGAACAGGCTGTAAATCCCTGGTTTTTCAACGGGCTGTTACCCTTCCCGTTGACGTGACCTTTGTGGAATTCAGCCGTTTGCGGCGGCGAATCCCCTTCTCATGCGGAATTATTTTTGGAACCGACAAAAACCGAATCTGGAGGTACGCATGGAGTGTAACAAGGAAAAGAACATGTCCCGCTGCAACTGCACCTACGATCCCTGCAGCAGGAAGGGAATCTGCTGCGAGTGCATCGCCTACCACCTGAAAAGCCGCCAGCTTCCCGCGTGCTGCTTCCCGGCGGACGCGGAGGCCACCTACGACAGGTCGTTCAGGCATTTCGCGAAACTGGTGGAGCAGGGCAGGGTCTGATCCGGGCAGCGCCCGGGTCGGCGCGGCCCGCCTTACCAGCCTGTTGAAAAACGCGATCTGCGGCGTTGCACTTCATTTCTCGTCAGTGCAGCGTACCATAAGTACGCATTATTCCTCGAAATTCGCGCGCCTTGCATCTCATCGTTTTTGAACAGGCTGCAAATCTCGAGTTTTTCAACGGGCTGTTACACCGGATTGCCGTCACCCCACCTGTCCAGCAGCGGTGGAATCTCGTCATGCGCGGCCACGTACCGGTCCGCGTCCAGGTGGGGGGCCTGGTAGGCGACAAAGGGCATGTCCGCGGCTCGGGCAGCCTGGGCGTCCACCTCGCTGTCGCCTATGTACACGGCTCGAGCCACCTCCACGCCGAGGTCCCGGGCCGCCTTGATCAATGATTCGGGGTGCGGCTTGGGGTTGGCCACGTCCCTGGCTGTGACCACCACGTCGAAACAGTCGGACAAGGCGTGGTCGGACAGCACCCGGTTCATCGTGTCGGTCCGGTTGGTGCACACCCCCGTCTTCATGGACCGGCGCAGTCCGGCGAGCACTTCGCGGAGCCCGGGTTCCATGACCATGTCCTTGATGAAGGAAAAGTACGTCATCCGTTTTCGGTACTCGTTGGCCGCCGCCAGTTCCTCCGGGTCCGGGAACAGCATCCTCACGGTGTCTTGAGCCGTCAACATGTGCCCGAGGGCGAACTGTTCGTCGTTCATGTCCGGTTTCCCGAAATGCCTGAGGATGGCGTTGTAGTAGGCCCGGTTGGCGTACTTCGAGTCGAACATGACGCCGTCGCAGTCGAATATTACGGCGTCGAACCTGCCGTTTGCGTTGATTGCTCCCTGTTTCACGTCCCAGTTCCCCTTCACGTAAAAATGCCCGGCATCGGCCTTTGGCGACCGGTGCCGGGCAACGGGTTGCGCGGGTTATCCCGGCAAATCAGTTCTTCACGGTTTTTTCCGCTCCGGCATTGCCGGCCTGGGGGGCCGAAGGCTGTGCATCCCGCGCCGGCTGCAGATACATGTGTACGCGTACAGTGAGTTGCGGTTTGTCGTTGCTGTCGGTCATCAGGGTCACATTGCTGCTGTGGCGCCCGGGTTCCGTCGCCTTGCCGGTTACCAGCAGGGAGTAGGCATCCGGATTCGCGGGCGTTCCCTTTTCAAGGGACGCGGCGATCTTGTCGTCGGAAGTGCTCACCGCCGTTATCCTGAACGGATACTTTTTGTTCGGCGTGATGACCACCCTTTGGGACAGTTCCTGATCCTGCCGGCCCTGGAGTCTCACGTACTTGGGGTTTATGGAGACGAACTCCTCCACCGGGCCCGCCACCATGAGCGTCATACTTGGACGGTTCGGTGCGTTCGAGTACACCGTGATGTTTTTTGCAAGAGTCCTTCCGCCATATCCGGACGTGTTGACCTTTACGGTAATCTTTCCCTCACCACCGGGGGGGATTTCCCTCGTAAACGAGGTCGCGGTGCAGCCTCAGGTGCTTTTGATGCGTTTTATCCGGAGCAACTCGCTACCGATGTTGCGCACCGGAAAATCATGGGTGATGTCCGCGCCCTCGAGGATCCGGTCAAAAGTGAATCGGGTTTCCGGGAAAAAAACCACGGGCCCGTCGGGCATATCCGGTTGTACGGCCTGCGGCGACACCTTCGGGACGACGGGTTCCGCGCCCTGGGCCGAATGGGCCGCGACAGCCGCGAAGACGCCCGCGACAAGGATCAAGACAAGATTCTTCCTCATGCCAAATACTCCATTTATGGAAGGTTGATGGTTCACACTCCCGCCAATGGCCTAAGCTAAGGGGAGGGCCCCATATTGTCAATGTCGTGGATCACTCGGAATCATGGACGATTTCCACGATGTCGAACTGCTCGATATGGAGCCTCGGATCCTCCTGGATGAGGATTTCCCGTCCGATGCGCCGTTCCAGGGACAATACGGTCACGTTTTCCTCTTCCAGGAGGAACTTGGCAATCTCGGGATGAACCTTGACCGAGGTGCGCCTGGCCTGGATATCGTTGGCGTGGCGCAGGATCTCACGGTAGATGTTATGGCAGGTTGTCTTTCTGGACAGGACCCGTCCTTCGCCCTCGCAGTAAAAACAGGGTTCGGAAATCATCCGGTTCAGATTCTCCCGGGTCCGTTTGCGGGTCATCTGTATAAGCCCCATCTCGGACATGGGCAGCACGTTGGTGGTGCTGCGGTCCTTGCCCAGGGCCTCGCACAGCGCCATGTAGACCTTTTCCCGGTCCTCGGGTCGCTCCATGTCTATGAAGTCGATGACGATGATGCCGCCGATGTCGCGCAGACGCAACTGGTATGCTATTTCCTTGACGGCTTCGAGGTTGGTTTTGAGGATGGTTTCCGACAGATCGCCCTTTCCCACGTAGCGGCCCGTATTCACGTCCACGGCCACCAGGGCCTCGGTTGCCTCGATGACGATGTAACCCCCGGACTTGAGCCAGACCTTTTTTCTGAGCAGTCGGGATATCTCGGCCTCCAGGTGATAGTAATCGAAAATGGGTTCCGCGCCCTCGTAATGGTCCACGGCCTCAACGAGCTTGGGGTTGAACGGCTCCACGAAGTCCAGTATCTGCTTGTAGCCCTCGATGGAATCGATGACCAGGCGGTCCACCTCCTGGGTAAACAGGTCGCGTACGGCGCGGAGGGTGGCCGTAAGTTCCTGGTGGAGAAGACTTGCGGCGCTTCCCCTGGTAAAACGGTTCTGTATCGCCTTCCACAGGCTGGCCAGAAAGTCCACCTCCTGGGAAAGGCGTTCCAGGTCCATTCCCTCGCAGGCCGTGCGGACGATGTACCCGTAGGGATCCCTGCGTTTCGCCAGGAGGCCGTCCTTGAGGCGCTGCCTTTCCGCCGGGTCCAGAATGCGGCGGGACACGCCAATGTGGTCGGTGGTGGGCATGAGCACGAGAAAGCGTCCGGGAAGACTGATGCGCGACGTGACCCGTGCCCCTTTATTGCCAATGGGTGACTTGGCCACCTGCACCAGGATTTCCTGGCCTTCACGCAGCACCTCGTCGATGGACACCTTGTCCCGGCCGTTGTTGGGGTGGGGCGTCTTGTACGGCAGTACCGGAGGTTCCTCGGGTTCGTGGTCATCCACGGTTTCCTCTATGTCCTGCATATGCTCTTCCATGGACGGAAAATCCGTGACCACGTCGTCCACGTAGATGAAGGCGGCCTGCTTGAGCCCGATGTCCACGAAAGCGGCCTGCATGCCGGGCAGCACGCGCATTACCCTGGCCTTGTAGATGTTTCCGACCAGATCGGCCTCTCCCCGCCGTTCCACCACAAGCTCGGACAAAACGCCGTTTTCCAGGAGGGCGACCCGGGTTTCAAATCCCGCATCGTTTACGATCAACTCCTTGTACATGATATCGACCCGTATCTGTCAGCATATATTGTAAAAATTCATTGGTTTTTCTGTTTCCGGCACATCCGGTTCACGATTCCCGCGATGTTGGGGTCTCCTTTTTCGCCAGCTTGAGCACCCTTGCCTCCAGAAGATCGGCGGGTTCGACTCCCAACGCGTGGGCCAACACCTCCAGGGGCTTCAGAGACTTGCCCGGCTGCCTTTCCAGAACCAGCCGGTACATACCTTTGTCCATGGGCGTGACGTCGCGTACCATTCGCCTCACGTCCAGGACCTTCTCCCTGCCCTTTTTCGTCCGGACCGATACCTCGTGGCTGTCAGTCGCCATGAACCCGGACAACGCCGGTTCGCCGGAAACGCCGTCGGGCAGTTGCACCACGTAACTGTCCAGGCGGGTGCCCTGTTCGGGCGCTTTCCTGGAGGTCTTGACCACTTCAAGCACCCGCACTCCCTCGGGAAGCTGCTTTTGCAGTGCCGTGAACACGTCCGCCGGCCTGACATGCCCCGGTACGGTGACCGTGAATTCCTCCTGCTCGCTTTCCATCCCCAGTGGCAGTGCTTCGGTAAAGGACACCTTGGGCAGGGGATGGTATCCCTGTGAGTAGAGCATGGGCACCCCCGCCCTGCGCAGGGCGCGGTGCAACGCGCTGACGAACTCCAGGTGACCGAAGAACCGGGCCGGACCGGTTTTCGAATATACCACCCTGAGCCTGTGACAGTTGCCCGGGTCCTCTTCCCTGATTGTAACAGTTTTGGCCTCGGGTTTCTCCATTTTTGTTGAATCCCTGGGCTCCACTTTCTGGAAATCGCACGCGCCGCAATCGTGACATCCGTGCGTGCGGCAGTCCGGGACCGTCTCGCCCGCCAGGGCCCGGTCCCATTCGCCGATCAAAAATTCACGGGTCACGCCCATGTCCACGTGGTCCCAGGGCAGAGGCCCGTCCTTGTCGTACTTCCGGCCCACGTAATCCTCCACGGACAACCCGTGTTCCCCGAGGGCCGCCTTCCATTTTTCGTAATCAAAGCAGTCCGTCCAGCCGTCGAACCGGCATCCCTTGTTGAACGCGGTTACCAGAACGGGGACAAGCTCCCTGCCTCCGCGGGAGAACACTCCTTCGATCACGCTGGTCGAGGGGTCCTGCCACTTGAGTTTCACACCGGGCGTCCCCAGCTTCCTTTTGAGCAGGTGTATCTTGTCTCCGGCCTGTTCCCGGGTCTGCTGGGCCGCCCACTGGAACGGGGTATGAGGCTTGGGCACGAAAGAGCCCACGCTCACGTTGATGGAAAGCCTCCGGCCCATGCTTTTTTTGAGGCGCGCCACCAGTCCGGCCAGTTCCTCCAGGTCTTCGTGCGTCTCCGTTGGCAATCCGGTCATGAAGTACAGCTTGACCAGCCGCCACCCCATGGCCCTGGCATCCTCGACAGTGGAAAAAATCTGCTCTTCGGTGATGTTTTTGTTGATCACGTCCCGCAAACGCTGGCTTCCGGCTTCCGGTGCTATGGTGAACCCGGTCTTGCGAACCTTTTTGATCTCTTCCATGAGCCCGGCGGACAGGGTGCCGGCTCGCATGGACGGAAAGGACACGGCCACGTGGTCCGACGCGGACTCGGCCATCACTGTGGCAAGGAAAGGGTCTATCTGGCTGTAGTCTCCGGTGCTGAGGGACAACAGGGACAACTCCTCGTAACCGGTGTTGCTTACGGAGCGTTTCAGCAGCGCCGCGAGATTATCCGCGTTCCGCTCGCGCACCGGCCTGTAGATCATGCCGGCCTGGCAGAACCGGCAACCCCGTGAACATCCCCGGGCCACCTCTATTCGCAACCGGTCATGCACCGGGTTGGAATACGGCACGATCGGCGCCTCGCAAAAAGCCACCGAATCCAGGTCGGACAGCACCGCCTTGCGGACCCCGGTGTAATCGGAATACACGGGGTCAAGGCAGCCTTCGAGCCCCTGGGTAAAGAAGGACGGTATGTACACTCCACGGATACGGGACCAGGCGCGCAACAGGTCCCGTCTGCCGCCTCCGGTTGTTTTCCACTCGCGGTAAACCCGGACCAGTTCCGGCGCCACGGGCTCTCCGTCTCCCACTACAATCGCATCGAAAAATCCGGACACCGGCTCGGGATTGCACGCACACGGACCACCGGCGATGACAACGGGGTGTGAATCGTCCCTGTCCCGGGAAAGCAGGGGGATCCCGGCAAGGTCCAGCATGTTCAAAACGTTGGTGTAGTTGAGTTCGTACAACAGGGAAAAGCCCAGAACATCGAAATCGCCCAGGGGCCTCCGGGATTCGAGGGAAAACAGGGGCAGCCCCCGGCTTCGCAACTCATCTTCCATGTCCGAGTCCGGCGCGTACACCCGTTCCGCCAGCACGCCGGCGTCGGCGTTCAGAACATCGTAAAGAATCTGGATGCCGAAATGGGACGTGCCCACCTCGTACACGTCCGGAAAGGCCAGGACCATGCGGAAGTCCGTGTCGCCCCAGTTCTTTCTCAGGCTGTTCACTTCGGTGCCTAGATAGCGGCTGGGCCGCCTGACCCGGCACAATATGCCTTCATAGTCATTCATATGATCCGACAAAACCTCATGCCTTGCGGCGTTGAAAATTTCTTGATTCCGGAGCTTTTCCCACTTGTGGACCGGGGTTTCGTCACTCCCGTCAATTCCGGATCCCTCCCTAAAAAACAGGAAGCCTCCGGGGACGCGAACAAAACCGCCTCCGGAGGCCGCGCGCAAACCTTCTTCCGGGATCAGATGTCGAGCATCTGCACCTCGAGGGCGTTTCGCTGAATGAACTCGCGCCTCGGTTCCACCTCGTCGCCCATGAGCACGGAGAAAATGTTGTCCGCGTTGATGGCGTCCTCAATGTCCACCTGGAGCAGGATGCGACCCTCCGGATCCATGGTGGTTTCCCACAACTGGTCCGGATCCATTTCACCAAGACCCTTGTAACGCTGCACGGAGATGCCTTTCTTGGACTCCGCCAGGATATGGTCCAGCAGCTCCTCCTTGGAATCAAGGCGAACCGGCTCCCTGTCCCCGGCGTCCTTCTGGAACACCCAGTAAGGAGGATCGCCGGCTTCGACCACCCTTTTGGACAGGTTCACGCATTTCTGGTAGTCGATGCTGGACACGAAACTGCGACCTATCTTGATCTGGCCGCTGGCTCCGGTGATGGTGACCAGCCTTCTGGCCACATCCGCGTCCGCCTCGGAAATGGGTGGTACCAGGAACAATTCATAAACATTCCGTTCCTCGTTGAATGTCGGGCCGTCCACCTGGTAACTGCGTTCTTCCAGCAATTTTTTGAGCCGCAGCAGGTGTTCCTCGTCCTTGAGGGTGCTTTTACCTATTACGCCGTTGTTCACCAGCACTTGCACAAGTCTGGCGGGAATGCCCTTTCTCTCGAACTTGTTCAACGTGTTCACGTATTCGGACAGATCGGACAGATACATGTACAGACCGTGGTCCTCCAGTATCCTGTCCCTGTCGCCCATGCCCACCGACTTCTGGTCCACGACGCGTTTTAGGAGGTAGTTGTTCAACTCCTCCTCGTTTTTCATGTAAAAACTCTTTTTGCCTTTTTTCACGCCGAACAAGGGAGGCTGGGCAACGTACAGGTAGCCTTTTTCCAGGACATCGGGCAACTGGCGGTAGAAGAACGTGAGCAAAAGCGTACGAATGTGAGAGCCGTCCACGTCCGCGTCCGTCATGATGATGATCTTGTGGTAGCGGATCTTGGCGATGTCGTATTCCTCGTTACCAACCCCGGTGCCAAGCGCGGTGATCATGTTCTTGATCTCCTCGCTTTCAAGCACCTTGTCGAAACGCGCCTTTTCCACGTTCAATATCTTGCCGCGCAGGGGCAGGATGGCCTGAAACCTTCGGTCGCGCCCCTGTTTCGCGGAGCCGCCCGCAGACTCGCCCTCCACCAGGAACAGCTCACGCTTTTCCGGCTCCGGAAACTGGCAGTCGGCCAGCTTGCCGGGCAGCGTGGAATCGGCCAGCGCCCCTTTTTTGCGCGCCAGGTCGCGCGCGCGGCGGGCGGCTTCACGGGCCCTGGCGGCCTCCACGGCCCGGCGGGCTATTTTTCTGGCTACGGCTGGGTTCTCTTCCAGGTACCTGCCCAACCGTTCGTTCATCAACCCCTCGACCAGACCCTTGATCTCGCCGTTTCCCAGCTTGGTCTTGGTCTGCCCCTCGAACTGGGGACTAGGCACTTTCACGCTCACAATGGCTGTGAGACCCTCGCGCACGTCATCCCCGCTGATCTTCTCCTGCATGTTCTTGCTTACGTTTTCGCTGGTCGTGTACAGGTTGATCGTGCGGGTCAGCGCGGCCTTGAAACCAATGATGTGGGTTCCGCCTTCCTCGGTGTTGATGTTGTTGGCGAATCCCAGCAGCTTCTCCTGGTAGCCGTCCGTGTACTGGAGCGCTATCTCCATGTCCACGCCGCCGCGTTCCCCTTCCATGAATACGGGCTCGTGCAACGCATTTTTGCCCCGGTTCATGAACTCCACGTAGGACACTATGCCGCCTTCGTAGCAATACTCGTCCCGGGTGTCGGTGCGTTCGTCCTCGATGGATATGGCCAGACCCTTGTTCAGAAATGCAAGTTCGCGCATGCGCCGGGACAGGGCGTCGTACTGGAAGTCGTCGCTGGAGAGGATTTCGGTGTCCGGCTTGAAACGGATCTTGGTGCCCCTTTTTTCCGTTTCTCCCCGAACCTCCAGCTCCGTCTTCTTGAGGCCATGGGCATAGGACTGATGGTATATCCTGCCCTCGGTGTAGACAGTGACGTCCAGCCACTCGGACAGGGCGTTCACCACGGACACGCCCACGCCGTGCAGGCCCCCGGAAACCTTGTACGTGTTCCGGTCGAACTTGCCCCCCGCGTGGAGCTTGGTCATGACCAGCTCGAGGGCCGGGATCCCTTCCGTCTTGTGCATGCCCACGGGAATGCCGCGGCCGTTGTCCAGAACGGTTACGGAGCGGTCCGCGTGCAGGATCACCTCTATCCTGTCGCAGTATCCGGCCAGAGCCTCGTCGATGGAATTGTCTACCACCTCGTACACGAGGTGGTGCAGGCCCCGCTGGCCCACGTTGCCGATGTACATGGAGGGGCGCTTCCTTACGGCTTCCAGCCCCTCCAGCACCTTGATGTTGTCCGCGGAATACAGGTTCTGATTCTCTTCCATGTCACATCCTCATGGGCATGATTACCGTCAGATAGGCGGGATCGTGTTCGCCCTCCAGGATGCATGCCTTCTTTTCGCTTTCGATTCTGACTGTGATCACTTCGCTGTTCATCTGGCCCATGGCGTCAACGAAAAATTTCGGGTTGAAAGCCACTTCAAAGGATTCGCCGTCAAAGTCGATGGGCAATTCCTCCTTGGACTCTCCCAGTTCGGGGTTGGTGATGCTCACCGTAAGCAGCGTGGGGGTTACCTTGAAGCGGACGGCGCGGTACTTGTCCGAGGACAGGATGGACATGCGCCGCAACGTGCTCAGAAACAGTTTCTTGTCGATCCTGAACCGGTTGTCCAACTGCTGCGGAACCACCAGAGAATAGTCGGGATAAGTGCCCTCGATGAGCCGGCAGATAACGGTCTCGTTGGCCCTCTTTGCGATCAGGTAGTTGCCCTGGACGCCCAGGCGAACAGGCTCCCCGCTTTCGTCCTCCACCAGGTTGATGATCTCGCCAAGCGACTTCTTGGGCAGAATCACCGAACCCTCCGGACCCAGTTCGGGGACCTCCTGATCCGCGTCCACTATGTAATCGACCTTGGCCAGGCGATGCCCGTCCGTGGCCACCAGGCGCAACAGGTTCTTTTCTTCCGGAGGAGCCAGAATCGGGTTCTTCATGCACGCGGGCTCGTCCTGCGGAGTGATGCGCTCGAACAAAAGCCCTATCAGGTGGGGCCGTTTCTCCTCACTGCTCATGCCGCCGGGAAGATTGGCCTTTTCCCCCATGTCGGCGAACGCAGCGGCCTCCATCGGAAACAGTCTTTCGTCGTCGAACTCGGGCAATTCCGGAAAGTCGTTGGGATCCATCCCAACGATGTGGTACTGCACCTTCTCGTCGAATATCTCGATCCATCCGTTTTCCAGTTCCTGGACCTTGACCGTGTCGGAAGGAAACTCCCGCAGTATCTCGTGGAGCTTCCTGCCGGGCAGGGTGGTGGTGCCGGGGTTCTGCACCTCCGCGCCGTAGAAGCCGGAAAAGCCGGTTTCAAGGTCCGTGGCCTCGATGGTGACGCCGTTGTCCGCGGCGTGGATCAGGACGTTTGCCGTGATGGGGAACGTCGTCTTTCGGCTGGTGATGCCCTGCACCTTGGTTATTCCGTCCAGGAACGCGGATTTCTTGATGGAAAATTGCATGGCGACTCCAGGTTTCGGTAAAATGTTGAACGTTGTTTCAACCGATATTCACGGCAGGTTCATACCAACCTTTAATATGCTGTTTTTTTGAGAAAAATCAAGAAAAAAACGCCCGGAAACCCTCCTGGAAAAGGGCCTCCGGACTGTACTCGCGCTTCCTCGTCCAACCGGCCGCGCGTCCCGGTTTTTTCGGCTGGGATCTTGTACCCAATATGGGAAAAATTTGCAACAGCAGAGTATATACTAGGGTGGAAAGACAAAAGGAATGGCGGTGCGAAAAGTGTGTTCCCCTTCAAAGGACGCATGTCCGGTACGAAGCGCGAAGGAAATCAGGTTTGGCAGTTTCCTTTTCCGTATGATCATTCTTTAAAGGAATTTTAAGGAAACTTCATTATGATTGGCCCTGACGAAGAAATTGATAAGTTTTTAAGATATTGATTTACAACGAATTATAGGCTTGAGTTTGTGTAGGTATCCTGTTGATCGCGTTGTTCATAACCTCCGGGTTATCAACCATCATTTTTGACTGGTCGATAACCCGGCACGATTTCATCCGCCTGCCGACGGTTCCGTGTCAATGGTTGCCCGGAACCGTGAAAGACCGGTGGCACCGGGTTTTGGAAGCCCGGAGCGTCCGGTATTTAAAGGTGATACCCTGCGATTCATACCGGCTGGTGGCTTTCCTTCAGAAGGTCATTCACCGTTTTCACCGGATGGAAGGCCACCACCGGCACGTCCACGAACAGCGTGTTCCAGCCCGCCATGGATCCGTTCCACAACCCCGGCAGTTCCAGCGCCTTCAAGGGCCTTCCATTTTTTGATTTTTCGGATATGAATACGGCTTCCTGGTCGACGAAACGGCGCAGGTCGTACTTTTCGCCGCGCCAGTCCCGGACGGCGCAGGCGATGTCCACGGGATTGAAGTGGGTGCTGGACCGGAATATGTCCTTTTGCCGCTCGTCATCGGAGTTCACCTGGGCGCTTTCCACGATCTGCAGGGACATTCCGCCGTCTTTTTCACGTATCCAGAAAGGAGCGCCTCCCGGGTCCCCCAGGTTAAGAACCATCCCGCAAACCCGGAGCGGGCGGTCCATTTTGTCGCGGAGAAAATCCAGGGCCTTGTTTTTGTCCCCCGGGAGAGACCTTGTTTCACCCAGATACTCCACGGTGAAGTCGTAGGCCTCCTTGACTGCCGCGTCGGACGGATCAGCCCCTGAAAGCGTTCCCATGTAATGGAATATCCTGGACTGCACGCTGACCAGCAGGCCGGCGAGGACCTTCTTCCACTTGCCGCGTTCCGGTTTTTCCCGGTCCATGACAACGTTGTCGATGTTGTTGATGAACAGGATGTCCGCGTCGATGGCGTCCAGGTTGTGGATCAGGGCCCCGTGCCCGCCGGGGCGGAAGAACAGGGAGTCGTCCTCGTCCCGGAACGGCTGGTTGTCCGGGGTGGCAGCGATGGTGTCCGTGGCATGGTCCTGGTTGGAGAAGTCCACTTCATAACCGGTCTTGTACAACTCCTCGTACTCGGCGCGGACCGTGTCCAGCAGGTGTTTGAATCGGGCGTCATGCTCCGGGCTGGTGGTGAAGTGCAGGCGGCACCGGTTGTCCGGGCTGCGTGCGTAATCAGCCGCTTCCACCAGGTGTTCCTCGAAGGGGGTCCTTGCGCGGTCAGCGTACTGGTGGAACAGGAGCAGGCCCTTGGGCAGACTTCCATAGCCCAGTCCCGGGTCTTCATACAGCAGGTGGTCCACTACCTCGGTGTAATCACCGGCCCGGAGTTTTTCCGCCACGTCCACTCCGGACGATACCAGGGATTGTTCAAGCGCCGGCCAGAAAGCGAATTTTTCGAGGTTTTCGACGAATTCGAGCATAAAGGATGCCTCCTCGTCGCCAGCCCCGGCCTGTTCACGTAGTTCGTTCAGCATGACCCCGCCCCTGTCGCTTCGCCAACCGAACAGGTTTTTGAACATACGGGTGGCCGCTCCGGAGGCGGGTATGAACTTGACCATGGTTTTGGCCTTGGCTGCCGCCTCGTAGGCGTCCACCATGTCCATGACTTCGCCCTCGTCAAGTTTGCGTATTCCGTCACCGACTGTCGCGGGCCTGTCCATGTCCAGAAAGGACGGTCCCTTTTCAAAGACGGCGAGCTGGTTTTCCAAGTCCTTGACTGTTTTTCCAAGATATTGTATTTGCTTTATATCCTTGTTACTCAGGTTCAGTTTTTCCGGCATGGAATCCCCCTTTTTTTTCAACGCGGCTGAACAGGGCACGATATGTGCCTGATGTAATCAGGTCAGGACGCAAGGGTAGCATACGAACAGGAGGCGGGCCATACGAAAAAGGCAGTAGGTTGAATCGGTAAATCCTGTATGATGCGCCAGGTGGCCGGACTGAAAAGACACTTTGTTCCGGCGGCGGCAAAAGGCGAATATCCCGGGGAGGACCGTTTTGCGCCCGCGGTTAATTGTGTTATGATGAGGGCCAGCGACCGGCGCAATGTTCCCTTGTCCCCACCGCCGGCCGGTTCCCCTTATTTCAACCTGAATCCGTGAGCGGTCTCGGGTGGTACGGATGCAAGGAAGAGGCCTGTCGGCTGTACTGAAGTACGCCGGCCGGGCTCTGACGCGGCAGACGCGCCGCATGAGGCCGCCCCAAAAGGCGAAAAAAGTCTTTCACCCACCGGGTGAAACGAAAATTTGTTCAAGAACACACAAAAAGTGCGATTTACGGGGTTCTTGAAATCTTTTTCAATAGTTTCGTCACGGATTCAGGTTCAAGTCATGGAGGTGCGCACTGCCATGGCGCCCGACAACGGCACCCGCGATGAAAAGTCAAACCGTTCCGTTTCCGGGGCTCCGGTGAACCGGCAGGTGGTCCTGCCGTTCGGAAAATCCCTGGACATAGCGATAAAGAGCCTCAGGGCCCGCTTTTTGCGCTCCATGGTTACGACGCTGAGCCTTGTGTTGGCCGTGGCGTTTCTGAGTTATATATGGTGCGGCACCACCATTGCGGACGGCATGCTTTCGTCCGGGGAACAGGAGTTGCGCGCGGCCCTGGAGGCCGCGGGATGGGACCTGGAACCCGGGCAGACGAGGGTGGCGAGCAGTCCGAAGATCCGCTGGATAGTCGCTTTGTCTCTTCTGGTGTGCGTGGTGGGCATAGTCAACGCCCAGTTGATGGCGGTAACCGAAAGGTTCCGGGAAATCGGCACCATGAAGTGCCTGGGCGCGCTGGACAGGTTCGTGTTGCGTCTGTTTCTGCTGGAGGCCGGAATGCAGGGCCTGGCGGGCGCGGCCGTCGGTGCCTTGTTGGGCGGGATGTTCGCCGTGCTCGGGAACCTCGCACGGTACGGATGGCGGGCAGTGGACGTCACGGGGTTCGGGGACCTGGCCATGGCCATGGTCCTTGCCACGGCCGTGGGGTGCCTGCTCAGCCTGGTAGGTGTCCTGTATCCCGCCCTGGTGGCGGCGCGCATGGAGCCCGTGGTGGCCATGCGGTCGGAAATGTGACAACCTGTTCCAGGCCACCGCCTGGCGCGTTCCGAGGTGTGAAAATAACGGATACGTCAAACATCCGGCCACAAGGACAGGAGGCAAGGTTTCATGGCCGATTCCCACAACATAGTCCGGGTGTCCGAGGTGACCAAACAGTTCAGGATGGGCAAGGTGACCCTGGACGCATTGCGGGGCATCGACCTTTCCGTGAGAGAGGGCGAATACCTGTCCATCATGGGACCCTCGGGTTCGGGCAAGAGCACCCTGTTCAACATGATCGGCGGCCTGGACAAACCTTCGTCAGGCAAAGTGTTCATCGACGAAGTGGACGTCGCGCAACTTGACGCCTATGAACTGGCCTGGCTCCGCTGCCGCAAGATCGGGTACATCTTCCAGACATTCAATCTCATCCCGGTGATGACGGCGCTTGAAAACGTTACCCTGCCCATGGTCTTCGCCGGAATGCCCAACCAGGAGGCCACGGACAAGGGTATAGACCTTCTGCGCCTGGTGGGGCTGGGCGACAGGTTCCTGCACAAGCCCAGCGAGCTTTCCGGAGGACAGCAGCAGAGAGTGGCCATAGCCCGCGCACTGGCGAACAGCCCGGCCATCATCCTGGCGGACGAGCCCACCGGCAACCTGGACCTCACCACCGGCGAGGAGATCATCACCCTGCTAAAAAGGTTGTCCGAGGAGCGGGGCGTCACGGTGATTTCCGCAACCCACGATTTCAAGATGCTTTCCGTGTCCGATCGGGTCATGTGGATCCGGGACGGCAGGCTGGACCGTATTGAAAACCGCGACGAACTGGACATCAGTGTGGGCACGATTCACGGCAGGGAAGAGGAGTGAGCGTGGTGGCGTGATGACCGTTTTTGGCCGTATACAAAGCCGGATCGTGGCAATTCTGGCATGCCTCGCATTCGCGGCGATACTTGCCGGAATGTTTCCGGCTCGCGACGGGTACGCCCGGACCAGGGCCAGGGTCCCGGCCGACGTTTCGGGCCTCATGGAAACGGTCGGGCAATTCCAGGCCCTGGGAGACCGGAGCACTGGTTCCGAAGGGTTTTACAGGGCGGCTGACCTTGTGAAGGAAAAATTCAGGGCGCTGGGCCTAGAGACGGAAACCCAGACGTTCACACTGCCGGTCAGGGTCCATGGGGGAAGCCGCCTGCTGTTGGACGATGGCCGCGAAATAGCGCTGGATCCCATCAGGGGCAACGCCATCTCACCCCAGGACACGGGGCCGAAGGGCATCTCCGGGCCCCTTGTGTACGTGGGCCGGGGAGACATATGGGACCTGGACGGACTGGAGATCGAGGGTTCCGTCGTACTCATGGACCTGGATTCGGGCAGAAACTGGCAGAACCTGGCCAACTTCGGCGCACGGGCCGCCATTTACATAACCCATGAAGGGGTCGACCGCTATTTCTACCAGGACAAGATTGAACTGACACCCGTCCAGTTCCCACGGTACGTCATGTCCGCCGCCCGTGCCGAAGACCTGTTCGGCGAACTCTCCATCGGAACGGTGCACACGGCCGCCACCGTCCATTCATCCATCGACTGGCGGGACGTGTCCGTCGAAAACATCTACTGCACCCTTGAAGGAACCGATCCGGACCTGGATGACGAGATGCTCCTCGTCGAGGCATTCTACGACAGCAGCGCACTGGTGTATGGAAAGTCTCCGGGCGCTGACGAAGCCCTCAGTATCGCCACCCTGCTGGAAATCGCCGGACATCTAAAGGAAAACCCGCCGGGCAGGTCGGTCATGTTCCTGGCCACGGCCGGGCACGACCAGGCGCTGGCCGGGATGCGGGAGGCGGTGTGGGCCATGAGGACCCGCACCCGGAATCTGCGCATGATGGACCGGGAGTTGAAAGAGCGGGTTTCGGACCGTGAAAAGATGCGGGAAATCCTTGAAAAGGAGGGTTTTCCCGAGGGCTTTACCGACGGTGAACTGGCTCTTTTCCAGGACGCCGTAACCGACACGCTGAAGACCCGGGTGGACACCATCAGTCGCCGTCTCATGGACCTCCGCATGCAAAGGGGCGCCGGCCCGGACACCGAAAAGGTGATCGACAGGCTGGCGGACCGGCGTTTCGCCCTGCGCAGCATTTTGTGGCGCGGTTCGTTGCGGACGTTGTCGGAAGAGGAACGGGACATGCTGCGGGACCTGGTTCCCCAGGCCGTCGGCATGCACGGCAGGGTCATCGAGGACGCCAGGAGAAAACGACGGGATATACGGGGAGCCAAGGCGTTTCGCGTCGCGGCGTCGCAAAGGGAAGTGTCCGCCGTGGTCAGCCTGCACCTGTCCAGCCACGGTGACGGGATAGGCGCGTTCCACAACGGCTGGCTGTACGAATTGCGGGACCGGGTGAACAGGACGGCGGCATACGCCATGGTGGACGAAGCGTTGCGCATGGCGGGAAGGGAAGTGGAGGAGGAACTGCCGGCGTTGCCTCCCTTGTACGACACGTTGCGACCCAGCCGGTTGCGGCCCTGGGACTCCTGGTTTCCGGACAAACCCATGCTGGGAGGGGAGGTGCCAGCGCTTGCCGCGATGATCGGTGTCACCCTCGCCACCACCAATGACGCCCGGGCCAGGTGGGGTACGCCCGAGGACACGGTCTCCGTAATGGACACGGAATACGCCCGCAAACAGGCCCGAAAGGTGGCGGGAATCGTTCACGGGCTCACATTCGCTCCCCGCTTGCACGAAGGGGTCTTTCCCCGGCCCGGATTCGGCGAACTCCAGGGACGCGCCAAATTCCTGCGTCATGGAGAACTGTTCCCGGACCAGCCCGCCGAAGGCGCCACCATCATGGCTTTCCAGGGACCGGCGCGGTACCATGCCACCGTGGACGCCATGGGCGAATTCCTGCTCAAGGGGGTCTGCTTCAAGAAGCTCACCATCCACAAGGTCATCCTGGAGGGCTACAAGTTCGACCCGGAAACCGGACTGGCCATGTGGGCCATCGACAAGAACCAGACGGGCAAGGGCGCGTATCGCGTAAAAATGCGGCGCAGGACCATGGAGACGGACCTGGTCATGTTCGCCTGCGAACAGAGTACGATCTACAATATCCTGGAACCGCGCACCTTCCGTCACATGACCAAGATCGAGGTGTTCGACGCGCGCACCGACGCCCTGCCCCTGCGCTACTGGTACAGCAGGATCGACACCTGGGAATCCACGCTGGCCACTTTTTTCATGGAGCCGGGGGCAAGGCTCAAGTTGACCCTTTCAGACAATGTGCTGCGCAAAAAGATGCTGCTCACAAATGCGGGGCCGGACAAGCCGCGGGGAAACGGCTACCTGGTGGACGAGTGGGCGGACATAGACCATACGGAATACAGGGTGGCCAGGGACATGTGGGCCCTGCTGGGGCCGCGCATCGACAACCTGGAAGAGCACGGCATCCGCGACAGGCGTATCAAGGACCTGTCCAGTCGGGGCAGGGAGGCCCTGTCAAGGTCGGAGCAGGCCCTCGACGAGAAACGGTACGGCGCCCATGCCGAGGAAGCCCGGCGCTCCTGGGCCCTGGCCAGCCGGGTCTACGACCACGTGGATTCCACCCAGCGCGACGTCCTGTTCGGCGTCCTTTTCTACATAGCCCTGTTCGTGCCCTTTGCCTTCTGCATGGAACGGCTGATCTTCGCCCATACCAACATCCACTGGCGAATCGTCTCCTTTCTTGGAATACTGCTGGCACTGATCGCCGTAATCTACTCGGTGCATCCCGCCTTTCAGCTCGCCTACAGCCCGACCGTCGTCATCCTGGCCTTTTTCATCATAGGCCTGTCCTTTCTTGTATCGCTCATCATCTTCATGCGGTTCGAGCAGGAGATGACGCTGCTGCAGCGGCGGGCGAGCTCCATGGGAGCCCAGGAGATAGGGAGGTGGAAGGCGTTCGTTCAGGCGTTTTTTCTGGGCGTGTCCAACCTGCGCAGGAGGAAGGTGCGGACAGGCCTCACCATAGCGACCCTGGTGATTCTCACGTTCACCATCATGAGCTTCACCACGGTAAAGGGAGTGCGGCACCATGCCCGGATAAAGTTTTCCGACAACCCCGCGTACCAGGGATACCTGCTCAAGAACGTGAACTGGCTGGACATGGCCCCCGAGGCATTGACGTGGATGGTCAATGCCCTCAGAGACATGGGCACGACGGCGCCCCGGGTCTGGCTGGAGATGGACGAGGCCACCCAGGTGGTGCACGTGCCGGTGAGGCACGGTGAAAGGACGTACGACGCCAGAGGCGCGGTGGGCCTCAGTCCCCGGGAGCCGGATGTCACCGGGATGGACGAGGTCCTGGTGGGCGGCAGATGGCTCTCGGACGCCAGCGGGCACGAGGTTCTGCTACCCCGAACCATGGCCGAGGAACTGGGCATCGACCCGGAAAACCCCGCCGACGCCACCGTGTACCTGTGGGGCAGGCCGTTTACCGTGTCCGGAGTGTTTTCAGGCAAGGCCTATGAGGATCGCGTCGATCTGGACGGTGAGCCGATAACCCCGGTAGTGTTCCCGACAGAGGGCGTGGCCCGGATGACGGAAGCGGAGATCGACGCCATGGAGTCCGAGGAGGACATGCGCAGTTTCCAGAGCCGGTATCAGCACGTGGCCCCGGACCAATGCGTGATTCTTCCCGACAGGACCCTCATCGCCATGGGTGGCAACATCAAGGGCGTGGCGGTCCGACCCCATGACATCGGGTCCCTACGCGAGACCGCCGCAAGGATGGCGGACAGGTACGGCCTGGTCCTGTTCTCCGGAGAGGACGACGCCACTTACGTGTATCACGCGGGCGACACCCTGTCCTACTCGGGGCTGCCCAACATCGCCGTGCCGATCGTCATCGCCGTGCTCATCGTGCTGAACACCATGATCGGCAGCGTGTTCGAGCGCAAGAAGGAGATCGGTATCTATACTTCGGTGGGGCTTGCCCCATCCCATGTGGGCTTTCTGTTCATCGCCGAGTCCATGGCCTTTGCCGTGATATCGGTGGTCATCGGTTACGTGGTGGCCCAGGTCGCCGCCGGGGTATTGGCGGGTACGGCGTTGTGGTCAGGGGTCACGGTGAACTATTCGTCCCTGGCCGGCGTGGCCGCCATGGTGCTTGTTATCGTCGTGGTTCTGGTGTCCACCCTGTATCCGTCCAAGGTGGCTGCGGACATAAGCATTCCGGACGTGAACCGGGCCTGGACCATGCCCGAACCGGTGGACAACGTGATATCCGTGACCCTGCCCTTTCTGATGAAGTACTCGGAGATACAGAGCGTTGCCGGACAGTTGTACGACCATTATGCAAGCCATCTGGACGTGTCCCACGGCCTGTTTTCCGTCGGAGGGCTGGACGTGACGTTTGTGTGTCCCGCGCAGGACGGATTCTTCAGGACCGTGCACCAGGGTGGCGTTGACGAATGTCCCGGTTGCGACTGCGACAAACCCAGGTGCACCCACATACGGTGCAGGGTGTGGCTCGCACCGTTCGACTTTGGCATGAACCAGATGGTGGACATCGAGTTCTGCAGGTCCAGCGTGGATCCGGACTTCGCGGAAATCGTCATCAGGCTTGCCAGGATCACGGGAGAGGTGAACCAGTGGAAGCGGGCCAACAAGGCGTTCGTCCACGACCTTCGAAAACAGTTGCTCGTGTGGCGCTCACTGGACGAGGAGGGCAAGGCCCATTTCGCAAAACGGTTGAGGGAGGTTCGGGAAGGAGACAGCGAATGATCCGGGCTGGAGTCGTTGCACGATGAGCGAGACGAGGGAAGGCAGCCTTCCGCCGGTGGCGGACCAGGAGGAGAACCGTGGCGCCGTGAGGCCCCGCGCCGTCCTGCTGGGTCTCTTGCTTGCCCTGGGCCTGTGCGTGCTGGAGCCTTACAACAACGCGTACCGGCACGCCACGCTGCTGGGCGGAGGCCACTTTCCCCTGGCGCCGTTTTTCGTGCTGCTGTGGCTCACCATAGTAATAGGCATCGGCAACCGGGTGCTCAAGAGGACCATCTTCACCGGCAGGGAATTGCTGTTCATGTGGGCGCTCATGGTGCTCACCTCCGGCATTGCCTGGACCGGGCTGGTACGCACCTTCTTCGTCAATCTGACCACGCCGGAACGATTCGCCACCGTGGGCAACCACTTCGAGCAGGTGCTTTTCCCCCTCATGCCCGATTCGTGGTACCCCAAGGATCCCGAGGCCGTGGAAATGCTCTACAACGGGCTGAGCGGCGGCTATCGCATGGGATGGCTGGAGGTTGCCGGGCAGGTTCCCTGGCATGCCTGGGTCGTGCCACTGCTGGTATGGGGCTCTTTCGTGCTGCTGTGCTACTTTGTGATGATCTGCATCGTGAACCTGTTCAGCCGCCAGTGGATCACCAACGAGCGGATGAACTTCCCGCTGCTGCGGGTGCCCCAGCTCATGGAGGAGGCGTTTGACAAGGGCGAACTGCGAGGTTTTTTCACCAACCGGTTCTTCATCGCCGGCGCGCTGCTGCCTCTCTTTCTGCATACCATCAACGGATTGAACTTTTATTATCCCAGCGTGCCCCAGATACCGACCCTCCTGTACACGGGAACGTATTTTCCCAAGTACGGGCTGTTCTCCGCGTTCTACAAGATGAAAATCCACATCTATCCCGCCTTCATCGGTTTCGCCTTTCTGGCCAGCCGGCAGATATCCTTCTCGTTCTGGGTGTTTTTCATGCTCGGGTCCCTGTTCATCGGCGCCCTGTCGGTGCTTGGCTACAACATACCGGCCGGAGCATTGGGCGTCACTTTCGGACCCACGCTGACCCGGCCGGAGGAGTGCCAGATGATCGGGGCCTACGGGGTGTTCTTCTTTTTCCTTGTATGGCTTGCCCGGGCCCACCTTCTGGAGGTGGCCAGGGCCTCGTTCACGTTCCGGCGCGACCGGTGCGGCAGGGAGTGGTTCGATACCTGCTGGTCGTTCTGGGGTTTTCTCATCGGTTCGGCGCTCATCATCGCCTGGTGCACGTATTTCGGCATGCCGCTTCTCACCTCGTTTCTGTTCATCGCCGTGTGCCTGATGCTCATGCTGGTGGTCAGCAGGATCGTTGCGCAGGGAGGTCTTCCCTACATCACTCTTACGGCCGCGCCCATGGACGGCATCCTGGCCATGTTCGGCACGAGATTCTTTACCAGCGTGGGGCTTCTGGTCGGTGCGGTGGTACAGAAGGTGCTGTTCGTGGATGTGAGGGAGTCGTTGATGCCGTCTCTGGTGCACACGAGGAAGGTTACCGAGGGGGAGGGCAACCGGCGCCTGGTGTTTTCCGCCGTGGTGGTGACCCTGGTGCTGGGGGTGGCCCTCTCGTTCGTGGCCATGCTCGTGCTGTCCTACCGGTACGGCCTGAGGGAATTGCAGCTGGACTGGGCCACCCAGACCAGCATCACCGTGTATGACAACGTGCGGTCGCTGGTGGAGGGATCGCCCGCTCCCGGCCACTGGGTCCGGGTGTTCGCGGTGGTCGGCGCCGTGGTCATGCTGGCTCTGGTGGTATGTTACCACCGGGTCTACTGGTGGCCCCTGCATCCCATCGGCTATCTCACCACCTACAGTTCGGCCATGCGCATCCTCTGGTTCGCCTTTTTCGTGGGCTGGGCGGCGAACGCGTTGTGCATGCGATACGGAGGGGTGGCCTTTTACAGGAGTTTGCGGAATTTCTTCGTGGGACTCATCGTGGCGGATTTTCTGATGGGAGGGATATTCGCGCTCATCGGGCTGTTCGGCTCGGGCGCGGCCTACCAGGTATTTCCGACATGAACCCGAATCCGTGAAAGGGCCGTGGCGGTAACGGAAGGGAGAAGCTCTCTGGCGAAACGCCTGAAGGCCTTGTCTCCCACGACCCGGCCGCCTCGGCCAGCCGCCCGTTGAAAAACCCCGAAACTTGCAGTCTGTTCAAGGACGAGGAGATGCAAGGCGCGCGAATTTCGAGGAACAAGGCGTACTTACGGTACGTCGCG
>JBKHBM010000207.1:0-4196 GCA_046542385.1 Desulfatibacillaceae bacterium | reverse complement strand
CATCGACGAGAAATGAGGCGCAACGCCGCAGATCGCGTTTTTCAACAGGCTGATACGGCTTGTCCATCATCCACCCGCGGCCTCGTAACGGATTCAGGCGGTAACCAGGGCCCAGACCCGCAATGGAGTAAGCAGCTCATGAAGTCAAACCAGGCAGAGAGGGCCGCGAAACAAACGGAAGAATACGCGCAGGGCGACCCGGGGAGCCCCGCCGGGGAAACCGGCGCCCCTGGCGCGGCAAGGTATCGCAACATGTTCCAGCAGGCCGCGGACCCCATGTTCATACATGACATGGAAGGGCGGTTCGTGGACGTGAACGAAAGGGCGTGCCAGGTCCTTGGCCATACCCGCGAGGAGTTGCTGGCCATGTCCGTGTACGACGTGGATCCGGAGGCCGAGGCGAGAGAGGACCGCAAGGTCATCTGGCAGGCCCTTGCACGGGGCTCCCGAACCGGCCTGGAAACCTTCCACAAAAGGAAGGACGGAGAGCGGTTCCCCGTGGAAATATCCACCAGCCCCGTCAACGAGGAAGGCCGGCAACTGGTCCTGGCGGTCGCCAGGGACGTGACCGGCCGCAAGCGCCTGGAAAAACACATGGTCCAGGCCGGAAAAACGGAGGCCGTGGGTGCTCTGGCCGGAGGCATCGCCCATCACTTCAACAACGCGCTGGGCGCCATGCTGGGATATGTCGAGCTTGCCCGGTCCGTGGCCAGTGACAACGAGGAGGCCCGGGAGTACCTGGACGGGGCCATACGCGCCTGTGTTCGCGCCCGGGACCTGGTGCGGCAGATGCTGGTATTCACGCGCCGAAACAAGGCGAAGCGGGCCCCATTGTTCGCGCATCCCGTGATACGGCAGTCCCTCGACTTCTTTCGCACCACCCTTCCCGCCGGCGTTCGGATGGAGTACCGGGTGGAGAAGGCCCCGGCCGTTTGCTCCAACCCGTCTGAAATCAACCAGATACTGATGAGCCTGTGTTCCAATGCGGTGGAGGCCATGGCCGGCCGCGGAGGTGACCTCTGGGTGGAGTTCACCCGGGGAGTCGTGGAGCCCGGAAGCGAGGAGGAGGATCTCGGGGTGAAAACCGGCCCCTGCGCGATTTTACGGGTTCGGGACTCCGGAAGCGGAATGGATGCGTCCGTGACGGATCGGATTTTCGATCCCTTCTACACCACGGGGGATCCGGTCCGGCACCCGGGGCTGGGCCTGTCCCTGTCCAGTGGGATTGTGAACGCCTGCGGTGGCTGTATCACCGTGGACAGCCGGCCCGGCCGGGGTTCCTGTTTTTCCGTGGTCCTTCCGGCCGCCGGACAGGCCTTGCCCGACATGGACGACACGGGGCCATCTTGGCAGGAGCCGCCGTCCGGCACCGCTGTTCTTCGGGTTGCCAGGGAGGAGGCCGACCTTTGTTCCGCCAGGGCGCACCTGGTTTCCCACGGCCTGGCCGTGGAAACGTCTACGGACACGGGACAGGCTATGGACGTATTTTTACGCGATCCGCACAGGTTCGACCTGGTGCTCGTCGATCCCGACATGCAGCAGGCCCGCGGACGCGAAATCATCAGAAGAATCCGCGGACTTCGGCCCGACATCGGTATCGTGGCCTGGACCCGCCGGCCGGGGTCCGTCGATGGCAACCCGGTTCCGGAAAAGGACCTCGATGCTTATCTCGGCACACCCGTCGACGGGGATACCCTGTTGGAGACCCTGGGACGGGTCTTTCATGCCAGGAAGGCCGCCCGGCCTTCCTGAGTCCCAACCGGGGACAGTCCTGACCACCGGGGACCGCTGTTTCGCGGACTATGTCGGGTCCTGCGTCCGCTTGAAAATACCCGGGTTTTCCGATGAACTACAGGTCTCTGGCCGGACATCTTCCTTTTTTTGCACACCGAAGCATACCCGACGTGTTTTCCCGCGCTCCGAATTCGGATTTTCGTCATGTATATACTGGTGCAAATCGCTATTTTAGTGGTTTTGGGTGGCTTTTATGGGCGTAAGGCGGGAGGCTTTGCGGTCACACAGTGCAAAATGCCATAATCTTGATTTTCTTGGCGATTTTCTCCACAATCCCAAAACCGGCTGTTTTCGCCCGGCAACGGAATGGCGGTCCCGAGGGGAACGGTTTATATGACGCAGCAACGTGTTCTCGTGGTCGACGACGAGAAGAGCATACAGGCCTATCTTGCGGCCATGCTTCGCTCCGAGGGGCTCCATGTGGACACTGCCGGAGAATACTCAAAGGCGGTGTCCCTGCTGGAAGCCAACGACTACGATCTGATATTCGCCGACATTGTCCTCAAGGGTTCCCGCAACGGCATCGACATATTGAGAGAAATCCGCGGCCGGGACATCACCACCCCGGTGATCATGTTCACAGGCCTGCCCGACATGGACACGGCCACGCAGGCGTTGCGTCTGGGCGCCTTCGATTATCTTGAAAAGCCCATCGATCCCGAGCGGCTGTTGCACGTGGCCCGGAAGGGGCTGGAGCACCACCGGATAATCCGCGAGAAGGAGGGGTATCGCAAAAGCCTCGAGGCGGTTCTCAACAGCGTCAATGACGGTATCGTCTCCGTGGATCCGGAGATGCGGGTGATCCAGGTCAACAAGGCGGCGGCCCGGCTTTGCGGGTTTGGTACGGAAGGGGTTGCGGGACTGTCCATGCAGGACCTGGGCGCCGACTGTTCCCTGAAATGCATGCAGGTAATTCTGGAGGCCCTCAAAAACGGGTTCCATGCGGAATCCCACCGTCTGGAGTGCGAGCGGAAGAAAAGGCCGTCCCAGGTCGTCAACGTCTTTGCCACCCCTCTGCTTGATGGTAGCGACGGATCGGCGGGCGCGGTCATGTTCATCCATGACCAGACCCGCCTGGCCACCCTGGAAACCGATTCCCGGAGACGCCGCGTCTTTCATGGCATGGTGGGTAAAAGCCTTGCCATGCGCCGGGTATACTCCTTCATCGAGGACCTGGCCGACGTCCGCACCACGGTGTTGATCAGCGGAGAATCCGGGACGGGGAAGGAGCTGGTGGCAAATGCCCTGCATGAGGAGGGGTTGAGGACCGGGAAGCCGTTTGTCAAGGTCAACTGCGCCGCACTGCCCGAGGCGCTTCTGGAAAGCGAGTTGTTCGGCCATGTCCGCGGCTCCTTCACGGGAGCGATCAAGGACAAACCCGGACGTTTCGCGGCGGCCCACGGGGGCACCATTTTCCTGGATGAAATCGGGGACGTTTCACCCCGCATGCAGGCCATGCTGCTGCGCGTCCTGCAGGAGGGCGAGTTCGAAAGGGTGGGCGACAACCGCACCATCAAGGTGGATGTCCGGGTCATAGCGGCCACGAACAAGGACCTCCTGAGGGAAATGAAGGAGGGCCGATTTCGCCAGGACCTTTACTACCGGCTCCACGTGGCGGACATCCACCTGCCCCCCCTTTCCGAACGAAAGGAGGACCTGCCACTGTTGGTGGACCACTTCATCAGGGAAGCGGCCACCAGCCTGAACAGGAACATTACCGGAGCTTCCAACGAGGTCGTGGAGGCCATGATGCGCTATTCGTTTCCCGGCAACGTGCGGGAGCTCCAACACATGATCGAACGCGCCTGCGTGGTCTGCAGAAAGGACCGGCTGACCCTGCACGACATGCCCGGCAAGATCAGGCGCCACTGTTGGCCGACCGAAGAGGACGAGGAGCGCAGGGTTTTGCTCGAAGCCCTGGACAGCGCGCGGTGGAACAAGACCGAGGCGGCCAGGCTTCTGGGAATCAGCCGCCGCCACCTGTACAGGAAGCTGGAGCGCTACGGCATCGACAAGAACTCGAAACAGACGTGACACACCGCCTGCCTTTCCCGCACGTGTCACATATTGTGACGTCACACCGGATTTCATCGATAACCCCCCGTAAGATATCGGGAAACGCATTTCGGGAATCCATCCTAACGAATTATTCGCGTAACCTGATGTCTCACTCGGGTCCCGTGGCGCATCCAGTACCTGTATTCCTGATCCACGGGAGCGGCGTCCATCCCCAATTTTCGGGCGGAACACCCCGGCGGGAAAACAGCCTGTAAACCGCGCGGCCATGGGAAATTTCCACCTTTCACGATCCGGGTGGCCCGTTTTTTGTTTGTCATGTGCCATGGAGATATCAGCCCGTTGAAAAACTAGGGATTTACAGCCTGTTCAAAAACAATGAGATG
>JBKHBM010000075.1:0-22020 GCA_046542385.1 Desulfatibacillaceae bacterium | reverse complement strand
CCGCAACGCCGCAGATCGCGTTTTTCAACAGGCTGATAGAGGAGGCCGTACCCCCGACCCCAGCGCGAAGCCGCCATGGCGGAAACCAGGCTATCGGTTGACGTACCGGACATTTGCCCCGGTCCCGTCACATACGATTCGCGATACCCCGCCGAAGTCGATGTGCATGGCGTAGGCCCGGTTGAGCGGCATGCCCAGCACGTGTACCAGGAAGGACCGCACCACGCCGCCGTGGCACACCACCACCGCGGTCTGGTGCTTCCTGGCCCGCAGTTCCTCGAAAAACTCCACGACCCTGGCGAACATGACGCCGAAGCTTTCTCCCTCGGGGCAGGACTGGTTCACGTAATCGGCATACCACGGTTCGATTACGTCCCTGGGAATGTCCCGCCACGTGCGCATTTCCCATTGGCCGAAGTTCAGTTCCATTATCCGTGGGTCCAAAACAGGGTCGGGATCGATCCGGGACGCCAGACGGACGCATCTCGTGCTGGGGCTGCTGTAGACCGCGTCCGGGTTGTCCGGAAGTTTTTTCAGCACGGACCGGACCTCCTGCCGGAAGGTATCGGCAAGATCCACGTCCGTATGTCCGTAAAACGTTCCCATTTCCACGGCCACGGCAGTGTGGCGCACCAGGTATATGTTCATTCATCCTCCTCGGGGCCGGGCCCGCCGGCTTTATTCGTCCAACAGCCTGATGATCACATCGTCCCCGCTTTTTTGTCCGCCGAGAATTTCCATGTGCCTGAGGGCAGCGAAGTCCCTTTCGAAGGTATCGGCGTCCATGCCGGCCCTTGCGAAAAGTCCGGCCAGGGAAATTCCGGGGTTGCCGCGGACGAGGTCCACGATCCTTTGTTGGGCGCTGGTGAGTTGGCCTCCGCCGGATTCCCTGGTTCTGGTGGCGTGGTACACGGCCCAGGGATCGCACACCCGGGGTCTGGCCATGGCGTTCATGCGACAGTCCTCGCAGAGCCGGCGGCCCTCGTGTTCCAGGAGTTCGTCGGCCGGCACCCGGGTGCCGCAGGATTGACATTGTTGCATTTCGCACACTCCTTTTCAGGGCTTGTCGGCACTTAGGACAACAGAGTGTGTCAGGTGGGGGGAAATGTCAAATACGGTGGACCGGCCGGAGCGTATTCGGTTTCATGGCCTTCGGGAGAGTTCGGCGTACACGGGCAGATGGTCGGACACCTCGACGTGGAGCACGGCGTGGTCCGTGAAGGAGAGTTCGCGGGATACCAGGATCCAGTCCAGGCGCATGTTCATGCCGGGCATGGTAACCAGGTTTCGGTCCCCGGGTCGCCATGCGCGAAGATTCAGTTCGTCCATCACCAGGTCCAGCACGGAACCGTCACCGGTCTCCTCGGTGTTGAAATCGCCCATGACCACCAGCGGCCGGGCCACGTTCTCCATGTGCCGGATGAACACAAGGGCCTGTTCCCGGCGCTTCTGGGGCAACAGCCAGTCCAGGTGCAGGGAGACCACGGCGACCCTGGCCCCGGGCCGGCCGGGCCAGGGGATCTCGGCGAGGACCCAGCCCTTGGTCGGGGTGGGAGGATAGAAGGGAAACGTGTGGGAGCGGGCATTTCCCACCGGCAGGCGCGAGATCAGGGAGCAGCCGTATTCCAGACCCATGCCCTTCACGTGCATCCCGGGGACGGACCAGGGACAGGATGCCTGTTTCGCCAGGTAGGCCACGTTGTCGAACCCTCCGCTCCAGAAACTGCCCAGGTCGGCCTCCTGAAGCGCCACCACGTGCGGGTCGTACCCGATGATTTCCCGTGCGACCCGCTTCAGGTTGTCCCGGGTTTTCGAGGCGTCCACCAGCAATTGGGAAAATGCCGTGCCACGGCCGTGGGCCAGGTTGACGGTCATGACCCGCAAGGGGCCGCCCTGATGCTCCGGCGGGGGCACACCTTCGGCCCGCCTCGGCTGGACAGGACCGGAGCCGCCAGTCAGCAGCGCGGAAAACAGGGTGAAGCCACCCAGCACGGCAACACCCACCGCCAGGGAGAGCATGGCGACAACAATCGCCAGGCGGCGGGGCGAGCCTTTCAACCTCTCAAGGGATTCTCTGGCCATAAATGTCACGGCGGGGGATGAAGCAGGTCACGACCTTTGTCGAACTCTTGCTTTTTATACCACAAAACGCTACCTTTGGATACTGGAGACCAACCAACGGCCGCACCGGCCCAGGGCGGCGGGTTCTTGAACAATTCCGTGCAGGAGGCAATGGCGCATGTTCCGAAAAACGGCCTGTTTCCTTTTCATGTCCGCAGTCGGTTTCACCTTGTTCGCCCTGCCGGCGGCCCGGGCGGCAATGGCCGAGTTCCGAATCAGCTACGGCCCGGCGGGGTCGCCCATCCTGGTGGAGCAGGAGTCCCGGGAGAAGTGGACGGCGACCGAGGGAGGCACCAAATACGCGGTAACCGTGGAAAACGGGCGCAACGTGAGCCTGAGACGGGATTTCGACATGGTGGCGTCCGGCGCCATCGAGGAGGATGCCCTGGTCCTGCGGAACCCGGAGGGCGAATTCTACGCGGCGGTGCGTTTCGCGGGCGACAAGGTCGGCCTCGTTCCGGAGGAGGGCGACGACCCCTGGATGGCCGGCGAGGTGACCAGGGAGGCGGAACCGGAAAACGCCTACGAAAAGATGCAGGCGGAAACCGGCACCGACGACGAAGTGGAGATGGAACGACTGATCCTGGTGGAACGCGGTGGCACCACCCGCGGAGTGGTCAAGCATTACCCGGAGGTGAACCGTCTGAAGGTGCGGGATAATTCCGGGGAGGTCCTGGCGCAGATGAAAGGCGCCACTCGCCTGTCCCCGGTGCTGGCGCCCTTCGTGGTACAGGACGCGGACAAGGCCAGACGCAACTTTTTCATGCTGCTTTTGTTCACCCTCGAAGAATAACGCGATTGCATGAAGATCGCGGGCAACGCCGGTGGCCGGCTTGCCTGCCCTCGCGGGACGCGGTAGGCCCCATGGGCCTCTCCCGTGTCCGGGCAATCGCCCACGTTTCTGGTCCCCTACTCATCCGGAGGTATTTCATGGACCTGTTCGAAGCCGTCAGGCAACGCCGGAGCATCCGCGGATTCAAACCCGATCCCGTGCCTCGGGATGTCATCATGGAAATTCTGGATGTGACATGCCGGGCGCCGTCCGCCATGAACATCCAGCCCTGGGAATTTCTGGTCCTTTCAGGGGACACGCTGGACAAGGTGCGCGACGCCAACGTGGAGAACCTGCGCAATGGCGTGATGCCCCAGCCCGAACACCCGCCCATCGGCTGGCCCCGGGACAGCGTGTACCGCCAGCGGCAGGTGGAACTGGCCAAGGGCCTGTTCTCCCTTTTGGGCATCTCCCGGGACGACCAGAAAAGGCGGACCCAGTGGACGGAGCGGGGGTTTCGTTTTTTCGAGGCGCCGGCCGCCGTCATCCTTCTCATGGACACCCAATTGTACGAACCCGGCCCGCTCATGGACATCGGTTGCGCCATCCAGACCCTGTGTCTGGCTGCCGTGGCCAAGGGTCTGGGTACCTGCATCGAGGACCAGGGCGTCATGTACCCCGACATCCTCAGAAGGTACGCGAACGTGCCCGAGGACCGCAGGATCACCATGGGCATCGCCATCGGCTATCCGGACCCGGACTATCCGGCCAACAAACTGGTCACCGACCGGCAACCCGCGTCGGAAAAGACCACGTTCGTGGGTCTCGACTAGCCCGGATCATTCACGAATCCCATTCGTGCAAAAGCAGGGAAGACGGGGGAACCGCCATGCGCGTAATTCGGCCCGGCCATGAAATCCTTCTGATGCCTGATCCGGCTGACATCCTCAAAAACATCGAGCTTGCCGGCCGCACCTGCTACAAGTCCGAGGACAAAATCACGCCGGATTCGGCCCGGGATTTCGTGCGCCGCATACTCAAATCCGGGCATCACAGCGTGATCGAGCACGTGAACGTCACCGTGCGCTTTGTGTGCGACCGGGGGGTGACCCATGAGCTGGTGCGCCACCGCCTGGCCTCATACAGCCAGGAGAGCACGCGGTACGCCAACTATTCGAAGGACAGATTCGGCAGCGAGATCACAGTGATCCGCCCCCTGTTCTGGGCTACGGATTCCGCGGAGTACAAGGCGTGGCACGCGGCCATGGAAGCGGCGGAAAAGGCGTACATGGGTCTTCTGGAGATGGGGGCCCGACCCGAGCAGGCCAGGAGTGTGCTGCCCAACAGCCTGAAGACCGAGATCGTGATGACCGCGAACGTGCGCGAATGGATTCACGTGTTCAACCTGCGTTGCTCAAAGCGCGCGCACCCGCAGATCCGGGAGATCATGCTCCCGCTTTTGGCCGAGTTTCATGCAAACATCCCGGTGATCTTCGACGAGCAGCATGCCCGGCATGAAAGGGACATCGGGGAGATCGCCCGGCTGCACGCCAGGGAGTAGCGCTCCCTGAAAAGCGTCCATGGTTCTTCGGTGCTCAGCAAAGGGATACGCCGGCGGCCATTTCCAGGTCTTCGGGAGTGGTGATCTTGATGTTCCTGCGGGAGCCTTCCACCACGTGGACCGGATGGCCCATGCGTTCCACCAGCACGGCGTCGTCGCTTCCCTGCCAACGGTCGTTCCGGGCCTTTTCATGCGCCTGGCGGATGATGTCGTATCGGAAGGCCTGGGGAGTCTGCGCCAGCCACAGGGCATTCCGGTCCAGGGTGGACAGGACCTTGCCCGCGCGGTCCACGCGCTTGATGGTGTCATGGGCCCTGACCGCGAGCGTGGCCGCACCCCGGGAGCGGGCCGTCTCGATGGTTTTCTCTATCTGGTCGGTGGTGACAAAGGGCCGGACCCCGTCGTGGATGGCCACGATTTCCGCGCCCTCGGCCTCCAGAAGCCCGTTGTACGCGGATTCCTGCCTGTGCGCGCCTCCCGCGACCATCCGGGCCTCGACCGCGAAAAGGGAATTGGGGACGATCCTGTTTTCGCAGTAATCCATGTCCTCGGCGGGCACCACCAGTACTATCCGGTCCACGCCCACCACCCGGTCGAACGCGGCCAGGGTATGGGAAAGGATGGGCCTGCCGTTCAGCTCCATGTACTGCTTTCTGGTATCCCCACCCATGCGGAGGCCGCTGCCTCCGGCGACGATGACTGCTGCGATCATGACGTGCCTTCCGCAAGTGTTCCGGGGCGGCGCCCGGGAACATTGGAGGGGATGGAGGTGCCGGGGCCGCGGGGCAGCGGCGCGCCCTGGACGGATCCAGGTTACCGCAGGTAAGCCAGCTCCTTTGGCAGCGGCACCCCCTTGCCCATGGTGTCCTCCCCGTAGTTCACGCCGGCAAGAACGGAAATGTCGCGCAACGCCCGCTTGTCGCCGCGGAACACCACCTCGTTGATGTTTTCCTTCTGTATCTTGCCGCCGGCCCACTGGATGTCCAGTACGCTGCTGGCGTCGAACTGGGACTCGCCGACGATCATCTCCACGTTTCCGCCGTAATGCTGGACGATCTTGGCCACGAGCAGAGACGGTCGGGTGTGGAATCCCAGCTTGTAGGGGATGCCCACGGTGATGCTGTCGTGCTCGATGTTCTCGCCCAGAACCGCCTCGGCCAGGTCCTGGCCCTGGCGCATGAAGTAACAGGTGTAGTACAATCCATAGTTGATCGTGTACTCGACCAGCTGATCCGGGGGTATCAACTCGGCCATCCGGTCGCGCACCTGCTTGTAGACGTTCTTGTAGCCCACGTCGTGCAGATGCCGCTCGTAGAAATGCAGCAGCTTGCCCGTGATTTCCAGAAGATGCAGGGCCACCGAAAAGTAGCCGCGCATGCGCTTGAGCTTGCGGTTGCCGAACCGGAAGCCGCCGTGGATCACGTAGGAATCGAACGAGGACTGGAGGTTGTGCACCATCATCTCGTAGCGGCGTATCTCCACCTCGTTCACGCTGGAAGGCACCATCCGGCGGATTTCGTCGGACGGCACGGGCTGGTTGATGCCGATCTGGTCGAAGGTTTCCACGATGTTCAGGAAGTCGGCGGCTATGCGGACCACGCTTTCCGTCTTCTGGGTGGATTCCTCGTCGTCGATGTCGAAGTCCAGGATCTGCGCCGTGGACACCCTGGGAAAGTCGGTTACGCTGTACACCTCGTCCGGCATGGGAATACCCAGCCGGTTGGCCTCCTCGAGGATGGTCGGAGCCAGGCGCTGGAGCGTATGCACCAGGAAATCGTGAACCTGCTCTCCCAGTTCGGCGAAACTCTCGGTCTCGTTCAGGTCATAAAAGGGCAGCCGGTTGAATATGTGCTTCTGGGAGTAGGCGGCCGCCGAAAGGTGCCGTACCGCGGCGGACAGTTCCCTGTAGAAGTACCAGTTGCGGTTGTTCTTGGCGCCGTGGAAGTCCAGCAGGTCTTCCAGGAGCTGGGACGTGGAGATGAGCTTGGAATACAGTTTCTTGGTGCAGGTGTAGCGGCTGGCCTGCACATGGGTCAGGTAGATGCAGCACTTCAGGTAGTCGTACGAAAAGATCCGCACCTTGTCGTGAAACGAAAAATCCACGGTCTGAAGCGTACAGTCCATAGTTGACGGTCCGTTCATCATGCAGGATTGCAGCGGTTTGCCCGGATTTCGTCTTCGGGCTCCATTATGCTGATGCACAATTATGTCGGCTTCGCCGGTGTCGCGGCGGCCATGCCGTTGGCGCGAGGCGCGCCCGCGCGCCGCGGGCTGATCAAAAACGACGGGAAACAGGGCGCGACAAAGCGGATCCCGTTTTCGCGAAACCTGTCAGAACATGTCCTTTTCGGTTTCCTGTATCACCTTGTCCAGCCGCTCCCGCAGTTCCGCGGGCAGGCCCTCGATGTCCACGTTCAAAAATCCCCGGACGATGGTGGACACGGCCTCTTCCTCGGTGAGGCCCCTGGCCATGAGATATTCTATCTCACCTTTGTCGATTTTGCCAACAGCGGCTTCATGGGACATCTCGACCCCGGGAACCCAGGCTTCCAGTTCCGGGACGGCCTGCATGAGCCCGTCCTTCAATATGAGGCCCTTGCACTCCAGATGGGCCCGCACCTCCGGCACCTTGCCCACCAGCTTGCCCCGGGCCATGATGTTGCCGCCATAGGTGATGGCCCGGGAGATGATTTCCGCCCGGGTGTCGGGGGCTTCCAAAACCACGGTGCCGCCCACGTCCAGGTTGGAGTCCTGGCTGGCCACCAGTACGCTCTGGAATCGGGCCACCGCGCCTTCTCCCTGGAGGTACGTGGTGGGCGCCATCTGCAGCGAACCCACGGGCCTCAGAGAGATGTAATTGGACACGAACACGCCCCCCTCTTCCACGAATCCCACGGTCCGGGGCCGGACATTGACCTCCTCGCCCCATTCATGGATCATGGTGAACATGAGCTTGGCGCCCTTTTTCACGTAGAACTCGGATACGCCCACGTGCAGCCCGGAAACCAGATGCGGCGCCGTGGTGCAACCGGTGATGATGTGCAGGGTGGAGCCCGGCTCCGCGATCACCACGTTGTGCACATTCTGGGAAAACCGCTCCCTGGCGATATACAGGCACGCCTGCACCGGAGCGTCCACCTGCACGCCCTCGTGGGACCGTATGAAATACCCCTCGGTGGGCCGGTCCATGGCCCATCTGGTGTACTCGTCCTTGTCGGGAGAGACCCCCTTCCACATGTATTGGTCCAGCCAGTCGAATCTTTCCATGGCCTGGGTTATGGACAGAATGTCCACGCCGGGTTGTTTGGCCTTGCAATGGATGACGGACTTGTCCTTCTGAATGAAGGTGCCCGTGCGCCGGCTCTCCCCGGCGTCGACGCCAACGTTCAAAAAATGCCTGGCGTCCGCCTGGTCCAGCCGGGCCAGTTCCTCGATGTATTCATGTTCGTCGGCGTCCGTGTCGTAGCAGGAAAGGTCCGGCTCCACCAGGGGCCTGGGCCGGTTACCCGAAGCGCCGCCGCCCTTTTTCAGATCGTGCATGCCACACACTCCTTGTATCCATACTCACGAATCCACTTGAGGATCTCCCGGGCGTTCTGCCGGCAGCACAGCACGCCGTCGTACAGCACCTGGCCCTTGTCCGCGGTGATGTAGTCCAGGATGTAACCGGTGTGGGTCACCACCATGGCCGACTTGGCCCCGTTCTGCTCCTCGCGCTTGTGGGAAACTCCGGCCGGACGGCGCACGCCGCGCCCCAGCAACTGGTTGATGGCCTCGCCCACCAGGGCGATGTTCTCCATGTCCACTCCGGATTCGGGTTCGTCCAGCATCACGAAATCCGGCTCCTGGGCCATGAGCTGCAGCAGTTCGGAACGCTTTATTTCGCCGCCTGAAAGCCCGGCATTCACGTCCCGGTCCAGAAAATCGGACATGGACAGGCCCGTGGCCAGCTCCTCGATGTCCGTGTCGTCCGTGCGCCTGCAGATATTCACCAGGGATCTGGTCTTCAGTCCGTGGATCGTGGGCGGTCTCTGGAACATGATGCCGATTCCCATCTCGGCGCGTTCATTGATGGGGCTGTAGGTGATGTCCCGGCCCTTGAACATGATCCTGCCGTGAGTGACGATGTAGCCGGAAAAGCCCATGATGGTCATCATGAGGCTTGTCTTGCCGGAGCCGTTGGGTCCGAACAGGATGTGGCTCTCTCCCTTGGGAATCTCCATGTTGACGTTCTTGAGGATGGGCTTTCCACCCACCTCGACCGCAAGGTCTTCTATCACGAGCATTGCCGATGACCTCGTGTGGCGGGGTGCTCTGTGCGTCCGCCGGAAAAAGGGTAACCGCCTGTCAAAAACCGTCCTGGCCGGGTCTTGCCGCGTTGCCGATGCCCGCCCCCATCCCAAAACATACCTTTTTGCTGTGGATTTGCAAGTCCCCGAACACCGTTTTTCAACAGGACACTGTCCGCGTTTGTCCCTGGAGCAGGAATGGGTCAAGGAAGCCCATAAGCCGAATTCTGTTCCCCGCGCCGGTTGCCCGGACACGGAGCGACGGTCATTCATCTTCGGGCGACGGTTGCCCGCCGCCTCTTGCGACCTACCCGGGAGCATCGGACGGGCCGCCCTCCAACGCTCCCCTATTTGGTCTTGCACCGGGTGGGGTTTGCCTGGCCTCCCCTGTCGCCAGGGGAGCCGGTGCGCTCTTACCGCACCATTTCACCCTTACCGGACCGTACCCGGCCGCGAGGCCGGGCACCGCCAGGCGGTATGCTTTCTGTTGCACTTGCCGTCACGCCCTAAGGCGCGCCTCCGCGTTACGGAGCACCCTGCCCTGTGGTGTTCGGACTTTCCTCCGACGCACCCTTACGGTACGCCGGCGACCGTCCGGGCTCCCTTGACCCGACATCCCGATTCCCGGAGCTTCAGGCGGACTCGAGGTAGTAGATGATGCGCTCGCAGTGCGGGCAGAACATGATGGCGTCTTCCTTCTGCAGTTCGTTGTACGTCTGCGGGGGAATGCTCATGTTGCAGCCCTTGCACACGAAGTCCGTCACCGGCACCACGGCCTTGCCCTGCTTGTAGTCGAGGATGAGTGCATACTTTTTGTAAATGCTTCGTTTCATCTTCTCGGACAGGGTCCGGCGTTCCTTCTCGATGGCGGCGAGGCGCTTTTCGCAGTCCTTGATCTCGCCCCGGACATCCTTTTTCTCGCTGGCGAGCTCGTCGGACAATGCCTTGAACTCCTCTTCCAGGGCGGCGATTGCCTTGTCCGCGGCGTCGATCTGGTCCATGATCTCGACCAGCTGGTCCTCCATGTCCGTGGTGCGCTTCTTGGAATCCTCGACTTCCCGGAGAAGGGCGCGGTACTCGCGGTTGTTCTTGATGGTCATGAGGCGTTCCTCGCTCTTTTTGGTCAGAGCGTTGTTGTCCTCTATGCCCACCTCGAGTTCCCGTTGCTTCCGCATCAGCCCGGCCTTGGCTTCCCTGGCCGCCTCGAGCTTTTCGGACACGGCGTCCAGCTTTACCTGGACCGCGTCCACGCGCTGGGTGCAGGTTTCCATCCTCTGCCGCACCGCGGTGGCCTCGTCGTCAATGCCTTGCAATTCCACCAGTGTGGCGATTTGTTCCTTCACATTTCCTCCATGGCGGCGTCACCAGGGCTGCTTCCGAAGATCCTTTTCGGAAACCCCACTGGCGTCGTTGATATAATATAATACATTCAGCCGGTTATGTACACCCTCGACATGCCGGCGGGTTTCACGCCCAGGCAAAGGGATCGCGTTCCAGCTCCATGGCGACCACTTCCACCTCGTGCCCGTCCGCGGCCAGGGCGTCGGCGAGCATCCGCGCCAGGGCCGGCACCACGACAACCTCAGACCCGAAATGTCCTATGTCAACCAGTCCCAGCCCCATGGCCTCCACCGTCCGGGCATCGTGGTATCCCGTGTCTCCGGTGAGGTATGCCTGCGCCCCGGAACGGAAAAAGTCCTTGAGCAGGCTCCGGCCCGAGCCTCCGCACACGGCCACCCTGCGGACCTCGAGGCCGGGATCCCCCGCGATGCGAACCCCGGACAGCCCCAAAACCTCCCTGGCCCGGCGGGCCAGCGCCCCTAGGACCGTGGCTTCGGGAAGGTCGCCCACCACTCCCAGGGACCGCGGCGCCTCCGGGTGCGTGGAAGGGGTGAGGCCCTCCCGGCCGCTCAATCCCAGCCGGTCGGCCAGAACGTCGTTCACCCCTCCGGGAGCACGGTCCAGATTGGTATGCGCGCAGTACAGCGCCAGTCTGTGTTTGATGGCTTGTTCCAGGATTTTGCCGATGGGAGTGGAGAGGTCCAGCGAGGACAGGGGCCGCATGATGAGCGGATGGTGGCAGATGAGCATGTCGACGCCGTCGTTCACGGCCTGTTCGACCACTTCGGGCAGGGGGTCCAGTGCCACGCCGACCTTGTCGACCCCCCACCCCCGGTCTCCCGCCTGGAGGCCGGGGTTGTCCCAGTCCTCCGCGGAATCCGCGGGAGCGAGGCGCTCCATGGCGCGAATGACGTCCCTTACCCTGGTACCCGGTACTTCGCTCAAATCCCGGCTCCACCCCTGGCTCGCCGGCGGCGGGGAATGAAAAAAGGCGCGGTGTGTAAACCACGCCTTTGGTTTCCCTTTCTGGCCTCCCCCGAAGGGGCGGGCTCCGCTGCTATGTAACCCTGCGCGCCCATGGCGAGTGTCTCGTGGCTCGGGTTGCTTGTGATGGGCCCACCTGGAATCGAACCAGGGACCTACCGGTTATGAGCCGGTGGCTCTGCCAATTGAGCTATGGGCCCGCGGCGACCGTGCGGCTGTCGTTGGCGGGGGTGAAAAGCCCTGGCGTCGAAAAGGCGTCCCCCGTCCACGGAACATCCGGGTATGAAACACCATCCGCAAAATCTTGTCAAGCCCCGGATGGCCGGTCGGCCGTCCGGAACCGCGATCCGCTATCGGGCCGTTCCGCGCGCGGCCTCCGCCAGCAGTTCATCGTAGACCTTTTCCACCTGCCTGCTCGTCTCCTCGAAGCTGCCGTCGTTAAGAATCACGTAATCGCCCAGCTTTTCCGTCTCGGAAACGGGGACCTGCGCGGCGATGCGTTCGACGGCCTGCTGCTCGGTGAATCCCCGCTCCATCACCCGCCTGATCTGGTTTTCGTAACTCGCGGAAACCACAACAACCTTGTCCACCAGTTCATGGGGGTCGATGCCGATTTGTGTGAGAAGGGGAATCTCCTTGATTACCACGGCGTTCGGGTTCTCCTTCAAAATGGCCCGGGTTCGGCGCTGGTCCTCGAGGAACACCTCGGGATGCACGATGTTGTTCAGCTTCTTCCTGGCCTCGGGATCCCGGAAGACGATGTCGCCCATGGCGCCGCGGTCCAGGGCCCCTTCGGGAGTGAGCACGACGTCCCCGAAGGCCTCCCTGATCCTGCCCAGGGCGGCCCCCCCCGGTTCCACCACGTCCCTGGCAAGCTGGTCATAGTCGATGACCGGAGCACCCAGGTCGCGAAACATTTCGCTGACGGTACTCTTTCCAGTTCCGATACTTCCCGTGAGGCCGACGATCACAAGGCGTCTCCTTTCGACAGGGACATCGTGGGTGTGCCCGGTCCGGCACCGTGCCGGAGCCAAAACCGGGACCGCGGTTGTTCCATGTACGGGCTTTGGCGAAGACTTTCAAGGTCCGGGTCGGACATTGATGCCTCCCTCAGAGGCCGCTCCGCCAGGGCGAAAAATCCTTTCACCCGGTGGGTGAAACAAAAAATTGTTTGAGGACATGCAAAAAGCCCGACTTATGAACTTCTTGAAGAATTTTTTCAATGTTTTCGTCACGGATTCAGGTTCCCGTCAGGAAAACCAGTCTCCAGGGAGGAAAGGGCCCACCAACGAGACGCATGCCACGGCCAGGCTCGCCAGCAGCCGGTACGCCGCCCTCGACAACGGAAAACCGCTCATGCCTGTTCCGCCTCCCTTTTGGCCAATACCACCTGGCCGCGGAACAGGACAAGGCCCAGCAGAGCCACGCCGGACATGGCATAAAAGGCCACGGGGGCGCTCACCAGTTCATACAGGTACCCGGAAACCACGCCGCCCACGGCAAGCCCGGCGCCGTACGTCATGGAGTTGTTCACCGCCTGACCCGTGGTGCGCGCCGACTCGGGAATCAGCTTCTCGATATACACGATGCTCGCGATGTGGAAGGTTCCGTAAGTGGCGGCGTGCAGGGCCTGGGCCGGGACCAGTATCCAGGCGGACTCGAACGTTCCCACGATGATCCAGCGGAACACGGCGACCAGCAGGGAGAACGCGATCACCGACTGGGGCCGGAAACGGTCCAGGATGGGCCGCGACTTGAGCATGACCCCGACCTCGGCCAGGGTGCCCAGCGCCCAGACCACCGAGATCAGCCAGTAGGGAAAACCGAGGTTCTCCTCCATGTGGATGGAGTAGAACGTGTAGTAGGTTCCGTGGCTCACCAGCATCAAAAACGCGGCCAGCAAAAACGCCAGGATCCGGGGCTCGAAAAACAGTTTGGCGTCCCTGGCCCGGGGAGGCGGCGTCGAGGTGTCCGTGTCCGGCATCCGGGTGGACAACACCGCCTGGATCGTCGCCCCCGCCGCGATGGCCCACAGGACGACGGCCGGGGACAAAAGGGACATCAGCCGGCCCACGCCCATGACCGTGAGGATGAAGGCCAGCGAACCCCATACCCGGATACGGCCGTAGCTGTTTTTGTCCCTGCCCAGGATCTCCATGGAGAAGGCTTCCAGGAACGCGATGATGGGCGCGTAGAACACGGAGTACAGCGCCGTGATGACCAGCATGGGATAGAAGGATTCCGTGGCGAAGTACAGCAGGAAGAACCCCGTGGACACGAAGTTGCACAGGATGAAGATCAGGCGCCTCGCCTGGTACCTGTCCGCCAGCCACGCCCAGATCATGGGCAGGATTATGACGGCCGCCGACCGGGTTCCCGTGATCCAGCCTATCTCGCTGCCGGAAAAGCCCAGGTGCCGACAGTAGGGGTTGAAGTACGGCAGGTACACCCCCAGCACGGCGAAGTACAGGAAATAGTGGAAGGCCAGGGTTCGCCTCGGCGTGAAAACCAGTCCACGCGCCTTCATTTCGGTGTCTTGCGGCAAATTTCCTCCGGTTTCCTGGCGGCCCGCGTCCTCGGGCCCGGTGTCAAAAACTGGGATTGTGAGATATAAAGGAGAACGACGCAAAAAGCAAACACGGCCCGACAGGGAAAGGGGATGCAACATGCTGTTTACCTGGTGCCCCTTGTGCGCCGAACGACTGGAATCATTCCATGACGAGGACGCGGCCAGGATGCGTTGCCCGGCCTGCGGCTGGGTCCAGTACCGCAATCCCACCGTGGGCGCGGCGGTCATCGTGCTGGACGGCCGGAACATCCTGCTGGCCCGAAGAAAGGGCTCGTACACGGGATCGTGGTGCATCCCCTGCGGCCACGTGGAATGGGACGAGGATGTCCGCGTTTCCGCCGCCAGGGAATTTTTCGAGGAGACCGGTATTGTGGTGGACGTCGGCCCCGTGTTCGACGCGCACTCCAACTTCCACGATCCCGACCGGCGGACGGTCGGCATATGGTTTCTGGGAACCGTTGCCGGCGGCGAGCTTCGCCCGGGGTCGGACGTCTCCGAGGTGGCCTGGTTTTCCCTGGACGCCCCGCCCCTGGACCTGGCGTTTCCCACCGACCGCCTTGTGCTGGACCGCCTGGCCCGGGAGACCTTGTCCTGAATCCGTGACGAAAATATTGAAAAGACTTTCAGGACCACCTGATACCGCTCACGGATTCAGGCTTCTGAAATTCCTTGCGGTCATCCTCCCCAATGGTTACATTATGAAGTGAATTCTTCCCTCCAGGGCACATCCCCCAACCGGTAACGGGTTTCCTTTACACGGACAACCCCCTGCATTACCTTGAAATCACCCTGCGTTAACCACGGGTGTATTGACGGACGCGGGGGCACCGTTCGCCATACGGAAGCCGACCACAAACCCGCGAGCACAGCGGAGGTTGCGAAATGGACTACATCAAGATCCGCTTCGGCCGGAATCTCGGCCAGATTCATGAACAGCTGGGACGCTCCATCGAGCAGATGTTTCGATCCATGAATCCCGTATTCGACATGTCAACGGCCAATTGGCGCCCCCAGATGGACGTGTACGAGACCTGGGACGAGATCGTGGTGACCGGCGAGATGGCAGGCATCGACAAGGATGACCTCGTGGTGGAACTGGACGCCGGCGCCCTGAGGGTGACCGGGAAGCGGGTCGACTCCGGCCGCAAGCCGGACAACCGGTTTCACCTGGTTGAAATTCCGTACGGATCGTTTGAACGGGTGATCTACCTCCCTTGCCCCGTGGATCCGGAAAAGGTCACCGCGACCTACAACAACGGCATGCTGGAAATACGCATGCTGAAGCGTGGGGCGCGGGATCCCCAGAAGGTCGACGTGGAGAGCCGGTCCTGATCCGGAGCGCGGGAGACCCATATACCGGAAGGAGAAAGTGCCATGAATGACAATCGTGACGGTAGCGCGCGTGAAATAGAGGCTCGCAAGGCCGCGGGCGGGGAGGACGGTATGGATTCGGAAATGGGAAACACGCCTTATCAAAAGGACGTGCCGCAGGAATTGCCGGAGATCATTCCCATCATACCGGTGATGGATGTTGCCCTGTTCCCCAAGATGCAGTTGCCCCTCATGGTGACACAGAAGGAGCTGGTCCAGCTCGTTGACGAGGCCCTGGCAAAGGACCGCGTCGTCGGCGTGCTGGCCACCAAGAGCAAGACGGACGAAACGGTCCTGGACCCCAAGGACGTGTACCACGTGGGAACGGCGGCCCTCATTGTGAAGATGGCCAAGGCCGGTGACGACAAGGCGCAGATGCTGGCCCAGGGACTGGGCAGGTTCCGGGTGGTCGAATTCATCGAGGGCAAGCCGTACATGCAGGCGCGCATCGAAAAGCTGGAGGACCAGCATGCCGATGACACGGAGACGGAAGCCCTGGTGAGCAACCTCATCGACCTGTACACCAAACTGGTGGAGCTGGCCCCCTATCTGCCGACGGAGATCGTCGAGTGGGTCAAGACCCTGCAGGATCCGGGCTCCCTGGCCGACGTGGTGGCCTCCACCATCCAGACGAGCCTGGAGGACAAGCAACTGGTGCTGGAGACCGTGGACGTGAAACAGCGGCTCCAGGAGGTTACCCGAATCGCCAATCACCAGCTGGAGGTGCTGGAACTGGGACAGAAGATCCAGAGCCAGGTCAAGGAGGGGATCGACAAGAAACAGCGCGAGTACTACCTGCGCGAGCAGATTCGCGCAATGAAGGAGGAGTTGGGCGAGGCCGAGGACGAAAACGTCGTCGAGCTGGAGGAGTTCCGGAGGAAAATCGACGAGCTGGACCTGGAAGAGGAAGCCCGCAAGGAGGCGGAACGCGAGTTGGACCGCCTGGCCCGCATGCATCCCTCGTCCTCCGAGTACACCGTGGCCACCACGTATCTGGACTGGTTCACCTCCCTGCCGTGGAACACGAGCACCGAGGACAACCTGGACACGAAGCTGGCCATGAAGATTTTGGACGAGGACCACTACGACCTGGAAAAGCCCAAGCGCCGCATCGTGGAAACACTTGCCGTGCGAAAGCTGAACCCGGGCGGCAAGGCGCCCATCCTGTGCTTTGTGGGCCCTCCGGGTACGGGCAAGACCTCGCTGGGACGCTCCATCGCCCGGGCCATGGGCCGGGAGTTCGTGCGCATCTCCCTTGGGGGTGTGCGCGACGAGGCCGAGATTCGCGGGCACCGGCGCACCTACGTCGGCGCGATGCCGGGCCGGATCATCCAGGGTATCCGGCGTTGTGGCTCCAACAACCCCGTCTTCATGCTGGACGAGGTGGACAAGGTGGGCTCGGATTTCCGGGGCGACCCGGCGTCGGCCCTGCTGGAGGTGCTGGACCCGCAGCAGAACTACTCGTTCCGGGACCACTACCTGGACGTGCCCTTCGACCTGTCCAGGGTCATGTTCATCACCACGGCCAACATCCTGGACACCATTCCACCGGCGTTGCGTGACCGCATGGAGATCCTCACGCTGTCCGGGTACACCCAGGAGGAAAAGATCAAGATCGCCAAGCGATACCTCATACCCAGGCAGCGGGAACAAAACGGCCTGTCCGCCAGCCAGGTCAGGATCACGGACGGCGCGTTGAAGAACGTCATATCCGGGTACACCCGGGAAGCCGGGCTTCGCAACCTGGAGAGGGAGATCGGCACCCTGTGCCGGGGCGCGGCCCGCAAGATCGTGGACGGCGAAGTGGAAACGGTCGGCGTCGGGCAGAAGGATCTGCACGAGTACCTGGGGCCATGGCGTTTCCAGAGCGAGACGGCGGAGCGCACGGAAACCCCGGGCGTGGCCATGGGCCTTGCCTGGACCCAGACCGGGGGCGACCTCCTGTTCATCGAGGCCACGGCCATGCATGGAAACAAGGGCCTGACCTTGACCGGACAACTCGGTGACGTTATGAAGGAATCAGCCCAGGCCGCCTTGAGCTTCGTGCGCGCCAACGCGGACAAGCTGGGCGTGGATCCGGAATGGTTCGAGAAAAAGGAGATTCACGTACACGTGCCGGCCGGCGCCATCCCCAAGGACGGCCCTTCCGCCGGCGTGACCATCCTTACGACCATTACCTCGCTCGTCACGGGCGTCCCGCTGAAAAAGGACATCGCCATGACCGGCGAGATCACGCTGCGCGGCAAGGTGCTGCCGGTGGGCGGGATCAAGGACAAGGTCCTGGCCGCGTACCGCGCTGGCGTGAAGGAGGTCATCCTTCCCAAGTGGAACGAGAAGGATATCGAGGACGTGCCGGACAACGTCAAGGAAAACATCACGTTCCATTTCGTGGACAAGATGGAGGACGTCATCCGCATAGCCCTTCCCAAGGCCAAAAAGGGCCGGAGGAAAAAGTCATAGCAGGCACAACGCAATCCCTCGGGGGCGGCCGGTCCCGGATTCCTCGGGCGCCGGCCGTCTTCGCCCTGTTCCTCTTCCTGGCCGCGCTGTGGTCCTGCGGCGGTACGCCCGAACCGCCCCCACGCCCGGCCGGGCATCCCAAACCCTATCGCGTCGGCGACAACTGGTACCAGCCCATCCCGGACGCCCGCGACTTCCGGCAGAAGGGCGCCGCCTCCTGGTACGGCCATCCCTTCCACGGCAGGAAGACGGCGAACGGCGAAACGTACAACATGTACGCCATGACCGCGGCGCACAAGACCCTGCCCCTTGGCACCGTGCTCTCCGTGCGCAACCTGTCAAACGGAAAGACCTGCACCGTCCGTGTCAATGACCGGGGGCCGTTCGTGGCCGGCAGAATCATCGACCTGTCCTATTCCGCGGCCAAGGCCCTTGGAGTGGTGGGCCCGGGCACCGCGCCCGTGGAGATTGTGGCCACGGCGCCCCCACCGGGCACGGCCGGGGACAACAGGAACGTGTACTACCGGGGCGATTTCACCATCCAGGTCGGCGCGTTCAGGCAACGTGACAATGCCGTGCGGTTTCGCCAAAAGCTTGCGAAAAAATATAAAAACGCGCACATTGTCACGGCCCGGATCGACGGGGAAACCTTCCACCGCGTCCGGGTGGGACATTGCACCTCCCTGGCCGAAGCCATGGAGTACGAACGGAGACTGAATTCCCACGGTTACGCGGGCGCATTCGTCGTGGCCGAATGACTTACCGGAGCACATGCATTGAAAGTCGTCTTCCTGGATCGGGACGGGGTGATCAACCGCGATTCAAACGAGTACGTGAAAAGTTGGAACGAATTCGAATTTTTGCCCCGATCCCTGGACGCCCTGGTTCTCCTGGCTGCAAACGGATACTCCCCGGTGGTGATCACCAACCAGTCCGGGATAGCGCGCGGTCTGTTCACTCCTGAAACCCTGGCCGACATGCACGCGAACATGAAGCGGGAGGTGGAGGCGGCTGGCGGGCGGCTGGCCGGCATATACCATTGCCCCCACCACCCGGACGACAACTGCGACTGCCGCAAGCCCGAACCAGGTCTGCTGCTTGCCGCGGCGCGAGACCTTGGCGTGGACCTGGCCGCTACCACCATGGTGGGAGACACCCTCAAGGACGTGGGCGCGGGAAAGAGGGCCGGATGCGCTGCCACGGTCCTGGTCCGCACCGGAATGGGCGAAAGGAGTCTGGCCCGCCTGGAAAGGAAGGGCGGCCCCGGACCCTCCAACGTGGCCGAAGACCTGTACGACGCGGTCCAATGGATTCTGGCGGCCAGGCCGGGCGCCGACGCGCGGCAGGGGATGTGAAGACGTGTTGTCCGCCGCGGACCAGGACCCGCACCCTGTCCACCCCTGGCAGAATCCTGAATACGCCGGTCGGCCCGGGGGGCGGCGGCGAAGAGAACCGCCGTCCGTGCCGCGATACGCCGGCCCGGCGCCGATGCCGGCAAATGTGCCGCATGGGCCCCGTTGGGGCGAACCGATCCCGTCATTCGCCGGGTGAAACCGAATTTCGTGGTGGAGCGCGCGAAAAGCCCGTACCCTGGAGCTTTTCACGGATTGATCAGTATTGTCGCCACGGATTCAGGCCAACGCATCGCATGCCCGAACTTGTGGGAAAAGTCAGCCGGATCACCTACCGGAACGAGAGCAATCACTACACCATCGCCCACGTCCGCACGAAAACGGGCAACGTCTGCATCGTCGGCAGGATGGGGGAGATCGCGCCGGGCGAGTCCGTTCGCGTCGAGGGGGAGTGGACCACGCATCCCCGCTACGGCGAACAGTTTGCCGTGTCCTCCTGCAACGTGCTGCCTCCCGAGGGCGAGGACCAGGTTCGGGACTACCTGGCGTCAGGCAGGCTTCCGGGGGTGGGTCCGGCCATGGCGGCGCGGATAGTCGGGCGATTCGGTGAAAACGCATTCGACGTGCTGGACAACGAACCTGAAAGGCTTCTGGAGGTGCCGGGCATCGGAAAGGCGAAGCTGGCCGGCATTGTGGAGGCATGGGCAAGGGCGCGGGACCAGAGGGACGCCGCCGTGTTCCTCCAGAATCTGGGCCTGGGTTCCGCGCTCCAGGGCCGGGCCCTGAGCGCGTTGGGGCCCGGTGCGGTGGACATGGTGCGCGAGAACCCCTACCTGCTGGCGGAAAAGGTTCCGGGAATAGGCTTTGCCACGGCGGACGCGGCGGCCCGGCGGCTGGGCATCGCCGCTGATGCTCCGGAGCGGCTTCAGGCGGCCGTGTCCCACGTGCTGGAGCAGGCCGCGGACAGGGGCCACATGTTCCTGCCCCGGGACAGACTGGTGGGGGAAACCTCGAAACTGGTCGACGAGCCGGAAGCGGTGGTGGAGGCGGCGCTGGACCGGATGGAGGAGTCCGGGACCCTGGTTTCCGCGCCCCTGGACAAGGGGCGCATGGCCGTGTACCTGCGGCCGTTTTACGATGCTGAAACGGGACTCGCCCACCGCGTCGCCGCCCATGCCACGGTCCCCCACGAGACGCCGGACCTCAGCGTGGAACACGTCCGGACAGCCGCCGCGACGGAAGGGGGTGAAATCCTTTCCGAAGACCAGGCCCGGGTCCTGCTCTCCATGCTGTCACACCGGATCACCATCCTCACCGGCGGCCCGGGAACGGGAAAGACCACGCTGATTCGCGCCGCCGTGGCCATTTACGAGAAGGCCGGCGTTTCCGTGGCCCTTGCCGCGCCCACGGGCAGGGCGGCGCGTCGGCTGGAAGAGGTGTGCGGCCGTCCCGCTTCCACCATGCACCGGCTCCTAGCGTACGATCCCCATACCGGGGTGTTTCGAAAAAATTTCCGGGACCCCCTGGACGTGGACGCGGTGGTGATTGACGAGGCCTCCATGGTGGACGCCATTTTGATGCACCATCTCATGGAGGCGGTGCCTTACAATGCCACGGTCATACTTTGCGGCGACGTCGACCAGTTGCCTCCGGTGGGGCCCGGCAACCCCCTGTCCCGGTTGATCGAGTCGGAGCGCCTGCCCGCAGCGCGCCTCACAAGGGTATACCGGCAGGCGGCAAAAAGCCTCATCGTGCGAAACGCTCACCGCGTCCTCGCCGGCATGCCGCCGGTCCCCGGACCGGACCGGGACTCCGCCGACCTTTCGGATTTCTACCACATCGATGAGGATGACCCGGGCAGAATCGCGCGCATCGTCCACTCCCTGTGCGAAAAAAGGATTCCCGAAGCTTTCGGCATGGACCCGGTGTCGGATATCCAGGTGCTGACCCCGATGCACCGGGGCGAGTGCGGCACGGTGAACCTGAACCGGCTGCTGCGGGCCGGGTTGAATCCCGCGGCCGCCCACGGCGGCGACGACGCCTTTTCTCCGGGCGACAAGGTCATGCAGGTGCGAAACAACTATGCCAGGGACGTGTTCAACGGGGACATCGGCGTGGTCCGGCGGGTGGTCCCCGAAGACGGCGTCGTGGAGGTGGATTTCTACGGCGGGACCGTGGCCTATACGGGCCGGGATCGCGACGAGTTGACGCTGGCATATGCCGTGTCCGTGCACAAGTCCCAGGGGTCTGAATATCCCGCCGTGGTCATGGTCCTGTCAACCAGCCACGGAGTGATGCTGGCCCGAAACCTGTTGTACACGGCCCTTACCCGCGCCCGCCGCCTGCTGGTACTGGTCGGCGGGCACGAGGCGGTGCGCCGTGCGCTGGAAAACGACGCGCCAAAAAGAAGATACACTCGTCTGGCGGAGATATTGAAAGGGATGTAGGAAAGGCCGTCCCGATGTTTGGATCCTGTCGCTTCACGGCCGTGGAACAACGAAGCGCGGGTCAGGCCTCGGGTTCGTCAATCCGGGGCGGAGCCGTCCCGGCTTCCTCGCAGTGCTCGCAATCCTCGCCGGTCTTTCCCTGCCTGCAGAAGGACTCCGTCTCCTGTCGCCATTTCATGGCCCGCGGGCAGTCTTCCACGTGTTGCACGAAGCCGAGAAGCCGGTCAAGGATGTTCGGGGAGACCACATGCTCCATCTTGCAGGCCGCGTCGTCCGCCTCTTCCGAATCGATGCACAGGACCTTGACGAAGAAGTCGTACAATGCGTCGTGGCGCGCCACCACGTCCCTGGCCTTGCGTTTGCCCCGGTTTGTCAGTGTGATCACGTCATAGGGCGCGTAGTTGATCAGTCCCTTGTCGGCTAGCACCCGCAACGCGCCGGTCACGCTGGGCGCCTTTACCCCGAGGCGGTGGGCGATGTCCTTGGCCCGGGCCGCACGCTTCTCCCTTTCGATGTGGAAGATGGCCTCGAGATAGTCCTCCATGCTTTCGCTCAAAGGATCGTTCACACGGGTGCTCCTGTTTGGGGTAAGGATAACAAATTTAGCGAAGGCTAACGTCCCGGTCAAGGAGTTGTCAACCTTTTTGAGCCCGGACATCTCACGGCGCCCCGCTCCCGCCGGGAGCCCCGAACGTTACCAGCCTGTTGAAAAACGCGATCTGCGGTGTTGCGCTTCATTTCTCGTCGATGCAG
>JBKHBM010000206.1:0-4268 GCA_046542385.1 Desulfatibacillaceae bacterium | reverse complement strand
GGAGCAACAGGGAACGATCGTGGCTGCAATTTTTGAAAAGGGTCCTGCAGTTTGAGGTGGACTTTGAACAGGCAGGAGAAGCGGGATGTGGACGTTGATTCGAAAGCGCAATTTGTGGCTGATGGTGTTTGCCGACGCCCTTTTGCTGGTTCTGGCCAATTGCCTGGCCTACCTGGCTCGTTTCGACGGCGTGGTGCCTGATGAACAACTGGGCAATTTCCTGTTTGTCCTGCCCTGGCTGGTTGGCCTGAAACTGGTCTGCCTGTCCGCCCTGGGGTCCTACCGGGGCATGTGGAGATACACGAGCATAGGCGACGTCGTGAATATCGTTACTGCGAACGGGTTGGCTACCGTGGTCGCCATTGCCGTTATCCTGATGGGATTCGGTTTTCAGGGCTTTTCGCGGGGCATCTTTCTGATCGATCTCGCGCTTTCCGTCCTGTTTCTCACTGGATTTCGTGCTTCCATACGGCTTATTTTTACCCGCCACCCCAACGGTATGACCGGGCGGAACAGGACAAATGCACCGAAAACGCCGGCCAGGAGGATTCTCATCATCGGGGCCGGGGACATGGGGGAGAAGGTAATCAGGGAAATCCGGGAGAACCGGGGCCTGAATTACGAGATCATTGGGCTGATTGACGACGACCCCCAAAAACGGGGTCATTCCATTCACGGTATTCGGATCCTTGGTGACCTCGAACACCTGGATTCCATCGCGAAAAGGAAGAAGCCCGACGAGATCGTCATAGCCATCGCCACGATCAGCGCCGCCGGGATGCGGCGCATTGTACACCGGTGCGAAGCCACTGGAATACCCTTCAGAACCATGCCCGGATTGGGCGAGATTCTCCAGGACCGGGTGTCGGTCAGCAAGATGCGCAGGGTGAAATACGAGGATCTGCTGGGCAGGCAGCCGGTGGAATTGAAGGTTCGGGAGATCGGCGAGTACCTCACCGGTCGAACCGTTCTCGTCACCGGTGGCGCCGGCTCCATAGGCTCCGAGTTGTGCCGCCAGATATGCCTTTTCAAGCCGCAAAAGCTCGTGATCCTGGACAAGAACGAGTCCGGCCTCTATGAAGTCGACTTGAACCTCAAACACCATTTTCCCGACCTGGACATAGTTCCCTGCCTGTGTCTCGTCCAGAATGAAAAACTCCTTGTCAGGTATTTTGAAGAGCATCGGCCCGAAGTCGTCTTCCACGCCGCTGCTTACAAGCACGTCCCCATGATGGAGCACCACCCGTGGGAGGCCGTGAGCAACAATATCGAAGGCACTCACGTGGTTCTTGCCGCGTCGCACAAGTACAAGGCGCAGCGGTTCGTTCTGGTTTCCACGGACAAGGCGGTTCGGCCCACGAACGTGATGGGGGCGTCCAAACGATTCGCGGAGATGGCGGTCCAGTCCTGCGCCCGGCACGATGGCATGCGATGCATGGCCGTGCGATTCGGCAACGTGGTGGGCAGCATAGGCAGCGTGGTGCCGCTTTTCCGCGCGCAGATAGAGCGGGGCGGGCCGGTGACCGTGACCCATCCGGATGTGACCCGGTACTTCATGACCATCCCGGAGGCTTGCAGCCTGATACTCCAGGCCGGGGCCATAGGCAACGGAGGCGAGATATTCGTCCTCAAGATGGGGACGCCGGTGCGCATAGCGGACATGGCGCGGGATATGATCACCCTGCACGGGTTCAAGCCGGACGAGGACATCGAGATCCGGTTCACGGGCCTGCGGCCGGGCGAAAAGCTGTACGAGGAACTGATCACCGAGGACGAGGGCGTGGTGCCCACTTCCCACAAGGACATCATGGTGCTGGACTGTCCCCACTGTAAAAAGGTGGAGGACCTGGAGTTTTTCAGGAAGAAGCTGGGCCAGTCCGCGGAGAACGGGGCCGGCGACGAGATACGGAGGATCCTGGCATCCCTGATTCCGGAATACAAGCCGTACGAGGCAGAAACGGAAAGGCTTGCCGGCGATGGGGTTTGAATAAGGGGTGTACTATCAGTCAGTTAATAAAACCGGAATCCACGGCCTTTGCGCGACCAAGAGATGCGGCGCGTGCTGAGCAGATGGCGTTTCTTCGCGGGATTCCAAGAAACTGCCAAACGACGCGTGTTCAGGGAGGATGATTGTCCATTCTCGTAACAGGAGGAGCAGGATACATCGGGTCCCACGTGTGCGTTGAACTGCTGCAAGGCGGGCATGACGTGGTGGTTCTCGACAATCTGGCCAACAGCCGCGCTGATGTCATCGACAGGATTGGCAGAATCTGCGGCCGGCGTCCCGTGCTCATTCCGGGAGACGTTTGCGACAGGCAGGACCTTCAGCGGGTGTTTCACAAGTACGACATTTCCGCGGTCTTGCACTTTGCCGGCCGCAAGGCAGTCGGGGAATCCTGGGAGATGCCCGTTGAGTATTATGACGTCAACGTGGGCGGGGCCGTACGCCTGGTTGAGGCCATGAAAAAGCACGACGTGCGGACTCTGGTATTCAGTTCCTCGGCCACCGTGTATGGCAAACCGGATTCGGTACCCATCCCGGAAACGGCGCCGGTACGGCCGGAAAATCCCTATGGCCGCACCAAGGCCATGGTGGAACAGTTCCTCCGCGATGTTGCCGCCAGCAGGTCGGATTGGAGGATTGCCCTGCTCCGCTACTTCAATCCCGTAGGGGCTCATGAAAGCGGCCTGATTGGAGAAGACCCCCAGGGTATCCCCAACAACCTCATGCCGTACATCAGCCAGGTTGCCGCCGGGCGGTTACGGGAATTGTCCGTGTTTGGCGACGATTACGGCACCACGGACGGCACGGGCGTACGGGATTACATTCACGTCCGCGACCTGGCCCGGGGGCATCTTGCGGCACTGGACCATCTCGCGGACAATCCGGGCGTGACCACGGTGAACCTGGGCACGGGCAGGGGATACAGCGTGCTTGAAATGATCAGGGCATTCGAGAAGGCTTCGGAGTGTTCCATCCTTTTTCGTGTTACGGGACGGCGCGCCGGCGACATCGGGACCTGCTGGGCGGACGTGACAAGAACGCGGGAAATTCTTGGCTGGGAGGCTGTACACGGTGTTGACGACATGTGCCGGGATGCCTGGAAATGGCAGCAGTGGGCCGAGGCCAATTTGTACAAGGAAGAATGTTCGGCCGCTGATGCGTGAGGCGGAAGGCAGCGCAACGGGTGCAGTCAAGGCCGGATGGCGAGGGATGCGGGGTGACGGAGTGAGGAAAACGGACATGGTTTGTATTGGGCACGGCACGCCGTGCCCCTACGGACAGGGGCCGGGGGATGTATTTGCCGCCGGTCGGGAATGGTCCCCGTGCCTTCTCCCTGGGTCCCCGCGTTCGCGGGGATGACGAGAATACGTCTCGCTTTGCTCGGTATGTTTGTTGGGTCCGGCCGCGTTAACGCGGCCTTGACCCAACCTTGTATGTTGTTTTTCGATGTGGACCCTCTGGTTTTGAAGGCGATGGGAAACGGGACAGCCGGTTGTTTTCGGAATGCCCCAAACCGCTCGTCACCCCGGCGCAAGCCGGGGTCCAGGTGTATGGACCATATGTAATCCAGAGCGCATGGTGGCCCAGGGCGTTGTCGAAGCCGGAAGGCAGGTTGGGTCAAGGATGCGCAAAGTTTGTTTGTTGGGTCCGCCCTCGCTATCGCTCGGGCTTGACCCAACCTACGGTATGGCTTTCGCGGGGATGACGGAATAGGGACTCGCTTCGCTCGGTTTTGTTGTTGGGTGAACCCGCGCTTTGCGCGGAACCACGCCAACCTACGATATGGTTTTCGCCGGGGTGGCCAAAACAGGGAAAACGGCCTGGATTGTTGGGTCCGGGCCTGCGGCCCTTGACCCAGCCTAGGATATTGCTTCCGCCGGGGTGACGAGATGGGTTCCCGCTTTCGCGGGGATGACGGGGTGATGATGTGACGGAACAGGGAAAACTGGGTCCCCGTGCAAAAGACACCCGTCCACGCCGGTTCAGCCTTCCGCGAAACACCGCTTCCGCCAAACACCGCTCTTGTCCGAATATCACCCCCATGATACCTTGTGGCCTCGATGTGGCGGAGGGGCCCTGTCGCCCTTGGCAGGCCGTTCTAAAACATCGGAATTGGCAGCCTCCTGAATCCGTGACGAAAATATTGAAAAACCTTTCAAGAGCCCCATGAATCGGGCTTTTGGCGGGTACTTGAACAACTCTTCGTTTCACCCGATGGGTGAAAGGATTTTTCGCCCTCCGGGGCGGCCTCATGCGGCGCGTC
>JBKHBM010000205.1:0-4281 GCA_046542385.1 Desulfatibacillaceae bacterium | reverse complement strand
ATGAGCATACCGGCGAAAACCGTGGCCGCCGTGACCAGGGCGCCGTGCCTGCGTCCGAACCTTGCCCTTGCATACAGGACGGGAAGTGGCAGGAAGAACAGGAAAAAGGTGCCCAATACGTTCAAATACACCGCAAGAGCGGTGTGGATCACGCACAAGGCCACCGCGGCCACCAGCCGCCCCGTGTCCGGAGCTTGTCGGGATTCCACCAATTGCCAACCCCTGTCCGGGATCGCGGGTTTACTGGTCAGTCACGTTTCCCACGAACGGCATGAGCGCGATGGCCCTGGCCCGCTTGATGGCCGTGGTCAGCGCGCGCTGATGCTTGGCGCACGTACCTGAAATACGCCTGGGGATTATCTTGCCGCGGTCGGTCGTGAACTGCTTGAGCGTCTTGGGATCCTTGTAATCAATCATCAGGCTCTTGTCCGCGCAGAAACGGCAGACCTTCCTGCGGTGGAATATTCTCTTTTTTCGACGTGGCGGCATTGGCTACTCCTCCTTGCTCTCGTCGGCGGCTTCTTCGGCTGCCGGAGCTTCTTCGGTGGTTTCCTCCTGCTCGGTGGCGGGCTCGACCTCGGGCTCGGCCGCGGGCTCGACGACTTCCGGAGCCTGGGCAGCGGCGGCCTCGGCCTCCGGTTCGGGAGCCTCCTGGGACTGGGCGGCCTCGGCAGCGACCCTGGCGGCTTCCGCCTGGACCTGGGCGGCGGCTGTCGCCTCCTCGGCGGCCTTTTTGGCCTCTTCCCTTTTGCGCTCGGCCTCTTCCCTGGCCCTTTCCAGCTCCAGTCGCAGGGCGTCGATGTCGACGTCCTCGCCAATGGTGATGGTCAGGTACCGGATCACGCGGTCATCGATGCGCATGATGCGCTCCAATTCCTGAACGTGCGGTCCGGCGGCGCAATAATCAAGCAGGACGTAGTAGCCACGCTTCTTCTTCTTGACGACGTAGGCGAGCTTGCGCAGGCCCCACTCGTCGAAGGCGGCGATGTAGCCGCCATTGCCTTCGATCAGGCCTCGCAACCTCTCGAAAAGGGCCGCCCGGGCATCCTCGGACAGATCCGGGTCGGCAATGAAAATGGTTTCATACCGGTTCATGTTTCCTCCTCACGGCTTACAGCCCCGGCTCGCGGCCGGAGCAAGGAACGGGGGAGCCCCATGCTCCCAGTCTGCCCGCCGCCAATGCAGCGGAAGACAGCCTTCGCCAAAGCGCCAAGATTTACAATCATGCAAACAGGATGTCAAGCCAAAATGCAACAACAGGACGGTCATGCACTACTTTCGCCAGAACTCGGGAACGAACAGGATCACCACCGTGTAGATTTCCAGGCGGCCCAGCAGCATGCACAGGGACAGCAGCCACTTGCCGAAATACGGCATTCCCGAAAAATTGTCCATCGGACCGACCCCGCCGATACCGGGACCGATGTTGCCTATGGTGGCCGCGACCGCCGCCAGCGACGTCACGAGATCGACGCCCATGGCCGACAGGATCAGCGACGCCAGGACGAACAGGCTGACGTACAGGATGAAAAACCCGCAGATGCTGGTCAGCACGTCCTCGGGAACCGAACGTCCTCCCAGCTTCACCTGCCTCACCGCCCTGGGATGTACGAGCCGGAACAACTCCCGATACGTGTACTTGAATAAGAGCATGATCCTGAGCACCTTCATGCCGCCTCCCGTGGAACCGGCGGAAGCCCCCACGAACATGCACAGCACAAGGATCAACTGGGACAGGGGCGGCCACAACTCGTAATCCGCCGTGGCGTATCCCGTCGTTGTCAGCAGGGACGATACCTGGAATGCCGCGTAACGCAGGGACAGGCCCATGTGATGGTACACGGACAGGTGCACGTCCATGGTGACCACCGCGACCAGCACCAGCACCAGCCCCAGAAAGAAGCGGCACTCCGGGTCCCGCCACAAGGCCAGGGGCCGGCCTCTCAGCAGCTGGTAATGCAGCGAGAAGTTGATCCCCGCGATCAGCATGAACACCACCATTACCCAGTCGAAGTACGCGCTGTCAAATTGGCCCACCGACGTGTTCCGCGTGGAGAATCCGCCCGTGGGCATGGTGGTGAAGGCATGACAGGTGGCGTCGAACAGGCTCATGCCGCCCACAAGCAACAGCACGATTTCCGCGGCCGTGAATCCGGCGTACACCTTCCACAGGACAGCAGCCGTGTCGCGGATGCGGGGAGTGAGCTTGTCCGGCACGGGGCTGGGCACCTCCGCCTTGTACAACTGCATCCCGGCCACCCCCAGAAACGGAAGGATGGCAATGGACAGGACGATAATGCCCATGCCCCCGAGCCACTGGGTGAGGCTGCGCCACATGAGCAGCCCCCTGGGGACCGCCTCGATGTCCGACAGGAGCGACGACCCCGTGGTGGTGAAGCCTGATATGGACTCGAAGGCGCAGTCGCAGAAACTGGGCAACATGCCCCCGAGATAAAACGGCAATGCGCCGACCAGGCCCGCCGTCGCCCAGCCCACGGCCACGATCGCCATGCCTTCCCGGTGGGAAAGCTGCTGGCGCCGGGTTTTGCGTGTGGCCAGGTATAAGGCTCCGCCCCCGCCGACAGCGACGGCCATGGACTGCAGGATGGGGACGACGCTTGCGTCCCGGTAGAAAAGGGCCACGCCCAGGGGCAGCACCATGGACAGGCCGATGAACAGGGCAAGTATGCCCACAATGGAAATAATGAGACGCCAGCGCATCAGAAGTAGTCCAGTTTCACGGCCAGAACCTTTTCAACCCTGGAAACGGCCTGCTGCTTGGCCAGGATGATGATGCGGTCGAACGGCTGGATGACACTGTCGCCCGTGGGTATGATCACCTCCTTGCCCCGGATGATGGCGATGACGATGGCGCCCTTCGGGAATTTGATGTTCTTGAGCGGCTCTCCCACGATGTCCGACGTCTTCAATGCCACGGCTTCCATGGCCTCGGCCTGTTCCCCCTTGAGTGCAACCGACGACAGCACCTTGCCTTTGCGTACGTGCTGGAGGATGGAGTTGATGGCGGACAGCCTGGGGCTTATGACGTGTTCGATGCCAATGGCCGTCATAAGGGGGAAGTAGCTGAATTTGTCCATGCGGGTGATGACCTTTTTTGCGCCCATGCGCTTGGCCACCAGGGAGGTGAGGATGTTGGTCTCCTCGTCGCCGGTGAGGGTGATGAAAACGTCCATGTCCCGGACGTTCTCCTCTTCCAGCAGTTCCTGGTCCGAGCCGTCGCCATGGAGAACCACCGCATGGTTCAGCGTTTCGGCCAGGTATCTGGCCCGGGCTCCGTCGCTTTCGATCACCTTGGTGTAGATGGAATCGCGCTCCAGTTCGGTGGCCAGGCGGTGCCCGATCCTGCCGCCGCCGACGATGAGGATCCGGCGCACGGACTCCGCCTGCTGGTCCAGCAGGCTCAGGCTTTCGAAGAGTTTGCTCTGTTCGGCTATGAAGTAGACCAGGTCGCCGGCCTCCAGCCGGTCCTTGCCCCGGGGGATGATCAACTCCTCTTCCCGGACAATGGCCGCGATCAGCAACCGTTTCCCGCCCGTCTTCTCCTGCACGCTCATAAGCGGCGTGCCGGCCAGGGGGGACCCCTGCTTGAGCCTGACCCCCACCAGCTTGAGCCTTCCGTCCGCGAACTCGGCCACGTCCACGGAGCCGGGAACCGCCAGAAAACGGCGCACGGTGCGCACCACTTCGACTTCCGGGTTGATCACGGTGTCGATGTGCGGCGGTTGCTGCTGCAGGTTCGCCCGGAACGCGGTGTAGTCCGAATCCCGGATGCGGATGAGCTTTTTCGTGGTGGGCGACAATATGTCGGCGAACAGGCAGGAGACCAGGTTGGTTTCGTCGCTGTCGGTCACTGCCAGCAGGATTTCCGCGGCGGCTATGCCCGCGTCCTGGAGCACGACCGGATTGCTGCCCGAACCCTCGACGATCTTGACATCCAGTTGGTCGGCCACCCGTTTCAGGGCCTGGGGGCTCCTGTCCACCACGACCACGTCCTTGTTCTCCGTGGCCAGCCTGCTGGCGATATGGAAGCCGACCTCGCCGGCGCCGACTATGACGACCTTCAAAGGCATAATCCCTCATGACAGGTAAGGCCCGTCGCCACGCAGTCCGGCGGGGGACAGGCCCTTTGCGTCCGGATGGATTTTGGGACGCCTGAATCCGTGAGCGGTCTCAGGTGGTGCGGATGCAGGGAAGAGACCTGCCGACTGTACTGAAGTACGCCGGCCGGGCTCTGACGCCGCAGACGCGCCGCATGAGGCC
>JBKHBM010000074.1:0-22084 GCA_046542385.1 Desulfatibacillaceae bacterium | reverse complement strand
AGGGCTTGACCCAACCAACGATACTGGGTTCCCGCGTTCGCGGGAATGACGAGGTATTGGGGTGACGGGATGCTGGGGTGACTGGGTGTTGGGGTGACGAGGTGTTGGGGTGACCGGTTGTCGCGCGCACCTGGGCCCGGCGGCCAGTGCGTTTTTGTACTTCAGTCTTCCGATCGGTTGTCGCGCGCACCTGGGCCCCGGCCTTCGCCGCCGCCACGGAATGGGGTTTCGCTTCGCCCGGTTTGTTTGTTGGGTGAACCCGCGATTCGGGCGGAGCCACCCAACCTCCTTGAAATGCGCGCGCCCTGCATCCCGTCGTTTTTGACCAGGCTGCCAATTCCGGGTTTTTCAACGGCCCGGTAACAGGTATCAGAAGACGACGCCCACGTAGCCCACGAAGCTGGGGCCGGGGTTCTTGTCGTAACTGGTGGCGTACTGCACCACCTGCCCGTGGGAGGCGCCCAGGTGTTTCGCCGCCGCCACGGCTGCGGCGGCCGCGCCGGCGCAGCAGGCATTGTGGCTGCCCACGCCTTCCTTCATGGCGGCCTCGGGGTCGAGCGCAACCACCTTTTCGATGAACGCGGGGTCGTTTTCCTCCCGCACCCACTCGTAGGCCTGCTCGCCGGTGCCCTTCGGGGTGAATCCGTAGTTCGGCCCATAATGGGTGAGGTCGGTGGAACCCAGGATCTTGGACTTGTAGCCCAGGCTGGCGCATTCGTCCACAAACGCCCTGCCGATCTCCAGGGACTCTTCCGCGGGGGCCACTCCCATGGGCACGATCCGGGTGTCGGGAAACAGGTACCTGATAAAGGGCAACTGCAACTCGATGGTGTTGTCCTGTACGTGCCGGTTCGGTGTCTCAAGCTGAAAGGAAAACCGCTGGGTCAGCCTGCCCGCGACGTCCTCGGCGATTTCAAGGGGACCGAACGGGGTCTCCCAGGCGCCCTCGGCCATGATGAAGTTCGGGTGGCCCGGAGCCAGGTGCATGCCGAACACGGCCATGACATCAGGATGGCCGTCGGTTTGCATGGCCGCCAGGACCAGGGCCGCTATCTTCCCTGAAAAATGCCAGCCCGCGTGGGGGACGATGCCACCCAGGCCCTTGATTCCTCCCTCCAGCGCCGGAGGCCCGTCGGACAGAAAGTCCTTGATCTGGCGTTCGCACTCCAAGGCGCTTCCCGGATACCAGCTTCCAGCGAAATCCGCTTTTCTCACAGTCATTGGATTCTCTCCTTGATTTCGGAATGTGCAGGGGGGCGTGCAGGAACAGGGTGTGGACCGCCATCATCCGGTTGAAAACGCGATCCGCGGCGTTGCGTCTGTTCATTTTTGAACAGGCCGCGGTTTTGGGGTCCATCAACGGACTGTTACCGGTGTCGAGGCAAAAAAACCCGACCGTGCGGTTGCCGGCAATCCTTTTCTTTACAAATGGAAACCAGCAACAATATTACCACAATTCAGGGCGCCCGCAACCCGGGCCTTTTCATTTTCCGGGAGGACATTCTGTGATATGACAAATAGCTGAAAAACCGGAATTTTGCGACCCCTCCGGGCGGTCCGCCCAGTCCGGAATACATTTTCACCTCATGAGTCCGCCCCAGGACGGCGCACGGCGTCCGGGAACGGGCCGGCAAGGCATGACATGCAAGGAATCGTAGCCATAATGGGGCGGCCGAACGTGGGCAAATCCACCCTGTTCAACCGCATGACCAGGACAAAACGCGCCATGGTGGACGACACCCCGGGAGTGACCCGGGACCGGCTGTACGGCCGCTGTTTCTGGAACGACCGGGAGTTTTACGTGGTGGACACCGGCGGGTTTTCCCACAACGACCCGGACGCCTTCGTGGAGTTGATCCACCAGCAGGTGAGGGCGGCGGTGGAGGAGGCGGACGTGGTGGTGATGGTGCTGGACGCCAGGGCCGGTCTGTCCCCTTTCGACCAGGACATGCTCGACCTGCTTCGCCCCCTGGACAAGCCGGTGTTCCACGTGGTGAACAAGATAGACAATCCTGACGAGGAAGACTTGGTCAACGAGTTTTACACCCTGGGCCTGGAACCCCTGTATCCGGTCAGCGCCGAACACGGCTACGGCTACAACTCGTTCATGAATCAACTGGTCCGCGCCTTCCCCAGGCAGCAGACCCTGCCGCCAAGGCAGGAGGTGCCCCACATCGCCGTGGTGGGCCGGCCCAATGTGGGAAAGTCGTCCCTCATCAACCAGATCGTGGGGTCGGAGCGGTGTATCGTCAGTGAAGCGCCCGGCACAACGCGCGACGCGGTGGACACTCCCTGCGTGGTGGACGGCAAGGGGTACGTGCTGGTTGACACGGCGGGAATCCGCAGGAAGTCCAGGGTGTCGGAGAAACTGGAAAGGTTTTCCGTGATCCGCGCGTTGCGGAGCCTGTCCAGGTGCGACGTCGCGCTGATCATGGTGGATGCTTCCCAGGGCCTTGCCGAGCAGGACGTGAGGATCGCGGGCCATGCCCAGGAGCGGGGCTGCGGCTGCATCTGGGTCTACAACAAGTGGGACCTGGTGGACACGTCGGCAACCTCGCCCCGGGAGCAGGAGCTGGACCTCCGGCATGACGCGCGTTTCCTGTCCTATGCGCCTTTCGTCACTGTCAGCGCGAAGACCGGCAAGCGGGTGCAGCGGCTTTTTCCCCTGATCGACGAGGTTTACGAGCAGTACTGCACGAGGGTGCCCACGGGACCGCTCAACCGCATCGTGGAGGACGCCGTGCAGCGGCACGAGCCCCCCCTGCACCGGGGCCGGCGCCTGAAATTCTACTACGCCACCCAGGTGTCCACCAAGCCCCCGACCTTCGTTCTTTTCGTGAGCTATCCGGACGCGGTGCACTTTTCCTACCGCCGTTTTCTGACCAACCACATCCGCATGGAGACCGGGTTGGACAAGGTGCCCATACGTGTGTATTTTCGGGAGCGGGACCGCAGGGAGATCAACTTTGGCAACAAGAAGGGGAAGCGGAAATAGCGAGGACCTGTTCACCCGTCGGGCGGAGGCCGAGGTGGATCTGCGCGCCCCTCTGGCCGAACGGATGCGTCCCGCCACGCTGGACGGATTCGCGGGCCAGGAGCACGTGGTGGGGCCGGGAGGGCTGGTGCGCCGTTTCGTGCAGTCGGACCGGATCTTCTCCATGATCTTCTGGGGCCCTCCGGGATGCGGCAAGACCACGCTGGCCCGGATCATGGCGGGGGAGACCGAATCGGTATTCGAGCAGCTTTCCGCGGTGGGCGCGGGCGTGGCCCGGATCCGGGAAGTCGTGCAAAAGGCCAGGGACGCCCTGACCTACCACCAGCGGCGCACCATCCTGTTCATCGACGAGATTCACCGGTTCAACAAGGCCCAGCAGGACGCCCTGTTGCCCCACGTGGAAAACGGCACCGTGACCCTGGTGGGAGCCACTACGGAAAACCCTTCCTTCGAGGTCATAGCCCCCCTGCTCTCCCGTTGCCGGGTGGTGGTGCTGCAGCCGCTGGAAAAGGCGGACCTCCTTGTCATCATGGATGGGGCCATGGACGACGCGGAGCGGGGGCTCGGCAGCCTGGGCGTGGACCTGGGGGACGATGCGCGGGACCTTCTGGCCCGGGCCTGCGGAGGCGACGCCCGGGTAATGCTGAATACGCTGGAGATCGCGGCGTTCCTGGCCCGGGACGGAGACGGGTCAATCACCGCCGAAACGGCGGCCCAGGCCCTCCAGAAAAAGGGCCTGTTCTACGACAAGTCCGGCGAGGAGCATTACAACCTCATCTCCGCCTTCCACAAGAGCCTGCGCGGAAGCGACCCCGACGCCGCCGTCTACTGGATGTGCCGCATGCTGGACGCCGGCGAGGATCCCCTGTACCTGGCGCGGCGCATGGTGTACTTCGCGGCCGAGGATGTGGGTCTGGCCGATCCCCACGCCCTGGTCATCGCCAGGACCGCCATGGACTCCTATCGGCTGCTGGGGTCCCCCGACGGCGAACTGCCCCTGTACCAGGCCGCCCTGTACCTGGCCACGGCGCCCAAGAGCAACGCCGTGTACAAGGCGTACAAAGCTGTAAAGGCGCTGGTGGAAAAGACGGGGTCGCCGCCTGTGCCCCTGCACATCCGAAACGCACCCACGGGCCTCATGGCCCACCTGGGCTACGGACGCGAGTACAGGTATCCCCACGACCACCCGGACGCCTACGTTCCGGAAAACTACTTCCCCGAGGAAATCGGCCAACACACCTTTTACGAACCCAATGAACGGGGTTTTGAACGAACTCTCCGAAAACGAATCGATTACTGGCGCGAACGCAAGAACAGGAAAGAGTGATCCCGCGCGTCCGCATCGCGTGACGTAACAGCCGGCGCCGCGTGGACGGGGACCCGTCGGCCGCAAGGAGGGATGTTATGATCGTTGGCATTCTCAAGGAGATCAAGGCGGAGGAAAACCGCGTGGCCATGACCCCGGCCGGTGTGGAGATCCTGGTGCGAAACGGCCACGAAGTCCTGGTGGAAAGGGACGCGGGCGTGGGCAGCGGCTATCCGGACGAACGATACGAACGCGCCGGGGCGCGGATCATGAAAACGCCCGCCGAGGTGTATGAACGCGCGGACATGGTGATGCACGTGAAGGAGCCCCAGCCGGGGGAGTTTCCACTGATCCGGCCGGGGCAGATCGTGTTCACGTATCTGCACCTGGCCGCCGAGCGCGTCCTTACCGAGGCGCTGGTGGAGCGGCGCTCGGTGAACATCGCCTACGAGACCATTCAGAAGGAGGACGGCAGCCTGCCCCTGTTGACTCCCATGAGCGAGGTGGCGGGGCGCATGGCCGTGCAGGAGGGCGCCAAGTACCTGGAGACTGCCAACGGAGGTCGGGGCACGCTTCTGGGCGGGGTTCCGGGCGTGGACCCGGGCATGGTGCTGGTGATCGGCGGCGGGGTGGTGGGCATGAACGCGGCGCGCATGGCCTGCGGCCTGGGGGCCAAGGTGAACCTTCTGGACACAAGCCTGGACAGGCTTCGCTACCTGTCCGAGATGATGCCCGCGAACTGCTTTCCCATCTACTCCAGTCCCGCCACCATCCGGGAGTACGTGCGACGCGCCGACGTGGTGATCGGAGCCGTGCTGATTCCCGGGGCCAAGGCGCCCAGCCTGGTGACCCGGGACATGCTGGCCACCATGCAACCCGGCGCGGTGATGGTGGACGTGGCCATCGACCAGGGCGGCTGTTTTGAAACGTCCAGACCCACCACGCACGCCGATCCCATATACGAGGTGGACGGCGTGGTGCATTACTGCGTGGCCAACATGCCCGGAGCCGTGCCGCGCACCTCCACCCAGGCGCTCACCAACGCCACGCTGCCCTACGCCCTCAAAATCGCCAACAAGGGATGGAGGCGGGCCATGTCCGAGTCCCCGGAGATGGCGGCGGGCGCCAACGTGGTGAACGGCAGGGTCACGTATCGAGGCGTGGCCGAGGCCCTGGGCATGGAGTACACGCCGATCGCGGAGGTGCTGCGGGGGTAGGGGTCGGCATACGGATCGGGGACGCTATTTCCTTGCCCGCAACACGAACTCGGAGCCGGTGAGCCAGGAGCCCGGGGCGTTGTTGAACAGGGGGCTGTCCCGCAGGGGAAGGTCTTGCGCCGCCGCAAAGCAGGGAATGATCCAGTTCCACTCGACGCCCGCGGAGGGAAAGCCGGCGCGGACCATCAAATCCCTCCACAACGCGGGCTGCTGGTGCTTGAACCACTCGATCCGCGGAGCCAGGGGGTTGGGGACGTTGAAACGGTCCGCCATGGTGGAGAAAAGGTTGCGGCGGCCCACGTCATACATCACCACCACGCCACCCGGAGCCATCATGTCAACCAGCCGGGCGAACAGCCGGACATACTCCGCACGTGCCGCCTCGTCGTCTCGCAGTGCGGGGGTGAGGTCCTCGTCCAGATGGTTCACCGAGGCGATCAGCACCGCCACGTCAACGCTTCCCGGTTCCACATCCGCCGCCTGGAACGTCCGGGGTCGCAACTCCACGTTGTCCACGCCAAAGCGTTCCAGGTTCCGTTCAAACGCGGCCAGTGCGCCGGACGAGGAACCGGCGGCCTCGGGTTCGAGAGCCACCACCTCCCGCGCGCCGGAAACCGCCATCAGGCAGCTCAACATGCCGGTTCCCGCGCCGATTTCCAGCACTCGTTTGTCCGCGAGGTCGATGCCGCGAAAAATGCGGTTGTAGCGGTTGACCGTTTTGGTGAGAAGCACCCGGTCCACGCCGGACCGGGCCGCCATCCCGTTTATATCCACGCTGAGCGGAGCCTTGTACCTCTTTGTCATTTGGTATCGCATCTTTTCCGTTGGGACGGCTTTACCTCCGAGTTGACGCATGGCATCCGGAACCTCGGCGAACAAACGCCGGGGCGCTTGTGCGAAAACCGGAAAACCGCACTGATAACAAATTGATCTTGCAAAAAGTTTTTGCGGAGCTTTTTTCAAAAAGCGATCCGCCGGAGGCACCCGCGCAAAGCGCGGAACCACATTCACCTTTCGCCTTTACCGCCTTTGCCTTCCCGGCCTACTCCTCCAGGATGAACCGCCAGCAGCAGAACCATTCCTCGGGGTGTTCGTCGGGCGGACACCCCACGCATTCCGTGTGGATGCGCGGGTCGATGGTCCGGGCGAACGTCGGGTACTCTGACATGCCGCCGGACTTGCACGGGTAATCGTCCAGCCCCTTGCGTTTGCGCGCTCCCTGGACCCGGCAGTCGTTCATCTGGAACAAAAACGAATTGTCCGTTTCGTCGACGATGCTCTGCACGTTGATAAAGGCGTACAGTCTGAATTGCAGCGCCTTTTTCAGCCCGTCCAGGCCCGCGTATTCGGGTATGCCGAGCAGCTTTTTAATCCTGTGGGCCTCGAACGGCGAGAACCGTGTCCAGCAGGTGTCGTTGCATCTCTTGGCGTCGAACATGCCGTGGCTGAACTCCACGGACTGGAACCACACGCCGTCGTTGGCCAGCCAGTTCACCGCCACCGAGCCGGCGAGTTCGTCCAGTTTCTCCCTGGGCATGTCGAGAAGCGCCCTGGGGATGCCGTCCTCCAGTTCGAACCCCAGGGTTTTGGACAGCCTCTTGAGCTGGATGCCGCTGCTCTTTTCCCACGCCGAGTCCATGATTCCGAGGGCCTCCTCCTGGCCCAACTGGTGGTATACCTCGGCGTACCACATGCCGTAATGCATGGCGATGCGGTGAAAAAGGTCGATGAGAAACCGGGCCGCGTCCTTTTGGTCCAGTTGGTCGAAGGAGTCTGCCTGGGACATGTCGCCTCCTTTGCCTTAGGGGTGATGCGGTTACGAGCGGACGCCGGGAAGCCTCCGCCGGCCTGGTCAGCCCAGACCGTACTTTTTCATCTTCATGGACAGGGTCTTGCGGTTGATGCCCAGGATGCTGGCCGCCTTCTGGATGCCGCCCCCCGTCTTCTGCAGGACGAACTCGATGTAATCCTTTTCCAGCTCCTTCAGGCTCACCAGCTTGTCCGAGAAGGTCTTGAAGTCCGGGCGGTGCTGGCGGATGTAGGACGGCACGTGTTCGGGGCCGATCACGTCCGCGTCCTCCAGGATGAGGATGCGCTCCAGCATGTTCTCCAGTTCCCGCACATTGCCCGGCCAGTCGTAGGCCTGCATCAGTTCAATCGTCTCCTGGCCCAGTTCCGGGGGCTTGCGGCCTATCTTGCGGCTCATGCGCTGATTGAAATGCTCGGCAAGCGCCGGGATGTCGTCCCGTCGTTCCCGCAACGGAGGCATATGGATGGGAATCACGTGGAGCCGGTAGAACAGGTCCTCCCGGAACTTGTTCTGGGCGATGGCGATGCGCAGGTCCCGGTTGCTGGCCACAAGCACCCGGATGTCCACCTTGATGCGGGCGCTGCCGCCGACCTGGCTGAACTCCCGTTCCTGGATCACGCGCAGCAGCTTGGCCTGAATGTCCATGGATAGGTTCGAGATTTCGTCGAAGAAAAAGGTGCCCTTGTTGGCCAGTTCGAACAGGCCTCGCTTGGCGGCCATGGCTCCGGTGAAAGAGCCCTTGACGTGGCCGAACAACTCGCTTTCCAGAAGGTTTTCCACAAGCGCGGAACAGTCCACGGGGATGAATTCGTACTCCTGCCTGCGGCTGTGGTAGTGCACGGCCCGCGCCACCAGTTCCTTGCCCGTGCCGGACTCGCCCGTGATCAGCACCGTGCTGTCCGTGGGCGCCACCTTCAGTATGCGATTGTACAGGCGCTGCATGGGCTGGCTGGCGCCGATGATGAACCGGTCCGGCCCGGCCTGCAGGCCCTGGTCCGTGGCGCGCGGCCGCATGGTCTTGGCCCGGTCACGCTCGGCCTGCTGGATGATGTTCTCGATGTCGTCCACGCCAAAGGGTTTCACGAGATAATCGAAAGCCCCCATTTTCATTGTCTGGATGACCATGTCCGGCTCGGAAACGCCGGTGATCATCACAATGTAGGCCTTGATCCCGTGCTGTCCGATCCAGCCCAGGACCTCCATGCCGCCCATCCCCTCCATGCGGACGTCCAGGAAGATGACGTCGTACTCCTTTTGGGACAGCTTCTCCACCGCCTCCCTGCCGTCGGCGGCCTCTTCGGCGGCAAGGCCGATGCGCGTGACGATGCGCGAAATGCCCGCGCGCACCACGGCTTCGTCGTCCACCACCAGCACCGTTTTCAATGATCCCTTGTATTCCATGACACCTTCCGCCAGATAGTCCAGGCGCGGGTCCGGCCCGCACCACTGTTCCTTGTCGGCCCACTCAAGGCCCGGGATCATCCCGTGACCGCCAGCTTTGTTTTGACCGCGCGCCCGACCACGGCAACGATGTCGTCGGAGCGAAACGGCTTGGACACGAAGGCGACCGCGCCACGTTCCAGGCAGTCCGTTTCCGTTTCCCTGCTGGCGTGACCGGAAATCACCACCACCGGCAGTTCCGGATACCGTGCCCCCAGGCGGTCCAGCACCTGCGTCCCGCCCATGCCGGGCATCCTGAGATCCAGGAGCACCACGTCGAAGCGTTGTTCTTCCGCCAGTGCGAGAGCCTCCAGTCCATCGGCTGCCTCCGCCACCGAGTGGCCCTCGGCCTCCAGAATGCGACGGCAGCCCACGCGCACCACCTTTTCGTCGTCGGCGACCAGTACGGTCAGCCGCTGGTTTCCTTCAGTCACTGCTCTCCGGGCCTTCTGGGAATCTCCACCGTGAACACCGCTCCTCCCTCCGGGTGGTTATCCACCCATATGCCGCCTCCATGGGCCTTGATGATCTCCCTGGAAATGGACAGGCCGAGGCCGGTGCCGTAGCCCACGGGCTTGGTGGTGTAAAAGCTCTCGAAAATCCTTTCCCGCTCCTCGTCCACGATGCCGGGCCCCGTGTCCCGGATGGTGGCGATCATCACGTCGCGCTCGCTGTCGCATTTGGTCGCGACGTGAATCATGCCGCCCGTCGTCTCCATGCTGTCAGCGGCGTTGAGCAGGAGGTTTATGAACACCTGCTGAATCTTGACCCGGTCCGCCACGACGTCGGGCATGTTCTCGCAGAAATCGCAGGCCACGTCCACGTGGGCGAACCTGGACTGGGGCAGGACGATGTCCAGGCACTGCTTGAATGCCTTGTTCAGGGCAAAGCCCACCCAGTCGCCCGACGACTTGCGGGAAAAATCCAGAAGATTGCGCACGATGCTCTTGCAGCGCAGTGTCTGGTCGATGATTTCCTGGAGGTCGGCCTTGCTCTCCTGGTCGTCGTCCAGCCGCTTTTGCAGGATCTCCGCGAACATGAGGATGCCGGACAGGGGGTTGTTGATCTCGTGGGCCACGGACGCGGAAAGGCGGCCCAGCGCCGCGGCCTTGTCCGCTTCCACCAGGTTCTCCTGGGCGTGGCGCAACTCCTTTTCCATGCGCTTTCTTTCGCGCAGGTCGCTGAACACGCCCACGCTGCCGGTCTCCACGCCGCCCTCCTTGATGATGGCCGCGGACAGGCTCACCGGGATCTTGTTGCCATCCCGGTCCTTCAACGTGGTGTGGTGCATGACCAGTCTGCCCGGAGGGCCGTTTCTTTCCCCGCGCATGGCCGCCATGTTGCCCTTGGCCGTCTCCCAGCCGTAGAACAGTTCCAGGGCGCCGGGTACGCCCACCACCTGCTCAGCCCGGAATCCCGTCATTTTTTCCATGCTTCTGTTGAAGATGAGGACCTTGCCCCGGGTATCCATGACCACGATGCCGTTGACCGTGCTCTCGATGGTGTTGAGCAGAAAGGAGTTGATCCGGCGAATCAGGCTGTCCCCGCGGTTCTCGTCGGGCTCCTCCTGTTTTTCGTCGGTGTGGCACACGCCCCAGGCGCCGGTGACCGTGTCGCCCTGGCTGATGGGCATGATGGTGATCTTGATGGGGGACAGACACGGGTCCAGGGGCAGGGGCAGCACCCAGGAACTGGCTCCCCGCATGTTCTCGAGACTTTCCCGGAACAGGTTGTCCAGCGAGGGGTGGAAGCGGTGCACGGCCTCCTCCTCCACTTTCGCGACGTTGTCCGCGTCGTACGGAATTTTGAGCATCTCCTCGGCCGGGACGTTCCAGTACACGATGCGACCGGTGGGGTCGGCCAGGAAGATGGGGTCCGGATGGTGCCGGAACAGGTGGATGAATCGATCCATTCGCTAACTTCTCTCCTCGACTCCCGATTTCGGTGCCGGTTGGCTGAAATGGCTTTCCATGATGAACAGGTCGCCGTCGAACCGGGTGACCACCTCGTAGGGCAGGGTCTTGAACAGCTTGACCATGGCCTTGTTCCCCGGGCTGGTATAGGCGTACAGGCCCTGGATGCCGTTTTCACGCGCCTGCTCCACCAGCTTTTCCATGAGGATTTTGCCGATGCCCCTGCCCTGCCAGGACTGGGAGATGGAAAACGCGACCTCCGCCATGTTCCTGGCCGGATCGTGCAGATAGTTGCCGATCCCGACGATTTCCTCGAAGCCCAGGTCCCCGACCACGGCGACCATGGTGAAGTCGCGGGTGTAGTCGATGAGGACCATGTCCTCGACCTCGTCGCGAACGAAGCTCTTCTTGCCGTGCAGAAACCGTTGGGCCACGTCGTTTTTGTCCAGGTTGTAGAAATGCTCCTGGATGAGGCGCTCGTCCGTGGGCTTGACGGGCCGGAACAGGATTTCCACGCCGCTGATTTCCCGGGTTTCCTCCACGGAAAGGGGGTACACGCCGTGAATGGAGTCGGTGACGGAGCGTTCCGGGCCGATGAGGCCCATGCCCTTGGCGCGGTTGAACAACTCGTCCCGGAACCTGGGGTTGGCGATGCTGATCATCGCCATGGCGCGTTCACCGATGGTCTTGCCAAAGAGGTTCACCACCCCGTACTCGGTGACCACGTAATGCACGTCGCCCCGAGGCACCACCACGGGCACGCCGTCCAGGGTGGGCACGATCCGGCTGCGCTGGCCGTCCATGCTGGTGGACGGGACCATGAGCACGGCCTTGCCGCCCGGAGACTGGGCCGCGCCGCGCAGAAAGTCCAGCATGCCGGAGACGCCGCAGTAGTTGTTGTGCTGCAGGGCGTCCGCCGCCACCTGACCCGTCAGGTCCACGGTCATGGCGAGCTGCACGGAGACCATCTTGTTGTGCCGGGCTATGATGGACGGGTCATTCACGTAGTCGCTGGGGTGGAACTCGATGGAAGGGTTGTCGTGCAGAAAGTCGTAGAAGTTGCGCGAGCCGATGGCGGACGAAGCCACCAGTTTGCCCTCGTTGTAGCCCTTCTTGCGATTGGTGATGACGCCGCGGGCCACCAGTTTCATGATGCCGTCGGTAAGGAACTGGGAGTGGACGCCGATGTCTTTCTTGTCCGCCAGGGCCATGAGGATGGCCTGGGGAGTGGCGCCGAGGGAAATCTGGATGGTGGAGCCGTCGTCCACCAGCCGGGCCACGTGCCGGGCTATCTGGTGCGCGGCGTCGAACTCCGTGGGAGCCGGCGCGGACAACAGATCCTGCTCGTGCTCCACCACCATGTCCACGTCGTTCACGTGGATGAAACTCCTGCCCAGGACCCTCGGCATGTTGGGGTTCACCTGCGCTATCACCACGTCCGCGGCACGGGCCGCCGCCATGGTGACGTCCACGCTGATGCCGAGGCTCATCCACCCGAAGTCGTCAGGGGGGGAACACTGGATGAGGGCCGCGTGGATCGGGATGCGGTGCGCGGAGAACAGCTTGGGCAGGGCGGACAGGTTTATGGGCGTGTGGAAGCGGTGGCTTTCCGCAAGGCCCTTGCGGACGCCCGAGCCCAGGTAGAAGGAGCGAATGTTGAAGTTGTAGGAGCCGCCCTCCTCGGCGATCAGGGTCAGGGGCGCGCTTTCCAGTGACAACAGACGCACGATCTCGAGGTCGGTGAACCTGCCGCTTTGCGCGGCCAGTTCACGTACCAGATGCTGCGGCTCTCCGCACGCCGAGCCTATGAACACGCGGCGTCCCGAACTGATGCGTTCGATGGCCTTTTTCGCCGTGGTCCGCTTGGCCACGTATTCGTCCGGCCAGTACCCCTCAGCCATGTCGTCCTCGCCTTCGGGTGCGAGCGCAATGCGATGCGGTGCTTGGATGCGTCCGGTGGGACGCACGAACGCACCGGATTGCGGCAAGACACCTGTCTGTGGTGGAGGCTGTTCCAGGGAGAGGGATTGTTGGTAGTCCCAACGGGACTCGAACCCGTGTCTTCGGCGTGAGAGGCCGATATCCTAGACCGCTAGACGATGGGACCACACAAATTGAGTGCTTCCGCGCCGCGCGCGGAATTCTCTTACTAACCAAACCGCCCCCTGGTTGTCAAGCCCTTTTTCATGGGAAAACATTGCCCGGAACTCGCTTTTCTGAACTCCAGCCGGGCCTCATTCCCGGGTTTCGCCCCTGTCCGGCTTCCGGCTCCGGCGCCTGCCGAACACGAAATACAGGACGCAGCCGACAAAGGGCAGGAACACGACCACCGCGAGCCATGTCCATGCCATCCATTCCGGCTTGAACACCCTGCCCGATATGTCGAGAATGGCAAGGCACGTGATGACGAAAAACAACGCGCCGGCAATGACGACGAACATCCCGGTGCTCATTCGCCCTCCGAAAGCCTGTCCCGAATCTTCAATATGGCGTCCACGTAATACCCGCTGTTGTTGTAGGTCCGCACCACCTTCTCCTGCCTCGCCCTGCCAAGCCCCGGCTTCCACCCGTTGGCCGCCAGGTACGAGGCGATGCTGTGTATGGCGTCCGCGTGGGTGAACAGGTCTATGGCGCCGTCCCCATTTCCGTCCGCGGCGTAGCGCAGGATGCTGGTGGGCATGAACTGGGAGTAGCCCAAGGCCCCGGCGTAGGAGCCCTTGACCTCGTGCGGGTCCACGCCGTGCTCCCCGGTGTAGCGCAGAAACGCCACCAGCTCCCTGTACGCCCAGTCGGACTTCCTCTCGCTCCACCTGACCACGTCGTCCCTGGTGGCCGGCTCGCGCTTCACTCCCTTTTCATATCGCCGCTTCTGCCCGGTCTTGGGATTTTCCGCCACCTCCCGCCACAACAGACCCTGGTTTTCCGGGTACGCCAGGGCGGCCAGGGTGGCCAGGGTGTCCAGCACGCCCCGGCGGCCCACGAAGGTGCCCAGCCGCGTCTCCACCAGCAGGATGGCGGTGATGACCCGTTTGTCCACGCCATACCTCTTCTCCGCCTCCTCCAGTTCCGTCCTGTTCGCGGCCATGTACTTCCGCGCCGCCGCGATGGACCTGTCCGAGGAGAACTGGCCGTAGTCAAGGGACGCCTCCCTGTGCTGGAAATACCCGGTGGCGCTGGAAAGGTCGAGTTCGACACGGCCCTGGCCGAAAACTCCGGCGATCCTCCGGGCGGAAAACCCGTCCGACGCAAGCCGTCGCATCAGCTCGGAAAACGGCTGGTCCGCTCCCGCCGCATGGGCGGGGATCGCCGTGAAAACCAGAAGGGCGAAAGCCGCTGCAAGGATGAAACTTCGTTGTGCGCAAAAATCATGCATTCGCAGTCAAATCGCTCCAGTCACGCCGTCCCGCGCTTCGCCGGGTGCGGCCAGGGGGAGAGTTTCGGGGTTGCGTTTCTCGTACACTCGAATGCGCGTGTAGCCCACCCGGGACAACAGGCTGGCGGCCCGGTCCAGATACCTGCCCATGTCCTCCGGCCTGTGGGCGTCCGAACCAAGGGTCACGTCCACGCCGGCGCGGTACAGCTTCTCCAGCAGCCCCACCGACGGGTACTGCTCGTCCGCGGGATGGTCCCACCCGCTGGTGTTGACCTCCACGCACAGCCCGGCCCGGGCTATGGCCGCCACGGCGGCGTCCCATCTTTCCAGGGGAAGGTTCCCTCCGCCTTCGACGAACTTCTTGACACCGTCCAGATGGCCCACCACATCGAAGAACGGGTCACTCAGCATGGCGCCCAGCACGTCGAAGTACGCCTCTGCCATGGTCTCCGCGTTTTCGTACGGATTCCCGGCCTGCGTGCCCCGGCTCACCAGGTTCCAGTCGTCCAGGTAGTGCAGGGAGCAGGCGACCACGTCAAAGGAAAAGGACTCCACGATCTCCCGGGCCGTGTCCTTCCTGGCCGGATCGAAATCCACCTCCAGGCCCACCCGCACCTCCAGCCTGTCCTCCCAGCGCCGGGCCAGCCTCCGTGCCGCGTAGTAGTACAACGGCACCTCGGCCGGCTCCATGGACAGGGGCCGTTGTTCGGGGCGCAGTGTCAGGTGGTCCAGAAAACAGATCCCGGACAACCCCAGCTCCGCCGCCCGCGCGCAACACGTCTCCATGTCCCCCCTGGCGTGGTTGCACAGCGTCGTATGCACGTGGTAGTCGACAAGCCCCATGCGGGCACGGATTCCTTCCGGGACGCCCGGTACCGCCCATGCCGGTTGGCCGTTTTCCCAGGGCCGGCGGGCGGGTAAAAACGCCCCAAATTCCAGAGCGCCACTTATATCAGATGCATGGTTCCGGCACAAGGTCAAACGCGGCAATTCGCCGCATGGATGATCCTGAAAAGCCCTCCCGGAACTCTTTGACAGATCGGGGCCTCTGGCATATCCTGATGCCGGAGGTTAACGCGGATGAGAAAATATGTCGCCCTGATTGTGTTGACGGTCCTGGTGGCCGTGGGTTCAGCCCGGGCCGGGGACCCGACCCTCCGGTTACGGAACCGGTATTACCGTCCCGCCCTGGTCGAGGTCTATACGACCGCTGCCTGCCCATCCTGCGAACGCACCGAATCGTGGCTGCACAGCCTCACGAAGGAACCGCTTCTATGGATGCGCTTCGTGCCCGTGGCATTTCACGTGATCCATTCTCCCGAGGCGAAAGGGGCGGATCCTTACGCCCTTGTCCAGTTCGCCGCCAGGCAGACCGAACTGGTGCGGTACCTGGGCACAGGCAAGCCCTACACGCCCATGTTCGTGCTGGACGGGTTCGAGGACAAGACCTGGCACAAGTACGGAAGCGTGCGCGTGGAGGACCCGGAAAAGGTGGGGGACTTCAGCCTGGAACTGGACAGGCGCCAGGCCACCATGCGGTTCGTTCCCGATTTCGACCCGGGATCGGAGACCCTCGTAGTGCACGCGGCGGTGATGGGTTGCTCCATGGAACCCGCGGAGACGAGCGAGGTGCCTGAATACAACTTCGTGGCGCTGGGATTGACCGAAGGCCGGTTGGAGCGGCAGGAGGACGGGGCGTATCTGGGAGAGATGAGCCTGGCGCCCAGGCTCCCCTACGCTCCCGAACGGCTGGCCCTGGCCGCCTGGATCACCCTGCCGGACGACCCCATGCCCCTGCACGTGGTGGGCGGCTGGGTGACAGGGGAGGCCGGGGACTGGTTGTGATGGTGTGGACAGCGGGCATGGGCGCCTCCCGGTCTCCGTTCACCTATAACCCCTGGCCCGTTTCCAGCGCCTTGGCGGACACGGCGAAACCCAGGCCCTCGCCCACCAGTTCCTGGCCGGAACCCTGGGGGATGAACGGGACGTAGACGAGGCCGGCGCTTTTGGGCTTCACGCTGATATAGGGAAGGTAGGGGAATATCTTCTGCCTTGGCACGGCGACTTCGGCCAACAGCACCTTCAGAAACTCCACGGCTTCGGAAAGAGGCAGGTTGGCGGACAACACCTGTTTCATGCGCAGCCTGTCCGAAGTGTGGGCCATGGGCGGAGACGTGGTGATCTGCCTGGCCACCCGCAAAAACAGCTTGGGATTCATCTTGAACGCCGGAGTCCACAGATTGGCCTCCCTGTGCTCCCACTCGGGCCGTTGGGCTACGGGAAGGTTGGCCAGCCGCACGAGGTCGGCGTGGGAATCCAGGTCCAGGCCCGACACCTCGGGACTGATTTTCCAGAACGGCAGGTACAGGGCTTCCGGATTCTTCGTGGGCACGATCCTGGCGCGAACCCTGGCGAGCTTTTTGCCCCGGGCCCGCCATGCCGAATCGCAGTTCCGGCATAAAAACACATGGGTGTCCCGCTCGCCGGAAAGGTCCCAGCCGCAATAAGGGCACATTGCGGGCAGGAATTCAGGCTCCCAGTTCTGCTGGTTGAAATGCCGGGTGTCGAGAAATTCGTCCGCCTCGGCGCACTGGCCCACGGATCTGTCCAGGATGGCGTCGTACCACTTGCCGCGCTTTCTGGTAAAGGGGGCGAAGATCACGCTGGCGGTCTCCCCGATGTAGGCGCGTTCCAGGCTTTCGCCGCGAAAGGCGCCTACCCGCAGGCCGGAGAACCGCTCTTCCATGATCTTGAGGGCGTCCTCGCCGGAACAGTCGGGCGGGGCCAGCGCGCCGGGGGTGTCCCGCACCGCGAACCGCAAATGGAGCACCTGGGGCCGGAGCCCCATGGAGAAGGGAACGCCGGAGATGTCCCGGGCGAGTTGGGAGGCATCCACCAGGCGGTGATGGATCCTGATGTCCGCGCAGGAGTAGACGGTGCCCTTGAAACGCCAGTAGGGAAGGTAGATGACGTCGTCGCCGGCTGTTTTCGGCGGCATGCAGTAACGCAGGGTCCCGTGGGAAAAGATGTGCAGTTTGACCCTGCAGAAACCGCAGTCCAGAACCCTGTCCGTTTCGTCCAACGTCACCGGTCCCCCGCATTGCGGGCAGGGGTGGTCAATCCGCCAGTTCAATCTTCTCTCCGCATTCGTTGCAGAAGCGCGCGGTGCTCAGGTTTTTGGCGCCGCAATGCTGGCAGAATTTCTCGGTCTGCGTGGTTTCCTGGGCCGTGCCGCAGCGGGAGCAGAACTTCGCGCCGGGAGGCAGGTTCTTTCCGCATTCCGGGCACTGCCGGAACACTACCAGCTGGTGGCCGCATCCCGGGCAGAACTTGGCGTCCGGACCGACCTGGCGGGCGCAGTCCGGGCATTTCTGGGTCTCGGCCTGCGCTACGGCCTGCGCCGCGCCCCCGCCCTGTGCGGACTGCATGGCCTGGCTGAACATTCCGGGCATCATGAATCCCATGCCCATGCCCATTGCCGCCCCTGCCTCGCCCTGGTTTTCCGAGGCCTTTTCAATGGCCATGGCGGATTTCATGGCCATGAGCTTCTGCATGTCGTCGAACAGGCCCAGCTTGCTCTTGTCGTCCATGGCCTGCTGGACTTCAGGCGGCGGGGTCACGGAGTTGATGTACAGGTGGGTGAGGTCCATGCCGAAGTGGGAAAAGTCCTCGCGCAGCCGCTCCCTCAGTCCGGCGGATATTTCATCGTACTGTGCCGGCAGGGTGAGGATGGAATCCAGGTTTTCGCCCAGGAAATCGTTGAACCGGCTCACGACAACGCGGTTCAGGTATTCCTCGATTTCCTCGGTGGTGTAGATGCCCTGGGTGCCAACCAGGGAATTGATGAACAGCAGGGGCTGAACCACCCGGAGGTTGAACATGCCAAAAGCCCGCAGTCGTATAAGCCCCAGTTCCTTGTCCTTGAAGGCCACGGGGTCCCGCGTTCCCCAGCGCATGTCCGTGAAGGTCTTGAGGTTGACGAAGTAGACTTCGGCGCGCAACGGGCTGGTCATGCCCCACGGGATGGACAGAACCTTGGTCAGCACCGGAATGTTGTGGGTCTTGAGTGTGTGGCGTCCCGGTCCCAGGGCGTCAAAGGCCTTGCCCTGGTAAAAGAATACCGCGGCCTGGCTCTCCCGCACCGTGCACTGGGCACCGTACTTGATTTCGCCGGAACCCTCCTCGGGAAGGCGGTGGACCATCTCCCGGCCCGTGTTGTCGAACCACTCCAGGACTTCCAGGAACACGACGTTATTGGTACCCATGGGCGGAATGCTCCTTTTCTATGGTGTTCAAGGCTTGTTCGCGCGCCGTCTCGCGCCCACCTCATGCGTCCTTTGAATGTACCACCCCGGGCGTGCCGTCTGCAAGCATGTTGCACATCCGCGCCGAGTTATTCGAGCGCCTTGCGCTGGATGTCCCGGACCGTTGCGTTTTCCATGAGCCGCTGAAACTTCGGGTTTTCCAGCAGGGCGGCGATGTCCCCACGTTCCACGGCTCTCAGGATTTCCGGGTCCGACAGAATCGCCTGCATTTCCGGGTCGTCCCGCAATTCCTCTATCAGGCGCATGGTGTCTTCGTCGCCGGTCAGCTTTTCCCGCGTGGATTCCAGCTGTTTTCGATACTCCGGTCCTTCGGGCATCGGCTCGCCGTACATCATGCCGGGCCGCCGGTCAGGGTCGTCCCCGGAATGCACGCTGTTCGTCCGGTCCCTGGGTACGGCCACCACCTCGCCGCCGGTCCTGACAAAGTACATGCCGTCCTCGAAGCGCAGGATCTCGCCGACGATGGTGCGGCCGTCGTCCAGTTCGATGACCGCGCCGGCCGCCGGCCCGGCGGTCGTCAACAGAACCGCCAGAACGACGGTGACCGCGGTGCGTATGGATAGCTGCATGGAAATGACTTCCTTTCGCGGTCCGGTTCACAAAGCCGCACCGCAGTATTTGCAATGCCTGGCATCCACGTCATGGCCCTCTTTGCCGCACGCCGGACAGGCCTGGGTGGAAACCGCGGCAATCCTTTTCCGGGACATGGCCTGGGTGAGTTCCGATGTGACGATTCCGGTGGGCACCACCAGTATGGAATACCCCAGGATCATCACCAGCGCGGACAACGCCCTTCCCAGTCCCGTGCCCGGGGATATGTCCCCGTATCCAACGGTGGTGAGGGTGACTATGGCCCAGTAGACGCTCACGGGAATGTTGTCAAAGCCGTTTTTGTCGCCTTCCACGACGTACATGAGGGTGCCCAGGATGACCACGGCGCTCGCCACCGTGCACAGGAATACGATAATCTTGGCCCGGCTGGCCCGCAAGGCCTGGAGCAGAAGATTGGCCTCGGCAAGGTACGGAGCCAGCTTCAGCACGCGAAAGACGCGGAGGAGGCGCAGCGACCGAATCACGGCCAGATGCTGGCTTCCCGGAAACAGGACGCTTAGATAGGTGGGGACTATGGCCAGCAGGTCCACCACGCCGAAAAAGCTGGTGGCGTAAACCCTTGGCCTTGCAAGGCAAAGGAGCCGCAGCACGTACTCGATCGTGAACACTATGGTGAAGCACCACTCCGCGACGACAAGGACCTCGCCGTACCGGCGGTTCAGGCCGTCCACGCTGTCCGCCATGACCACGGCGATGGACACGAGGATACACAGGATGAGCCCCACGTCGAAGGCCTTGCCCGCCGGGGTGTCGGCCTCGAAGATGACCTCGTGGAGCCTGCCCCGCCAGCCGCCATGGGCCGGCGGCACCCATTTCCCGACGCCTTTTCCCATGGGCTCGTGATCCTATTTTTCCACCTGCGCCAGTACCGCGGAGAGGATCTTTGTGGTGGCCTCGCTGCGAAAAATCTTTTGCACCACCTCGAGAAAATCCTTTTCCCCGTCGGCCAGAACGGCCCCCGGCACGTTGGGCCATACCTCGGCCTTGGCCTCGTCATGGGGGTAGATGAAAACCGGGTACAGGCTGGCGTCGTGGAGTATGCGAAACAGGGTGAAATGAAAGCCCTTGAGCTGGGGCGAACTCAGAATGAACTCGTAGCGGAAGCTGCCGGGAGACATCTCCTCGGGCACGTCCTCCAGCTCCGCCTTGCCCACGTGGCGCACGTCGGCGCTGATCCTGTTTCCGGTCTTTTCCGCCAGCTTCCGGGACTGCTCGCGCAAAATGGCCACCGGCGAATTGACCCCGCTTTCCTTGATTTCAGACGGCCAAAGATCCTGCATGCGCACCTCCTTTTCTGCATGGGCGAGACCCGGACAGGCGTCATGCCTGCCCGGACAGCGCCTGTATGTTCCGCTTCCACTGTTCCGGATTCCGCACCGCCCAGGCCACGGAGTCCTGTCCCGATTGTTCGTCGAACATGACTCGAAGCAGCGCATGGCCCACGGTTTTCCCCGTATGGCTCCGCACCAGGTCAACGTCCCGGACGGCCGTGAGTGGAATGGCGATTTCACGTCTGGGGACCGCCATGAGAAAATACAGCTCGTCCCGGTTCAGGGCCAGGATACCGTTGCCCCGTACCTGCGCCACACCGGCGGACGCCAGACCCATGAAGTTCGCTCCGTCGATCATGGTCCAGGACGCCCCGGGCCTGCGCATTTTGACCGCCCGCAGCAGGTTTTTTTGTGTCCTGTGCATGGTGAAGCGCAGGATGAACCGCAAAAGGCCCAGCCCCACCAGTACGGAGATGGTGATGATCGCGAAAAGTTTCAACCTGCCTCCATGGAAAACTTTTCCACTATATCAGTGGTATGTTTCTTGATCGGCAAGTAAAGGATAGCCCTTTTGCCCGATTTTTGCAACATCCCGGAAAAACAAGCGCATAGTCCCGACGCTTCGCCATTGACAACCCCTGGCAAAACAGCCAGACTCCACCCTGCACTTGCCCCCGATCAAGGAGGAGACGTGGCGGACAGGGAAGACATCATACGCCTCACGAGCAGGGTCCGGGCCTCGGGCTGAGCGGCCAAACTGGGTCCGGGAGACCTGCAGGCCATCGTGGAGGACCTGCCGCGCCGGGACCACCCGGATCTGCTGGTGGGTACGGAGACCAGCGACGACGCCGGAGTGGTGCGCGTATCGGACGCCCTCGCCCTGGTGCAGACCCTGGACTTTTTCACCCCCGTCGTGGACTCGCCTTACGACTTCGGACAAATCGCCGCGGCCAACGCCCTGTCCGACGTGTACGCCATGGGCGGCACACCCAAAACCGCCATGAACATCGTGTGTTTTCCGGCCGGCGACCTGCCGTGGGACGTGCTGCGCGAAACACTGCGCGGCGGACTGGACAAGGTGCACGAGGCCGGGGCCCTGCTGGTGGGCGGGCACAGCGTGGACGACAAGGAGTTCAAATACGGGCTTTCCGTCACCGGACTGGTACATCCCGACAGGGTTCTTTGCAACCACAGTGTCCGGACCGGCGATCTCCTCGTACTCACCAAGCCCCTGGGCACCGGTGTGCTGGCAACCATCGTCAAGGCCGGCCTGGGGGGCACGGAAGCCGTGGACACGCTGGTGCGGGTGGCCTCCGAACTCAACAGGACGGCGGCCGATGTCATGCGCCGGTTCTCTCCCTCCGCCTGCACGGACATCACCGGATTCGGACTTGCCGGCCACGCTCTCGAAATGGCCCACGGCGCGGGTTGCCGGATAGCCATACGCACCGTCGCCGTGCCCTTCATCCCCATGGCCGTGGAACACGCCAACATGGGCTTTTTGCCCGCGGGCATGCACGTGACCAAGAAGTTCTGCGAACAAAGCGTGAGGGTGTCCCCGGGCATCGACCAGGCACTTCTGGACCTGCTGTTCGACCCCCAGACGTCCGGGGGCCTGCTGGTGGCCGTTGCCCCGGAGGACGCGGAGGCGTGCGCGGCAGGAATGCGGGAAGCGGGTATCGAACACGCCGCCGTGGTCGGGGAGGTCCTGGAGGCCGGGGGCGCCCCGGGCATCGACATCCTGCCCTGACCATTCGCATGAATCCATCCTGAATCCGTGACGAAAATATTGAAAAAACTTTCAAGAGCCCCATAAATCGGG
>JBKHBM010000073.1:0-22163 GCA_046542385.1 Desulfatibacillaceae bacterium | reverse complement strand
CGCAGATCGCGTTTTTCAACAGGCTGATAATGGTGACTTTGTTTTGCGGCACGGAGCCTGACGCGGGAACGGGGAAAACACGATGAATCATGACTCCTGGATACAGGATCAGGCGCACATATCCCTGGACCGCCTGCTGCCCAGGGTCCGGGACTTCTTCGAGGAAGCCGGACTGGACATGGAGCACCAGCAGGCGTTCGAGCGGCGGCTGGGCCGCAACTGGACAACGCTGTTCGGCATATTGCTCCACCTCTATGGCGGACATTACGACTTCTTTTACCACCTGGAGCAGATCCTGCTCTCCGCGGCCCGTTCCTGGGTGGAGCGCCCCGAGGATTTGAAGGAGATGGACGCGGCCAGGGTCGCAAACCCGGCGTGGTACCTCTCCGAAAAAATGGTCGGCGGCGTCCTGTATGTGGACCTGTTCAGCGAAAACCTGGCCCGGCTCAAGGAGCACATGGAGTACTTCAGGGAACTGGGCCTGAACTACATCCACCTCATGCCCCTGTTCGCCGTGCCCCGCGGGGAAAACGACGGCGGTTACGCGGTGAGCGACTATCGCAGCGTGAATCCGGACCTTGGCAGCATGGAGGACCTGATCCAGCTCGCCAGGAGGTTGCGGGACGAGGGTATAAGTCTGGTGCTGGACTTCGTGTTCAACCACACCTCGGACGACCATGCCTGGGCGCGGAGGGCCAGGGACGGGGACCGCTACTATCAGGGCTTCTACTACATGTTCGACGACCGGACGTTGCCGGACCAGTACGAGCGTACGTTGCGGGACATTTTTCCCACCATCCGCAGGGGCAGTTTCACCTGGTTCGACGAGTTGGGCAAGTGGGTCTGGACCACCTTCAACAGCTACCAGTGGGATCTGAATTACGCCAACCCCAACGTGTTCCGGGCCATGGCCGAGGAGATGCTGTTTCTGGCCAACGCAGGGGTCGAAATCCTGCGCCTGGACGCGGTGGCGTTTTTGTGGAAGCGGCTGGGCACGGACTGCGAGAACCTTCCCGAGGCCCACATGATCATCCGCGCGTACAATGCCCTGGCCCGCATCGCCGCCCCTTCCCTTGCGTTCAAGTCGGAAGCCATCGTCCACCCGGACGAGGTGATCCGCTACATAAGCCCGGACGAATGCCAGCTGTCCTACAACCCCCTGCTCATGGCCCTTTTGTGGGAGGCCCTGGCGACCAGGGAGGTGCGGCTGCTGGAATACTCCATGTCCAGGCGGCACCGCATCCCAAAAGGATGCGCCTGGGTGAACTACCTGCGATGCCACGACGACATCGGCTGGACCTTCGACGACCAGGACGCCCGGGATCTGGGCATCAACCCCCACGACCACAGGAAGTTCCTGAACGACTTCTACACGGGGTACTTTCCGGGATCGTTCGCCCGGGGCGTTCCCTTCCAGTTCAACCCGGAAAACGGCGACCTGCGCATATCCGGGACCTTCGCGTCCCTGGCCGGCCTGGAGCAGGCCCTGGCCCTCAAGGACGAGCATCTGGTGGACATGGCCCTGCGCAGGATCTTCATGCTGCGGTCCGTGATCCTCGCGGCGAGCGGGATACCCCTGTTCTACCTGGGCGGCGACGAGTGGGGAGTGCTCAATGATTACGGGTACGTGACCGAGCCGACCAAGGCGTCGGACAGCCGCTGGGTGCACCGGCCCAGGACCAGGTGGGGAAGCAGGGACGACTGGCGGAATCCGGACCTTCTGGAGAGAAGGATATACGACCACCTGATCCGTACCATCGAGTTGCGAAAACGGCAGCCCGCCTTCCAGGATTCCAACATGGAGGTGGTGTCCACCGGCAACGGGCACCTGTTCGGCTTTCTGAGATGGAGCGAAAAGCAGCGCATCCTGGTGCTGGCAAACTTTTCCGAGTACCGGCCGTCCATGGATTCCAACAGGTTCCGCCTGGTCGGTTCGGGATACAGGTTCACCGACCATCTGTCCGGGGAAGAGAAAAGCGCCGGCTCCGACCTGGTATTCGAACCCTACCAGTGCATGTGGCTGGAGGCCAGACACCGGTAACCCGAAAAGGCCCGGTCCGGTATCGTCCGTATCGCCCCGGGTCGCGCCCCGCCGGCCGGAGGGAAACGCCCGCGGGGCCCCTTCCCATGCACGATCTTCCTACCCCTTGCCCATCGGGGCAGCCTCTTCCAATTTCGCCTCGTGCATGTCCGGATTCCCCCTTCCCCGCGTCTCCCGGTCCCGGGTCGTTCATGAACACGCGGAAAGCCCGATTTATGGGGCTCTTGAAAGATTGTTCAATATTTTCATCACGGATTCAGGGATGATTCTTCCTGTATCGGGTACGGTCTTTACGACTCGACGGTTTCCGGGGGAATGATTTCATCATGCCAGCGTACGGCGGGGGGGAGCAAAACAACATGGGGCGGATGCCCCAATCCCGTCGAAGGGGCCTTTACAATGCGGGGCGGCCCGCGTCGTTGGGCGGCCGCGCATGGTCATGCCTGAACCCGTGCACGGCTTCAACCAGCGCGTCGACGGCGTTATGAATCTTTCGGCTGTACCAGGGGACGGTCCAGCATGCGTTCATACAGGTCCATGTACTGTCGGGCCGTGTTCCGGAAATCGAAGTCCTCCCGGGCCTCGCGCATGACCCGGGCGACCACCGCGCCTCTCCGCGAACCGGGCAGCCGGAAAAATTCCATGGCCTCTCCCATGGCCCATGCAAGACCGGGGGAATCGAAGTGTCGGAACAAAAAACCGTTTCCCGAACCATGGTCCGGGGAGAAGTGGGTAACCGTGTCATGCAGGCCGCCCGTGTCGTAAGCCACCGGCAGCGCGCCGTAACGGGCCCCGATCATCTGGGGCAGGCCGCAGGGCTCGTAGGCGGACGGCATGAGCACGAAATCCGAGCCCGCGAAAGCCAGGCGTGACAATCCGTCATCGAAATCAGCCACCGCCACTCTGCCTTCCGTGGCGGGATCCCGGGCCAGTTGACGGAACCTGTCCTGGTGGGGGCCGTCGGCCACGAAGGCCACCTGGGCGTTGTATTCCCCGTGGATGTCCAGAAAATCCGGCAGGAGACCTTCCAGGAGATGGCACCCCTTCTGGGCCGGGTCCAGGCGGGACGGCCAGAAGAACAGGGGCGCGCGCGAATCCCGCGTCAATCCCAGCCTGTCCTGTAAGGCCAGCTTATTGGCCGCCTTGCCCTCCCCGTTGTCGTCGGGGCCGTACCGGGCTGCCAGGGAATCGTCCCGCGCCGGATCGAATGACGGGTCCGGGGCATTGGGTATGCCCACGGCGCATCCCGCACGGAGTTTGTCCGCCACTACGCGAACGATGGCGGGGTCCACGGACCCGTGCTGGCCCCTGGTCAGTTCATGCAGAAAGGTGTGGCTCACCGTGTTGATGAAATGCGAGGCGAACACCCCGGAGGCCAGAGTATCCAGCCACCGGTTTTTCAAGGCGTCGTCAAATCCCGCCGGGATGGCGTCGTAATACAGATAGGGCCAGAACTCCCCGGTGTCCAGTCCGTGGTTGTCGACCTCGGCCAGGGGGAGCCGGTAGGACAGCAGGTTGTGGATCGTGAACAGGCTGGGTATTCCCAGCCTTCGGGCCATGGCCGGCACCAGCGCGGTTGTCCAGTCATTGCAATGCACGAGGTCCGGTCTGACCCCGGGAAGGACATGGTTGATGACTTCCCTCTGAAAGGCCAGGGACATCCTCGTATTCCGGGAAAAATCTCCGGAATATACGTTGGCCTGCCGGAAAAACGCACTGTCCTGGGCGAAATGAATCCTGTGGTCCGGGACGTTTCGGACCACGGTCTGAAAACTTCGCTGGCCGTGCTCCGGAAGCTGCCGGTTGTAGATGGCGCGGAAATCGGGAAGCGCCACGTGGATGTCCGCGCCGGCCTCGTACAGAGCTCCCACCAGGCCTGCTGAAACGTCGGCCATGCCTCCCGCCTTCGCCGAGATGAACGGCGCCGCCGGCCCCATGCCTTCGGGAAGGTAGGTGACTTCCGGAGTCACGAAAAGGATCCTGGGTGCGTCCATCATTGCCCTTTCGGCAACGCTGCCGCCGGGGTTCAGTCGCTCTCGTCCTTCGGCTGGCGGGGGTTTTCAAGCCGGGCCGTTGCACGCGTCCCATTGATGGCATTGTTCGCATCCGAAGAAAATCAAGGATTCACTGTATTTGGGCGCGCCGGACGCCGTAAAGGGACATGGGGCGCCGGTTTTCCGGGCTACATGGTTTTCCCGCCCCATATACACTATGGAACGGATTCCAATTCCCACAGGTTCGTTTACAGATGGAAGATGAATCCAAAAGGGTCGCCGGCCCCGCCCCGGCGTCACGCCTGATTTCATTTCGCCCCTCCGAAAAAGGAAACATCATGGTCGAGAGCTTCGCCGTATTCGACTGCGCCCTGATCACTCTGGCCGTGGGCGAAAGGGCGCACAACCTTAGGGAGCTGAGGGACCAGCTCATCCGGACCGGGGACCCGGACATCCTGTACCACCACTTCTGGAGCGGGCTTCTCCGTCCTTACTTCGTCGACCCCGAGTATCAGAACGACTTCGCGAGCTGGGCATACCGGGACCTGCACGACACCGTTCTGGCGGAAAGGCTTTCCATCATCAATCCGGGCCGTTTCGAGGACCTGGACAAGCTGCGCAGGGAGGTGGTGGAGGTCGTGGAGGAGAGGATCGACGAGGATCCGCTGGCCGAACGCCGGGAGGCGGACCATCCCTTCATCTTCATGCGATCCCAGATAGTGGTCCTGGACAGCCGGAAGAGTGCGGAAACCCCTCAGGATCTGGCTTCGGTGCTGCCTTCCCTGACGCTGGGCAGCGTTTTCTATCACTTCGTGGATTCCAGGCGCCGCCTTTCCGATGGGGGAGACGATTTTTCCAGCTGGCTGGAAAATTTCCATGAGGAATACGAAGGGCTCCGAGGGGACATCAGGGCCATCGATCCCTATTTCAATACGCTCGCGGAATTGCAGGAGGAACTGGTGCTGGCATTTTCAAGGCACCTGGGGGGAGCGGGAAAATCATGACCGGGATGCTCGAGCAGTACGAATCCGTCGTCGGAGAAAACGTCATCGACCAGTTGCGCCAGCTTACCGCGCCGCTTTCGGGAATGCGGGTGGTGCATGTGAACTCCACGCGGGAGGGCGGCGGGGTGGCCGAAATCCTCCACCGGCTGGTTCCCCTGAAGCAGGAACTGGGCCTGGATGTGGACTGGGAGGTGGTCACCGGCGACGACCGATTTTATGAATGCACCAAGAAAATGCACAACACGCTGCAGGGGGAGCCGGAGAAGATTCCGGAAAGCCTTCTGGAGCATTATCTCGAGACCAACAGGCGGAATGCGGAAAGGCTGAGGGACAAGCTGGAACAGGCGGACGTGGTCTTCATTCACGATCCCCAGCCCGCGCCGCTTCTGGGTCTGTGCCCGGGACGCAGGGGCAAGTGGGTATGGCGGTGCCATATCGACATCAGCCGCCCCAACCGAAGCGTCTGGAAATTCCTCCAGCCGCAGCTGGAAGCCTATGACGCCAGCATCTACTCGCTGGCCGCGTTCGCCCGAAGGATGCCCCATCCCCTGTACATCATAGCCCCGAGCATCGATCCGTTGAGCGCCAAGAACATGGATCTGGGCGCGGACGAGGTGGCGGCCGCCCGCAACGAGTTCGGCATCGACCCGGAGCGCCCGGTGATTTCCCAGATATCGAGATTTGACCGGTGGAAGGACCCGGTGGGCGTGATCAGGGCATGGCGGATGGTCAGGGACTTCGGCCCTCCGGTGCAGCTGGTGATGGCGGGGGGCACCGCGACGGACGATCCGGAAGGGGAGCAGATGCTGGCCGAGGTGCGCAAATTCGCGGACAACGACCCGGACGTGCACATCCTGTTGCTGCCTCCGGACGCCCATCGCTCCATCAACGCCATCCAGCGATTCTCGTCCGTGGTGCTCCAGAAGTCCATCAGGGAGGGTTTCGGACTTACCGTGACCGAGGCCATGTGGAAGGGCAAGCCCGTGATCGGCGGCAACGTGGGCGGCATCCGCCTCCAGGTCGTCAACCACCATACCGGCTTTCTGGTTGACTCGCCGGAAGGCGCGGCACTCAGGATACGCTATCTCCTCAAGCACGGGGACGCCCTGTCTGAAATGGGGAACAAGGCCAGGACCTACGTGCGGGACAACTTTCTGTTGACCCGGCATCTGCGGGAGTACCTTACCCTCATGGTGGCGGCGGTCACCGGCAGCCGGCTCAGGGTGGAACTTTAGCCCTGATGGTTGACGGAGAATTTCGCCGGCCGAAATACTTCCCGGACCCTGCAAAGTCAAGGCGCCGCCGTGAAGTTTCGTGGACGCCGCACTCCGTTGGTGCGGCGGTGATGACATTGGCGAAGTCCTTTTCCCGGCGAACGGGCCTGACTCGCGCGATGGCGGTCCCGGGCAGGGGTCGCGATACAGGAGTGCGGCCTCCCCCGCCTTTGGCGCTTTGGCGCGAATCGGGGCCTTTAAGGACCCGGGCTGGAACTGGAGCAGGCATTGTCCCGAAACCTGATCAACAGAGCGTGCACGGCCCGTTTGGGCGCCGAATACCTCGGGGACGGACGCGCCCGTTTCCTGGTCTGGGCGCCGTGGGCCCGGCAGGCGGACGTGGCGTTGGAGTATCCGGACGAACGCCTGGTGGAACTCAAGAGTACCCGTTTCGGTTACCATGTGGGCGAAGCAGGGGACGTGTACCCGGGGAGCCGGTACCGTTACCGGCTGCACAAGGATGGGCAGGACCCCGCCAGGTGGCCGGACCCGGCGTCGCGGTCCCAGCCCGACGGGGTCCACGGCTCCTCCGAGGTGGTGGCCGCGGACTTTCCCTGGACGGACGGCCACTGGCACGGGGTTCCCCTTTCCCGGTACGTGCTGTACGAACTGCACGTGGGCACGTTCACCGCCGAAGGCACCTTCGACGCGGCGATCCCGTATCTGGACCACCTGCGGGACCTCGGGATCACCGCGGTGGAACTCATGCCCGTGGCCCAGTTTCCCGGGGACCGCAACTGGGGGTATGACGGCGTGTATCCCTACGCCGCGCAAAACTCCTACGGAGGTCCGGACGGGTTCCGCCGGCTGGTGGACGCCTGCCACGAAAGGGGCATGTCCGTGGTGCTGGACGTGGTCTACAACCACCTGGGCCCCGAAGGCAACTACCTGTGGCAGTACGGCCCGTATTTCACCGACCATTACAAGACCCCCTGGGGCGAGGCCGTGAACTTCGACGGACCGCACAGCGACCACGTGCGCCGTTACTTCATCGAAAGCGCCCTGCACTGGATGCGCGTCTGCCATGTCGACGCCCTGCGCATCGACGCGGTCCACGCCATACTGGACTTTTCGGCACGCCCGTTCCTCATGGAGCTTGAAAACGCGGTGCGCCGGCTGGGTGAGGAGACCAACCGCCGTCTGTACCTGATCGCGGAAAGCCCGCTGAACGACACGCGCATCGTGGACCGTCAAAACGTCGGAGGTTTCGGCCTGGACGCCCAGTGGAACGACGACTTCCACCATTGTGTGCACTCCCTGCTCACCGGGGAACGGGACGGCTACTATGCGGACTTCGGTGATCTGGACGACATGGCACGGGCCTTTCGCGACGGTTTCGTTTACGGAGACAGGTATTCCCCGTTTCGCAAACGCCGGCACGGCAACGATTCCAGCCATCTGCACGGCGGCCGGTTGGTGGTGTTCGCGCAGAACCACGACCAGATCGGCAATCGGATGAAGGGGGACCGTCTGGGCCGGCTGGTCACCTTCGAGCCACGGAAACTGGCCGCCGCCCTGGTCCTTTTGTCCCCGTACATCCCACTGGTGTTCATGGGCGAGGAATACGGGGAAATCGCGCCGTTTCCCTATTTCGTGAGCCATACGGACCCGGACCTGGTGGAGGCGGTGCGAGAGGGCAGAAACCGGGAATTCGCGCCGTTCCGCCGGCAGGGGGAACCGCCGGATCCCCAGTCGCCGGAAACCTTCGAATCCGCCCGGCTGGACCACGGGCTGAGGCGGTCCGGCCGCCACCGCATACTGCTGGATTATTATCGCGAACTGATTCGGATGCGTTCGGAGGTGGGCCCTTTGGGCTGCTCGGACAAAAGGAACATGGAGGTGGCGGTGTACGGGGAAGGCCGCGTGATTGCGGTTTTGAACCGGAATTCCGTCGAGGAGGTTCTGGCGCTTTTCCATTTTGGCGGCGCAACCCGGAAAATCCGGGTGGAAGTCCCCGAAGGGGACTGGGAGAGGATCCTGGATTCCTCGGAGAACCGCTGGGACGGCCCGGGCACGCAAACGCCGGGGACGATGCGCTCGAGCGGCCAGCAGGAACTCGAACTGTCTCCCCATTCCGTCCTCGTGCTGTTCCGGGAAAGGCCGGACCCGGACATTTACTGACGAGACACTCCCAGGGAGCAGGTAATGCAGAATCGATACATTTGTGTACATGGGCACTTCTACCAGCCGCCGCGGGAAAACCCCTGGCTCGAGACCGTGGAGGTCCAGGACTCGGCCTACCCGTATCATGACTGGAACGACAGGATAACCGCGGAGTGCTACGCGGCCAACGCGGCTTCCCGGATTCTGGACGACGAGGGGTTCATAACCGGCATCGTCAACAACTACGCGAAGATCAGCTACAATTTCGGCCCCACGCTTCTGGCCTGGATGGAGACCAATACGCCCGACGTGTACGACGCGGTGCTCAGGGCCGACGCCCTGAGCCGGGAACGTTTCTCCGGCCATGGATCGGCCATGGCGCAGGCCTACAACCACATCATCCTGCCGTTGGCCAACCAGAGGGACAAGCTGACTCAGATCGTGTGGGGAATTCGGGATTTCGAGAGCCGGTACGGTCGGTTTCCCGAAGGCATGTGGCTGCCGGAAACGGCCGTTGACCTGGAGAGCCTGGACATCATGGCCGAACAGGGCCTGCGGTTCGTCCTGCTCAGCCCGGGCCAGGCGGGCCGGGTGCGCCCCGCGGGGGACGAAGACTGGCGGGAGGTGGAGGGAGGGGCCCTGGACACGGGCAAACCCTACGTCCAGAACCTGCCCGGGGGCGGCGACATCGCCGTGTTCTTCTACGACGGCCAAATGTCCCACCGGGTGGCATTTGAAAACATGCTGAAGGACGGCCGCCGGTTCGGGCGGGAGTTGGCCGAAGGGTTCGGCGAAGGCGACGAGCCCCGGCTGGTGCATATCGCCTCGGACGGGGAGACCTACGGCCACCATCACCGAAACGGAGACATGGCCCTGGCCTACGCCCTGTATCACATAGAGTCCGAGGAACTCGCCCGGCTGACCAATTACGGGGAGTTCCTGGAAAGGCATCCACCGGAGTGGGAGGTGGAGATCATCGAGAATACCTCCTGGAGCTGTGCGCACGGCGTGGAAAGATGGCGCGCGGACTGCGGCTGCAACTCCGGCATGCACCCGGGATGGAGCCAGGCCTGGCGCCGGCCCCTCAGGGAGGCGCTGGACTGGTTGCGGGACCGAGTGCATGAAACGTACGAAAAGCGGATGGCGGAATACGTGGATGATCCCTGGGCGGCCCGGAACGATTACATAAGCGTGGTACTGGACCGGTCCCCTGAAAACGTGGACCGCTTCTTCCACGAACACGGCGCGGGCAAGCCGCGGGGCCGGGACAGAACCAGGGCCCTGGAACTGCTGGAGATGGCCCGCCACGGCATGCTCATGTTCACAAGCTGCGGCTGGTTCTTCGACGAACTCTCCGGCATCGAAACCGTCCAGGTCATCGAGTATGCCGGCAGGGCCGTGCAACTGCACGACGGAATCGAAAGCGCCGGGCTGGAAGAGCCTTTTTTGAAACGTCTTGGACAGGCGCTCAGCAACCTCCCGGAGCATGGCGACGGCAAACGCATATATGAGGAATTCGTGCGGCCGGCCATGCTGGACCTGGAAAAGGTCGGCGCCCATTACGCCATCAGCAGCCTGTTCGAGGACTATCCTGAAGAGGTGTCCGTGGCCTGCTACACGGCGAGACGTACGGGCTACGACAGTTTTGAGTCGGGCCGGGTCAGGATGGCGGTGGGCGAGGCCCGCCTGCGATCCGACCTTACCTGCGAATCCGGGGACCTGCGCTTCGGCGTGATCCACCTGTACGACCACAACGTGTCCTGCGGAATTTCCGGGGCCATGCCTGACGACGCCTTCCAGGAACTGCGGAAGGGCTTCGCCGAGTGCTACAACTCGGCGGACTTCACCCGGGCGGTGCGCCTGCTGGACAGGCACTTCGGCGAGTCCCTGTATAACATGGAATCCCTGTTCAGGGACCAGCAGCGGGAAGTGCTGGACACCCTCATAGCAACGTCCCGGGAAAACGCCATTGCCGCCTACCGTCCCATATACGAGCAGAACGCGCCGTTCATGCGTTTTTTGAAAAACGCGTCCACCCCCTGTCCCAGAGCCCTGTCCGCCGCCGGCTACTTCGTCCTGAACGACGACCTGAAACAGGAGTTCGACCGGCCTGAAATGTCCGGGGACACGATACGCAGCCTGCTGCAGGAGGCGGAGTTGTCGGGGATCGACCTGGATGCCGACACCCTCGAGTACACCCTGCGAAAGACCCTGGAAGCCTCGGCCGACCGGATGATGGAAAATCCCGGGGACGGGAGCCGGCTGGAACACCTGCTGACCGTGGTGGAACTGGTGTATGAACTGCCGTTCGACGTGAATCTGAGGGAAGTCCAGAACGACCACTGGACCCTGCGGAACACCGCGTATCCGGAATTCACGGACAAGGCGGAAAAGGGTGACGAAGACGCCATCGCCTGGGTCGGGACCTTCGAGGTGCTGGCCGAAAAGCTGATGATACGGCTTCAATGATACCGGGCCGGCGCCAGGGATTTTCGCCCTTGGCCACCGGGACGGCAATACGAGGGAAAAGGATTTCATGCAGGCTCCGATTGCGACATACCGAATACAGTTCAGGCCGGGTTTCGGGTTCACCGAAGCCGGGAGGATCGTGCCCTACCTTGCCCGACTGGGCGTGTCCCATCTGTACGCTTCGCCGATTTTCGCGGCGCGGCCCGGCAGCCCGCACGGCTACGACGTGGTGGACCCCAACCGGTTGAACCCGGAACTGGGTGATCGGGAGGATCTTTTCGCCCTGGTGTCCGAACTTCACAATCACGGCATGGGATGGATACAGGACATCGTCCCCAACCACATGGCCTGGGACGGCGGCAACCCTTTCCTGCGCGAAGTGCTGGAGTTCGGCCTGGATTCCGCCCATGCGCCGGTGTTCGACATCCAGTGGAACCATCCTCACGAAAACCTCAGGGGCCGGGTGCTGGCCCCGTTTCTGGGGGAGCCCTACGCGCGGTGCCTTGAAAACGGCGACCTGGAAATTTCCCGCAGTGACGGCGGCTTTTGCGTGTCCTGCCACGACAACGTCTTTCCCCTGAACGCGGCGGCCGCCGGAGAACTGGCCGGCCGCACCCTTTCCCGTTTGCGAAAGGAAACCGCCGGGGACGACCCTGCCGTGCGGATGCTCGAGGGAATCGCCGGCGATTTTGCCGGCGACAAGTACCCCGGGGAGACGGTGGGGGAGGCCCGGCTCCGGATCAAAAGGGCGCATGGACGGTTCAGGGAACTCTGTGAAAACAGTGAAACCGTCCGTTGCATCCTGGACGACGTGCTGAAGGAGGTGAACGGCTCCGTCGGCGACAGCGACGGTTTCAGTGCGCTGGATTCCCTTCTGGCCCGGCAGCATTACCTGCTGGCCCACTGGAAGCTGGCCCGCAGGGAGATCGACTACCGCCGGTTTTTCGACATCAACGACCTGATCTGCGTGGCCCAGGAGAACGAGGGGGTCTTTGAAGCCACCCATGGCCTGATTGTCGAACTGGTGAACCAGAACGTCTTTCAGGGCCTGCGGATCGATCACGTGGACGGGCTGGCCGACCCGGCGGCCTATCTGGAACGCCTCGTGAAGGAGGCCCCGGAGGCCTTCATACTGGTGGAAAAGATCCTGGACACTGAAGAGGACCTGCCCGGGGCGTGGCCGGTGCAGGGGACGACCGGATACGATTTCGGGGCCATGGTCAACGGCCTGTTCGTCAATGGGGGCAATGAAAAGGCCATGGACGAGATCTACACCGGCTTCACGGGCAATCCGGGCGCCCCGGACGGGGTGGTGCGGGAGTGCAGGGCCCGGGCCCTGAGGCACCAGTTCGCCGGGGATTTCGACAACCTGGCCAGACTGCTCAAGCGTCTTTCCGCCAGCCATGTCCAGGGTGTGGACATGTCCGCCGCGGCGTTGGGGGAGGCCCTGGCCGTCGTCCTCTGTCGGTTTCCGGTGTATCGGACCTACCTGTGCGGGGAAGAGGTCACGGAACAGGACCGGGCCGCCGTGGACCACGCCGTGGACCAGGCCGTCCTGTTCGCCCCCGGCCTGGAACGGGAAATCACGTTCATCCGCTACCTCCTCCTGGGAGAACCACGGCGCGGCCCGGCAAGGCCGGACGGCCCGACGCAAAGGACCCGCGCGCAATTCATCAGCCGGTTCCAGCAGTTGTGCGCTCCACTGGCCGCCAAGGGGTATGAGGACACCGCCCTGTACCGCCACGGCAGGCTGCTGTCCCTGAATGAGGTGGGCGGCGACGTCTCCCGCTTCGGCGTGGCCCCGGACGAATTCCATTCCTTCATCCGCCGCAGGATGCGCGACTGGCCCAATGCGATGAACGGCACCGGCAGCCATGATTCCAAGCGCGGAGAGGACGTGCGGGCCCGCATCAACCATCTTTCCGAGACTCCCGAGGCATGGGCGGAAGCCGTGAGCGGATGGCGTGACACCAATGCCGGAGCGAAAATCCGGGTTGACAACCGCGAGGTCCCTGATCCGGGAGAGGAGTATTTCCTGTACCAGACCCTGGTCGGCACCTGGCCGCTGGAGGAGGCCGACGGCGGACCGGGCTACGCGGAGCGGGTCGGGGATTACATGGTCAAGGCGGCCAGGGAGGCCAAGTTGAACACCTCGTGGGTGGAGCCGGACCAGGAGTACGAAGCCGCGCTCCGGGATTTCGTGTCGGCCCTGGTGGACACGGCGGGGGACAACCGGTTCCTGTCCGACTTCGTACCCTTCTGCTCGAAGGTGGCCCGCTTCGGCCTGTACAACAGCCTGGCCACGGTCCTGCTCAAGATCACGGCCCCGGGCTTTCCCGATTTCTACCAGGGAGCCGGTTTCCCGGACCTGTCCATGGTGGATCCGGACAACCGAAGACCCGTGGATTTCGACTCCCGCGGGGCGGCACTGGAGCGAATCCGGGAGGTCGGGGCCGAGGACCTGCGCGACATGATCGAAGCTCCTCCCGGGCAGGGCAGGGCAAGGGAAGCCAAGCTCCTTCTTACGTCCCGGGCCCTTGCCGCCAGAAAACGCCGCGCCGGTCTCTATCAACACGGCGACTATCTTCCGCTCGAGACCGCGGGCGCACGGGCCGACCATGTTGTGGCCTTTGCCAGGGTGCTGGAAAGTGGCTGGCACGTTGTCGCGGTGCCGCGGCTTCCGGGGTCCGTGGTCCCCGACGGCGGAGCGCCGCTGGGGAAAGCCGTGTGGGGCGACACTGTGCTGAGGCTTCCCGGGAATGCCCCCGGCAGGTGGAGGGACGAGTTCACCCGGGAGGTGGTGGATGGCGCCGGAGAGCTTTCCGTCGGCGCCCTGTTCTCCGGTTTTCCCTGCGCCCTCATCGAAGGAGGCCTTGTCCGATGAAAATCCGTTCCAGTGGAATCCTTCTGCACGTCACCTCCCTGCCGTCCAGGTTCGGCATCGGCGACGTGGGGCCCGAGGCGCACCGGTTCGCCGACTACCTCGAAAGGGCGGGGCAGACCTGGTGGCAGGTGCTGCCCCTCAGTCCCACGGATTCGGGCCACGGGGATTCCCCGTACCACAGCGTGTCGGCCTTCGGCGGAAATCCGCTGCTGATCAGTCCGGAACTGCTGGCGCAAGACGGTCTGCTCGATGAAAAGGACCTGCCGCCGTCCCGCGACTTTCCTTCCGGCAGGGTGGATTTCGAACTGGCCAGGGAAGCCAGGGAACCCCTGCTGGACAGGGCTTACGAACGTTTCGCCAGACAGGGGCGGGGTCCCGACTTTCAGGCGTTTTGCCAGAAACACGCCCGCTGGCTGGACGACCACGCCATGTACGTCGTGCTCAAGGAGAAGTTCGAGGGCAGGCCATGGAACGAGTGGGACAAGGGGGTACGAAACCGCAGGTCCGCTTCCCTGAAGAAGATTCGCCGCGAGCTGGCTGCGGAAATGGACCGGGAAAGGTTTTTCCAATACGTCTTCTTCGACCAGTGGCACAGGCTGAAGCGGGCCTGCTCGCAAAGGGGCATTACCCTGTTCGGCGACCTGCCCATCTACCTGCCCTATGACAGCGCGGACGTGTGGGCCAATCCGGGCCTCTTCAGGCTGGACAAGGGTAAAAAACCGGTTGCCGTGTCCGGCGTGCCGTCCGATTACTTCAGCGAAACCGGCCAGCTCTGGGGCCATCCGGTATATGACTGGGAAGCTCAGGAAAAGGCTGGATTTGACTGGTGGGCCAGCCGCATGGGGCACAACTTCGATCTGTACGACGTGGTGCGGATAGACCATTTCCGCGGACTGGTGGCCTACTGGGAGGTGCCGGCCGGCGAGGAAACCGCCATCAACGGGGAGTGGGTGGAGGCCCCGGCCGACAAGCTGTTTGCCGCCCTGGCCCGGAGGTTCGCCTGCCTGCCCGTGGTGGCCGAGGACCTGGGCACCATCACCGCCGACGTGCGCGAGGCCATGCAGCGTTTCGAGTTTCCGGGGATGAGGATCCTGCTGTTCGCGTTCGGGGACGATTTCCCCCACGGCAGCTTCCTCCCGCACAACAACATTCGGAACTGCGTGGTGTACACGGGAACCCACGACAACAACACCGCGCGAGGCTGGTACGAGGACGAGGCCGGGCCCGGGCAGAAGCGGCGGCTTGCCCTGTACCTGGGAAGGAAGCCGAACGGGCGTACCCTCCACCATGAAATGGTGAGGATGGCCATGGCCTCTGTCGCGGATACCGCGATCATTCCCATGCAGGACGTCCTGGGCCTGGGCGGGGAATGCAGGATGAACAGGCCAGCGGGTGGCGGGGACAACTGGACGTGGCGGCTCAAGCCGGGACAGGCCACCCGGGCCTCGGCCCGCCGTCTGCGTAAGCTGGCGGAAACCTACGGCAGGTTGTGAGGGCTGTCCCGCCCCCCGGTCATTGTCCGCTTTTTTGCTTGAGGTAGCGGCGGTGAGGCTCCGATCCCTCCCGCAGCATTTTGGCCCCGCAGGCCGGGCATGACTCCTCGAGGCATGGCCTGCCCTTGACATGGGGCTTGCGTGTTTCGCATTTCGGGCAGACGCAGGTCCCTCCGGGACCGGGCGCTCCGGCGCGTTTGGTCGGCATGGGTTTCTCCTTTCGCTTTATAAACATCGGCGCGGGCCGGCCAGCCCGGTACCGCCGAGTCAGACCGGGGGCTGTCAGGCCTCGTTTTATCCTGGGTGCAGATGGAACTCGTGGCTTTCCCCTCCGCGGATTTCCCTTGCTTCACCCCGGAAACCCACCTTGACCGGCATCTCCCGGCCCTTGAGCACGGTCAGTTTCAACTTTTCCCTGGTTACCTCCACCCTCATGAAACAACCCCGGAATTTCAGCTGGAAGTCCAGCTCCGTCAGGCCCTGGGGCAGGCACGGGTCAAACCACAACACGTCCCGCCGGGTTACCAGGCCGGTGTAGCAGCGCTGCATGAGATCCACGGTCCCGGCCATGGCGCCCAGATGAATCCCCTCGGGCGTGGTGCCTCCCTGGACGTCCTTTACGTCGCTCATCAGGGCCTCGCGGTACAGGTCCCAGGCCTCCTTGCGATGGCTGCGGGACGTGACCCAGGAGTGCACCATCTTGCTGAGCGTGGACCCGTGGGCAGTCCGGGCCAGGTAGTACTCCACGTTTTCGGGAATCCTGTCGGTGCTGAAATCGTAACCCAGCCTGGCGAACAACTCCTCCAGCTCCTCGGCCGAGAACAGGTAGAACAGCATGAGGACGTCGGCCTGCTTGGACAACTTGTACCGGTTCGGCGAGTCCCCCTCGGACTCCAGTATCCGGTCCAGGCGCTGGATGTCGCCGTACTTCTCCCTGTACCCCTCCCAGTCGAACTCCTCCAGGTTCTCATAGCCCTCGAACTGGCTGATGATGCCGTCGCCGTGGAAAGGCACCTTCATCCTCCGGGTGATGTCGTCCCAGCGCTTCAGCTCCTCCACGGTCAGACCCAGCTTGTCGGTCAAACGGTCGCAGGCCTCTTCGGGAAGCACCGCGTGAAGGTCCAGGGCCCGGGAGATGACCCAGACCGCCATGACGTTGGTGTACGCGTTGTTGTCGAGACCCGGTTCGTCGGCGTCGGGATAGGCCTCGTGGTACTCGTCGGGCCCCATCACCCCGCGTATCCCGTAGCGGCCGGATTCCTCGTCCAACCGGGCGATGGAAGCCCAGAACCGGGCGATTTCGAGGATCATCTCGCCGCCGTAGAAGGAGAGGAACTCCATGTCCTCGGTGACCTGGTAATAGTGGTACACATTGTAGGCGATCGCGGAGCTCACGTGCCGCTGAAGGCGGCTGTTGTCCGGTATCCACCTGCCGGACCTGGGGTTCAAATGGATCCTCTGGCTCTCCTCGCGTCCGTCGCTGCCGCTCTGCCATGGATACATGCCGCCCTCCAGACCAGCTTCGTGCGCCAGGCCCCGGGCGGCCTTGAGCCTCCGGTACCGGTACAGGAGCACCTGCCGGGTGATTTCCGGCAACCTCAGGTTCAGCACCGGGAAGATGAACAGTTCGTCCCACAGGATGTGGCCGCGGTATGCCTCTCCGTGCCATCCCCGGGAGGGTATGCCCACGTCCAGGTCCAGCACCATGGTGTTGACCGAGGCCGTCTGCAGGAGATGCAGGGTGTGCAGGTACAGTATGTGCTCGACCTGCTTCTCCCTTTCTCCCGAGACGCCACCCACCCGTATCTCGAAAGCCCGCCACAGATGTCGCCATTCGGTGGCGTGGCTGTCGAGCAGGGCGTCGAATCGGCCGCAGATGGAGGCCTCTTCCCGGGCGGCCATGCCGATTTCCGATACGGCCGGATCCTGGGAGGTGTACAGCCCGACGATCTTCTCGGCCACCACCGGCCTGCCCTCCACGGCTCGGGTCCGCAGCATCTGCATTGCATGGGAGCTGCCTACCAGGACCCGTCTGCCCACGTCCCGCCGGCGCCCGGAATCGTCGTATATGCGGGTCTTTTCGGCCACGGCGACGCCCAGCCCGGACTGGGTGGTGCGGACGACCACGCAGAGTCCGTCGTCGCCATAACCATGGGCCTCCATCGCGCGCAGATGGTGGCCGGCCAGTGCCTGGTAGCGTTCGACGCCCTGGTTCGTGACGCTCCCGTCGAGAGCGGTGCGAAATTCGATTGGTCCGGACCAGTTTTGGGGCGTGACCTCCATCTGCTGGGCCGCGACGTGGGGGTGGGACATGTGCACGAGACGCTTCATGACCACCCGGGTGATTCTGCCGTGACCGTCCTCGAAGCGGAGGTCGCGAATGAGCACGGCGCGCCGTATGTCCAGTTCCAGGCGGTAGTCGATGATATTCATGTCCGGTACGCGAAACCAGGGCCCGTCCTCGAGGCGGAAGGTCATGGGCAGCCAGTTGGGCATGTTCACGAGGTCCTCGTTTTCCACTATCTCGCCTGACACCTCCGACTGCAGGCGGTTGTAGCCGCCGGCGATGTAGGTGCCCGGATAATGGGTCCCGTCGGCCCGCACCTCCGGCGCCGCCCCCCGGGTGCAGAAAAAGCCGTTGCCCAGCGTGCACAGTGCTTCGCGAAGTCCCTCCTCCTCGGGTTTGTATCCTTCGTACACCAGTGTCCACGGGTTCATGATCCGGCTCCTTCCACTGTCTGGGCAAGGTTTTCAATGAATCTGCGCACCTCGTCCACTCCGGAAAGCCGATATCCGGCCTGCGTGGGCCTGGGCGCGCCTTCCTCGACGACCACTCCCGCGCCGATTCCCACGAGGGCCCCGAACGCGTCCTCGTCGGTCACGTCATCCCCGACATACACGGGCACCACGCTGTCCGTGCGTATGTCCAGGCGGGTGAGCAGCCAGCTCACGGCCTTGCCCTTGTCCCAGTCCACGTCCGGGCCAAGTTCAAAGACCTTCTTCCCGCTTTTTTTGCGCAATCCCGGGTTGGCGTCGAACACGTGGTCCACGGCCTTTTCCACCTCCGCTACGCGTTTTGGTTCCACCCGCCGGTAATGCACGGCAATGGAAAACCGTTTGCGTTCCACCTGTGCGCCGGAAACATTCTCGAGCAGCTTTTCGAGTTCCTGCCCGGCCTTGTCCAGCACGGGCAGGGCCTGTTTTCCCTCGGGATGCTCGAAATGAAGGTTGCCGGGTCCGGAAATTTCAAACCCGTGGCTCCCCGCGAAGTACAGGCTGGCCACCGGGACCCTGGCCCGCACGTCGGCCAGGCCGCGGCCGCTGACCACCGCCGTGCGGCACCGGTCCGCAAGCCTTTCCATGGCGCGCCGCATGTCCGGCGACAGGACGGCGTCCTCGGGCCGATCCACGATGGGCGACAGTGTGCCGTCAAAGTCCAGGAACACGGCCGGGCAGGAGTCTCGCGGCGCGAATCGTTCGATGTGGTCCAGAGCCCTGGGCAGACGCCGGGTGCTCTCAGACACCACCTCCGAATCCACGTCGATCCGTGACAAATCCTCCACCACGAGATCCGCCCCGCGTGCCGCCAGCTCCCGGGCCCGTCCCTGCCGGTTCACCGCGATCACGTAACCGAAGTCGCCCCGGCGGCCCGCTTCCACCCCGGATTCGGCGTCCTCCACCACGGCGCATCGTTCGACCGGCAGCCCCAGGTCTTTTGCCGCCTGGATGAAGATGTCCGGCTCCGGCTTGCCGGAAAGGCCCAACTCCCGGCTCACCATGCCGTCCACCCGTGTGTCGAAATGGCCGTCCAGCCCCGCCTTTTTCAGCACCCGGAGGCAGTTTTTGCTGGAGGATACGACGGCCAGGGAAAAACCACGTTTTTTCAGGTGGTCCAAAACCCCGGGTGTCGACTCGTACACGCGGGCTCCCTCCTTTTCCAGATATTCCACAAACATCTCGTTTTTTCGCCTGCCCAGGCCATGCACCGTCTCCCGTTCCGGAGGGTCGTCCGGAGAACCCGTGTCTATTTCGATCCCCCTGGAGGAGAGGAAGTCCACGATCCCGTCCAGGCGGGGTTTTCCGTCCACGTAGGGCAGGTAGTCGTCAGTGAGGTCGAACGGCCTGTATTGCGTACCTTCGCGCCGGGCCCGCTTTTCGAGATAGTCGTCGAACATGCGTTTCCAGGCCCTGGCATGCAGCGCGGCCGTATCCACCAGCACTCCGTCCAGGTCGAACAGGAATGCGTCCAGCCGCTCCTTGAGTGTGCTCACTCTCTCCCCCTTTGACTGCGCCACCCCGGATGGTTCCGGGATGGCGCACCCTCCTCAATCAGCGGGTTCCGCGGGCCTGGACACTTCGCCCAGGGCCTGGCCGGTCGGTTGGGACTCCCAGTCCACCGCGAGGTCGCCCATGGCCAGCACGCCCACGGCGTTGTTGTCGCCATCGGTGACCAGCAGCCTCCGTATCTGTCTTTGCGCCATGATGTTGGCGGCCTGGTTCGGATCCGCATGCTCGTCCACGGTCACCACTTCCGGCGTCATGGCGTCCTCCACCGTGACGGCATTCGGGTCCTTCCCCTTCGCAACCGCACGGACCACGATGTCCCGGTCCGTTATCACGCCCACGATGGCAGCCGAATCGGTGTCCCCTTCGGCGACCGGCAGGATGCCCACATCCAGTTCCCGCATCTTGTCCGCCGCCAGTTGCAGGGACTCCCTGTTTTTGATGAAAAACACCCTTGGCGTCATTATATCCCTGACCTGCATGTCGGCCCTCCTTCGCCCGGTTGTCCGGGCCTTCCTTCATTGGGGGGATTTTGCTTAAATTCTAACCTTTCTGAACCGTCACCTGAATAGAGTGGAAACCCCATGTGGGAAGGGGCGGCAATGTATTCGGGACTACCCGTTCCCGGAATTTGTCTGGATGCCGGGCCCCGGCCTCCCTGGCGCCGGATCTCCGGGTGACAGGCAGCGGTCCCTCTTGGCTACGAACCTCAGCGGACGACACCGTCCGCCTTCAGGCTTCTTCCCCGGCGTCGGGCATGCTCCAGACACGGCCCTCACGATCCGCGGTGTTGCGTCACACCCTTGTCGGCGGCGCGTACAATGGTTACGCCGACCACCCATGGATTCGCCCGGCTTGCATCTCATCCTTTTGAACAGGCTGAGGGTCCCGGCTCTTTCAACGGGCTCCTGTGGTCCGGGGCCCGTTGATGCCTTTGTTTCCTGGAAGACCGGTCGTGCGACCGGAGAGTGAACAGGCCGGCGGGAGGGCGTTCATTGAGGGCTTCGATTCTCCGCGGGGCTTCGTTGGCAAAACGGGCCATGATGTCGAACAGGTCCGAACACAGCCAGATCCTGTAAAAATCCGGGTATTTCAACAGCCTGACGTTCAGCCCGTACCCGTCCTCCTTTTCCGCGTCCGGATACGCGTCCCATCGTGGAAAACGACCGCGCCCTGGTACACCATGTCCATGAATACCGTCATCTGCCGGCTGAATACCAGCGACACCTCCCGGGCGGACCGGGCTTCCCCAAGCTGCGCCCGAAACAGGGGCGATAAGGTGTTTTCAGGATGGATACAGGTTTTCGCGGCCTTCATCTCCGGCACACCCCTTCACGTATTCGATTGGTCAACGTTCATAATCCTCATCCGGGCAGGCCGGCCTGACACCGTTCCGGTGAACCGTAAATGGGTTCGTCCCGGCTTCCCCAGGGTGTCCGGCCGGCCCGCGAAGTCCGGGGATTTGCCGGGTCAGCCGGCGTTTCCGCCGGCATGATCCCGGGCCCCGGACCTGGACGAAGCCTGATACCCGGTCGCGTTCAAACGCTGGGCTGTGTCGGCTGCGATTCCGATCCGGCAACCCGCGCCGAACTCGAACTGCCATGCGACCGGTCTTGTCCGGGCGACTTCAGGCCGTTCTCCGTATATAAACCATCGTGGTTCGGTTCCCGTTCGCCAGCGTCATGGGGTAACTGATGGAAGCCACTTCCACGGTTTGGCCCGTCCTGGTCCTCACGCGCCACAAGTGGTCCCGGGTCTGGTCTCCGAAACGAGACGCCCGGGCAACATCCTTGCGGAGCATGGGAAACACGTGTACCAGAATCTTGCCCAGCATCTCTTGTTCCGAGTATCCGAAAATGCGGGTCGCTCCCGGGTTCCACCTGGTTATGTATCCGTGCTCGTCAACGGTGACCATGCCAGTGTCCGGCCCGGAAACGGGTCTTGGAAAACCCTGGGTCGGCAAGGTTCGGCTCCGGGGGAACCATCCCCGGTCGTGAAGGGGTGATTCCGGATTCGTCGCGGGCATTTTCCGCCATGTGGCGGTTTTCCGGTAAACGTCGTGTTTCATGTATGGCTTCCTCCACCCAGGGGTGCGTTGATGATTCGAAATCCGTAACCTTCAACTTCGGACGGATGTCCCGGCCGGACAGGTTCGCCACGATCGTCGCATATCGCCCTTTCATCCGGTGGGCGCGACTCCGCAGCATGTGTGTATGATAGGAAAGCCACGCCCGGGACGCCATCGGTGCAATACCTTATAGTACGAGTAGGGAAATGGTGGGGTATGGTAGGGAAAATTTATAATAGCTTGAAATAAAAGTAAAAAATCGCTGTTTGAAGTCCGGATGGGTCTGGCGGTTTTCGGTTATCGCCCAGAAAACACTCGTACCGGATTGTTTCGGCGGGGCATGCCATGACAACAGGAACGGGAAGCACATGAGACAATCGCGGTCAGAACCGGAATCGAGGAAAGAGTTACAGAGACCGGAGCACAACCGCGCCCCAACACTCCCCCCGGCAGCAAAACGGGGGCTCCAAAAAGCCCATATAGTTGAAATCGCAGGAAAAAGTGGCGGAGATGGTGGCATTCGCCCATCCGCGAACACAATCTTCCGAA
>JBKHBM010000204.1:0-4323 GCA_046542385.1 Desulfatibacillaceae bacterium | reverse complement strand
GCGCCGCATGAGGCCGCCCCGGAGGGCGAAAAATCCTTTCACCCAACGGGTGAAAGGAAGAGTTGTTCAAGAACCCGCCAAAAGCCGATTTATGGGATTCTTGAAAATTTTTCAATCTTTTCGTCAAGGATTCAGGGTCCAAACAGCGCACTACGCCTCGGTGAAGTCCGCGGGCGGATGCTTGAGCAGCGGACGGACACGCGACTTGTCGTTGGCCTTGGCGTAGGCGTCCTCCACGGATATCCATCCCTTGTGCACCAGATCCATGACCGCGTCGTCCAACAGCTGCATTCCGTATTTCTTGCCGACCTGGATGGCCGAGGGAATCTGGTAGGTCTTGTTCTCACGAATGAGGTTGCGAACCGCCGGCGTGGCGATCATGATCTCCACCGCGGCGCACCTGCCCTTCTTGTCCGCCCGGCGGAAGAGCACCTGCGCCAGGACGGCCCGGATGCCGTCGGACAGGGTGGACCGGATCTGCTCCTGCTGGCTTGCCGGGAAGACCTCGATGACGCGGTCCACCGTCTTGGCCGCGCTGGTCGTGTGAAGGGTGGCGAACACGAGGTGCCCTGTGGACGAGGCCTCGATGGCCAGGGCAATCGTTTCCAGGTCCCGCATCTCGCCCACCAGGATGATGTCCGGGTCCTCGCGGAGTGCGGAGCGAAGCGCCGACGAAAACGACTTGGTGTGGGCCCCGATTTCCCGGTGGTTCACGATGCACGATTTGCTCTCGTGCACGAACTCGATGGGATCCTCAATGGTTATGATGTGGTCCTTCCGGTTCCTGTTGGCCACGTCGATGACGGCGGCCAGGGTAGTGGACTTGCCGCTGCCCGTGGGTCCCGTGACCAGCACCAGGCCGCGGGGCAGGCTCGCCAGCTTGGGGATGACCGGAGGAAGGCCCAACTGCTCGCAGGTCAGGATCTTTTGCGGAATCTCGCGAAAAACGGCCGCGACACCGTATTTCTGCATGAAGAAGTTGGCGCGGTATCGCGCGACGCCCGGCAATTCATAACCAAAGTCCAGGTCCCCGGTCTCCTCGAACACCTTGATCTTGTCCTCGGGAGTAATCTCGTAGAGCATGGATCTCAGGTCGTCCGAGTCCAGGACCTTGTACTTGATTCGTTCCATGTCACCGCGAATGCGCAAGGCGGGCTGCTGCCCCGAAACCAGGTGAAGGTCGGAGGCGCCCTGCTCGTGCATCAGCTTGAAAAATGCGTCGATTTTGGCCATCGCGCCGCTCCTTTTGCAGCTTGTTGAAAAACGCGATCCGCCGCATTGCGCACCTCCCCGCGCTCACGTTGCATACGTGGAGCGGGTTGCCCAGGTGCTTGCGCGCCCTGCATCCCGTCGTCTTTGAACAGGCTCTGAAATGTAGTTCTTTATGGTGGTCAGGCGTTTTTCAGAAAGGCGACCTTGTCCTCCTCCTGATCAACGGTTTCGATCTGGTCTTCGGTATAATCCAACAGTTTTTCGTGCTCTTCCAGCAGGGCCCGGAGCTGGCTCAGCAGACGCACCCGCTGGCCCTTGAGCTGGGTGATCTCCTCGAGAATCCGGGCCTGACGCTTCTGGGCCTCCTGAATGATGCGTTCCGCCTTGACCGCGGCCTCGGAGACGATGATCTCGGCTTCCTTCTCCGCGTTCGACTTCATCTTCTCGAGAACCTTCTGGGACTGCAGCACGGCCCGCCGGAACACGTCCTCCCGGTCCTTGTGTTCCCGGTTTTCCTGGCCCAGCCTGTAGGCGTCCTCCTTCAGTCGGACGTTCTCCCGCACCAGGGCCTCCATGCATTCGCCAACCTGTTCCAGAAAAGCCTCTACCTCGGCATTGTCGTATCCGCGGAAACGCTGCGCGAACTTCTTCTGCCTTATTTCAAGAGGCGTGATTCTCCTGTCCATTACAGCCTCGCTTCCGGCGCGGTCCTTGCCGGCCGATTCCTTGTCCGACGGGCCACTGGCCTCACCGGAGTCGCAGGGCGATTTCCTGCAGTGTATTCACGACGAAAATCTGCAGAAATATCAATATGAGAATGACCACCAGTGGAGAGAAGTCGATTCCCGTTTGCGGTATGTACCTGAACAGCACCCTTCGTACCGGGGAAACCACGGGTTCGGTGGCGGAGCGGAGAAACCGTACTATGGGGTTGTAGGGGTCCGGATTCACCCAGGTCAACAGGGCGTCGATGATGATTATCCACATGTATACCGTGAGGGCGATTCCCAGTACGGTAGCAAGGGCGTTGAGCAGGTTTCCTATTACGAACATGGATTCGGGGCACCTTCCTCGGTCGCGGTCCTTTGGCGGACTCCGCGCCGGCATCGTTTTTCCGCTTTTTCGTGTTCCGGCCGCCCCGCCCGCGGCAGGCAGCAGTCGCGTCCGTTCAGTAGAGACCAGGAAAGGCAAAAAGTCAAGTCGCAACCGGTTCGCAACCGACTTGCAAGCATATCAAAAAACACGGCATTTTTGCAACACAACGTTTTTGCGCCATTCGTCTGGACCGGATTGGAATCCATGGGTTGAAAGACCCTCACCCGGTCTTATATTTTCCATTCAGGCGATTTGTGCCCCGAATCATCTCCGACCCCCTGGCCGGGAGAGACAATGGAACCAACGGACATGCAGATAGGATTCGTCGGCGCCGGAAACATGGCCGAAGCCCTGATGGGCGCGGTGATCAACACGGGCGTCTGCCGGCCCGGACAGATCATGGCAAGCGACATCTCCGAGGAACGGCTGCTGCACCTCCAGGACAGGTATGGCATCACCACGACGAAGAACAACGGGGACGTGTTCAACACCTCGGACCTGGTCGTGCTGGCCGTCAAGCCGCAGCAGATGGAGGGCGTGCTGGAAAGCCTGGCCTCGTCCGGGTTCTACCCCGGCGCGGGACGCAGGATCGTGGTGTCCATCGCGGCGGGATACCTCCTGGAGCGCATGGAAGCCCACCTGTACGCCCCGCTGGACATTTCCGCGCAGGGGCGGATGCCCCTTGTCCGGGTCATGCCCAATACCCCCGCACTCGTGGGCCAGGGAATGGCCGGGATCGCGCTGAACCGCAACGCCACGTCCGAGGACACCGACAAGGTCCGGTCAATCCTCGAAGCCACCGGACAGGTGCGGGTGGTGCCCGAGGAGCTCATGGACGCCGTGACCGCGGTTTCGGGTTCAGGGCCGGCCTACGTGTTCTATCTGGCCCAGGCCATGGAACAGGGCGGAACGGCCGTGGGCCTGCCGCCGGAAGACGCCAGGGCCCTGGTGCTGCAGACCTTGAGGGGCGCGGTGGCACTGCTGGAGGAGACCGGCGAATCCCCGGAAGAACTGCGCCGCAAGGTCACCTCTCCCGGAGGCACTACCGAGGCGGCGCTGAAACGTATGGACAAGGGCGGTGTCCTTGACTCCGTCGTCGAGGGTATCCGCGCCGCGGCCATGCGGTCCTTCGAGCTTTCCGGAAAAACCGGATAACCCCTGCTTGCCTGGAGTCACCCCCTGACATGGACCTTGTCACCACCCAACAGAGCGTCGAATACACGGCCGCATTGGCGGCGGGCCTGGTCTCCTTTTTCTCCCCCTGCATCCTGCCCGTCGTGCCGGGCTATTTCACCTTCCTGGCCGGCACCTCCCTGGACAGGCTGGTGTCCGAGGGAGACCACGCGGCACGGCAGCGCCTCATCATCTCCACCCTGGCCTTCGTCCTGGGGTTTTCCGCCGTGTTCGTGGCGCTGGGGGCGTCGGCCTCCTTTCTCGGCGGGATCCTGTTCGAACACAAGGACATCGTCAGGATCGCGGGCGGCGTCATCATCATCATCCTTGGTCTTCACGTGAGCGGTCTGCTCCGCCTGGGCTTTCTGGACGTGGAAAAACGCTTCCACTTCACGGAAAAGCCCATGCACGTGGCCGGGACCTTCCTGGTGGGAATGGCCTTCGGCGCGGGATGGAGCCCGTGTGTGGGACCGCTTCTGGGCTCGGTACTGGCCATCGCCGCCAACCAGGAGACCGTGGGTCAGGGCGTTTTGCTCCTCTCCGTGTACTCGGCAGGACTGGCCATACCGTTTCTCGTTTTGGCCGTGTTCGCCCACTACCTCTTCGCGTTTTTGAAGCGCGCCACCAGGATCATGCCCTGGGTGAACCGAATCGCCGGAGGGTTGCTGATACTCATCGGAATCGTGCTGGTGGCGGACCTGATGAAGTACTACCCGATGTGGTAGCGGCCTGTTGAAAAAAGTGGTCCGCGCTGTACGCGGCGCGTTTCCCGTTGATGCGACATACGGTAACAGCCTGTTGAAAAACGCGATCTGCGGCGTTGCGCGTCATTTCTCCTCAACG
>JBKHBM010000203.1:0-4429 GCA_046542385.1 Desulfatibacillaceae bacterium | reverse complement strand
AACGGGTGAAACGAAGATTTGTTCAAGAACACGCAAAAAGGCCCGATTTATGGGGGTTCTTGAAAGTTTTTCCAATATTTTCGTCACGGATTCAGGTCGGACTTTACAGCCCGGTCAAAAACGACGAAATGCAAGGCGCGCGAATTCCGAGGAGGTTGGCGTACTTACGGTACGTCGCATCGACGAGAAACGCGCCGCAACGCCGCGGATCGCGTTTTTCAACAGGCTGGTATTCATCGGTATCCAGATGCAGTTAATTTTTTTCGCGGGAGTACGCCCATGAGCAGGTGGCTCGTTTTCGACCTGAAAAACCGGATGCTCATCGCCACCCTCCTGGCAAACGCGCTATGCAACCGTGTGGTGGCAACGTTCCTTTTCCGCGGATTCATGCAGGTCCCCCGGGCGGAGCAGGCCTTTGCCCCCCGCATATCCTGGGCCCTGGACGTTGGTGTCGCCCTGGTCCTGGTCATTGCGATCCTGGCGTATGAAAAGCCCATTCGGCGTTACATCGACGCCCGGTACCGAAAAGAGGAGATTCCGCCCGGCCTGGACCAAACGGCCAAGCGCAGGCTGCTCAACGAGCCGTTTTTTCTCGTTGCCTTCTGCTTCTTCCTCTGGGTCGCCGCCTCCGTGGTGTATACAGCCCTGGCCCGAAAGCTCATGGGAGACCATTTTACCGCCGCCACGCTGTTCATGGCCGGTCTGGACACCGCGCCAATAGCTGCCACGCTGGTGTTCTTCGTCGCCGAACATGTCGTGGGCCGGCATTTGGGGCCGTATTTCTTTCCCGCCGGAGGCGCTTCCCGGGTGCCCGGGGCAAGGCGCATCAGAATCCGGGCACGGCTCGTCGCCCTGTTGTTCGCGGTGAACCTCATCCCGTTTCTCTCCATGATCCAGGTGCTGCATGGAACCCATCTCCATCAACACGGGGAGTGGGACGTGGAGGTTCTGCGGTGGACGCTTGTACGGAACTCCGTTGCGTTCATGGCCATCGGAGCGTTTCTCACCTTTTTCGTCGCGGAGAACCTGACCCGCCCGTTTTCCCGGATCATCCGGGTGCTGCGCGCCGCGCGAAAGGGCCGGTTCGACCGGCGGGTGGCCCTGGCAACCAATGACGAACTGGGATATACGGGCGACGTGGTAAACGAGATGATGCGGGGTCTTGCCGAGAGGGAGGATCTGGTCAAGTCCATGGCCCTTGCCAGGGAGGTGCAGCAGAATCTGCTTCCGGCGCGGGCCCCGGACGTGGAGGGCCTGGACATGGCCGGGGCAAGCCATTACTGCGACCAGACCGGAGGCGACTACCTGGATTACCTGGACCTTGGAGAGACCGGGTGGAAAAACGTCGCGGTAGTGGTGGGCGACGTGTCCGACCACGGCATCCCCTCGGCGCTCGTTATGATCGGGGCCCGCGCCATCATTCGCCACCACGTCTGCCACACACAGGACATCCGGGAAATCGTATGCGACGCCAATGAGCATTTGTACCAGGACCTCGAGGCCTCGGGCAGGTTCATGACCCTGTTCTTCCTCTCCGTGTATCCGGGGGAAAGGCGTATCCAGTGGATTCGCGCCGGCCACGAACCAGCCATGCTGTACGACCCGGCCACGGATCACTTCGAGGAACTGGGCGGGCCGGGAATCGCCCTCGGAGCGGCAATGGACTGTCGGGTGGATGTCATGGAACGGGCTGGCATCGAATCGGGACAGGTCCTGGTTCTGGCCACGGACGGTTTGTGGGAGGTTCGCAACCCAGAGGGACGAATGCTGGGGAGGGACGCCATGCGGGACATCATCCGTCGGCACGCGTCGGATGGGGCCCGGGGGTTGGTGGACGCGCTTCTGGGAGCGGCGCGGGCGCATCAGCGGGAGGCGGAAATGGAGGACGACCTTACCCTCGCGGTGATCCGTTTTTTGTAGGTTCCGTCCGTCAATCAGGTTTCAAGCGTTCCGATGAAGTCCTTCACGTCGTCGATCCCGTTTTCCGCGAGCCATGGCCCGATTCCCATGGCGATGTCCCGCGCTGCGGTGGGATTCATGAAATTCGCGGTCCCTACCTGTACCGCCGTGGCCCCCACCATGAGAAACTCCAGGGCGTCCTCGGCCGTCGTGATTCCGCCGATTCCCACAACCGGCACGTCCACGGCGCGGCAGACTTCCCAGGTCATGCGAAGGGCCACCGGCTTGATGGCGGGGCCTGACAATCCGCCGGTGACGTTGGCCAGCCTGGGTCGCCGCCTGTCCAGGTCCACGGCCAGGCCGGTGATCGTGTTGATGAGGGACACGGCGCCGGCTCCGGCATCCACCACGGCGCGGGCGATGTCCGTGATCCGCGTGACGTTGGGGGACAGCTTGACCCACACTGGCTTGCCGGTGCGCGTGGCCACCTCCTTCGTGACCCGGGCCGCCATCTTCGGGTCCGTGCCAAAGGCCACGCCCCCCTCCTTCACGTTGGGACACGATATGTTCACCTCCACACCCGAGATGCCGGACACGGGGTCGATACGCTCCGCCAGTTCGGCGTACTGTTCCAGGGTGTTGGCGTAAAGGTTGACGATTATCGGCACGTCAGACTTTCGCAGCAGGGGCAGCTTCTTCTCGATGAATGCGTCCACCCCGACGTTTTCAAGGCCGATCGCGTTCAGCATCCCGGAAGAGGTTTCCACGATCCGGGGCGGAGGATTGCCCGGGGCCGGAGCCAGGGAAAGACCCTTGACCACCAACGCGCCCAGTTCGCCAAGGTCGAACAGGGGGGCGAACTCCAGGCCGTATCCGAAAGTTCCGGAAGCCGTGGCCACCGGGTTTTTCATTGCGATTCCGGCAACGTTCACTGACGTGTCCACAGCCATGTCCCCTCCCTACTGCCGGGTCGCCGCGGCCATGGCATTCGCCACCACGGAAACGCGGGCCCGCAGGTTCATGAGATACGCCGGTTCCGCCTGCTTGGGTTGGGGTTTGGGATCGTACTCCTCGACCTTGATCATTTCCATGACCTTTTCCGTATCCCCTCCCTCCCGTAAAAGCAGCCTCTCCACGTAGGTGCGGAAGGCCTCACACTGGGCCAGGGCCTTTTTCGCAAATCCCCACGCGTCCAGGCCGGTGAGCACGGCCCCGTGGCCCAGGCACAACACGTCCACGGGAAGCTCGGCAAGCCTCGACAGCGACCCGTGGTACATGTCGTAGTCCACCAGGAAATCGCAGTAGATGTGGCCCGAGAGGTCCGGAATCCCGACGGCCTCCGACGGCACCAGGATCTGCTCGCCGGGAATGTAGAAGCTCAGAAAATCCCGGGTATGCCCCGGGGTTTCCAGAACCTGCACGACCACGTCGCCCGATATCCGGATCTCGTCACCCTCGGCCAGTATCGTGTCCACCTCGACCGGCTCGAACGGCAATTCCGGAATTTCCGTTCCCCATTCCAGGCACATGGCCTGCCGTGTGGCCTCGGACAGCGTCTGCATGGTACGGATGGCGTTTTCCCTCTTGAGGATGCCCGCCGCGATCCCGGAGCCTCCGATGCGCATTTCCGGGAAAACGGACTTGAGGTAGGACAAGGCGCCGCAGTGGTCGAAGTGGGAGTGGGTGAACACGGCCATGTCCGGCCCCCTGTCCCCCAGGATCCCCCGGATCTCCTTCTCATAGTATGGCCCCATGCAGGCGATCCCCGCGTCGAACAGCACGCTGGTCTCCCCCACCAGAAGATAGGCCGGCATCTCCGCGGTGGCCAGCATGTACAGGTTGTCGGTAATCTTACCGGGTTGTGTCTGGATCATGTCATCCCCTGAAAAGGTTTTTCGGTTCGAGGCAGTCCCCGCCGGTGTCGCGGGCTGCCATATTGGAGCCCGAACGCAGCCGGTTCAACGGCCTCGGGCGCTGTCCACACGGTACCCCCTATTTTTTGACGAACAGGTACACGGCAAGGCAGACCAGTATCACCGCGAATATCTTCTTGAAACTGGCGGTGGACACGTGCTCCACCAGGCGAGCCCCCACCTGGGCCCCGATCACGCCCCCCAGTCCCAGCAACAGGCCGGCGCGGTAATCCACGTTGGCCAGTTTGTTGTGAGCGGCCAGCGCGGAAACGGAAATCACCAGTATGGCCAGAAACGAAGTGCCTACCGCCTTCTGCGCCTGGAAACCCATGACCAGCAGAAGAGGTACCATGAGAAAGCCGCCGCCGAGGCCGGAAAAGGAAGCCCCGATACCCACCACGATCCCGAAAAAGGCCATTCCGGCAAGATTGAAGTACTCCGGCATGTCCGCCCCCTGTTTGATATGCAGTTGAACACCCGCCCGGGCAGGGCCGCCTCCCTGTCTACCACACCCGCCGTGTTCGGAAAAGGGAGTGTTGGGCCCGGAGCGCCACAATGCGCGTGTTAGCAACAAATAGATTTGTCCGGTTTTGTAGCAAATAGATTGTCCGGTTTTC
>JBKHBM010000072.1:0-22728 GCA_046542385.1 Desulfatibacillaceae bacterium | reverse complement strand
CTGGCGCAGGGGCTTGCGGCGATTTATTTTCGTGCGCGGGCGGTCGCCCGGCTGCCCCTGGGACCGGAGCAGGCCCGAGTCCTGGTCGAGCTGTTTTATCCACATGTGCGGTCCCTTGCCAGGGGGCCCGAGTCCGCTTCCCTCGAGCCACTGGGCGAGCCGCTGTCCAGGATCGTCGTCCTGGCCCGCGCCTCCTCCAGGGGCGCCACGGACGTTGGCAAAGGCCTGGAAAAGGAAGCCGTGGCCGCCCTCTCCGGAGGACGGGCAAAAGCCGCCGCCGCCCTGCTGGACATGCTGGGGGACAGCCGGGACTCCCGGGTTCCGGACGTTGTCGCCAGGGCCGTGTCACTGACGGGCGGCAAGTTTCCCATGCCCGAGGCCGTCAGGGACCGGGAGGCCCTGGCGGTGTTGGTGACCGACGCGCTGGCGGCCAGGTCCGAATCCGTGCTCAAGGTGGCTCCCGCGTTGTTGGTCCTGGCTGCCACGGCCGCCGGGCATTCAGGCAGGTGCGGGTACTTCTGGGACAAGCTGGCCGAGCCCCTCATCAAGCCCATGTTCAAAGGCGATCCCTCTCCGGACCGGCGGCGGCTTCTTGACCGTATTGCCGACTCCATGGACCCGGCGGACTGCCCGCGGGGCGCCCTCTGGCTGCATGAGAGGATCCTGCAGATCGGAACGCCCGGTGGCGAACGGCTGGCCACCGTCCTGGGCGGGCTTGCCGGCGGACTGGCGCGCACCGGGGGAGCAGACGCCGGGTTCGACCGGCTCATGGACCTGGCCGGAAAGCATTTCGAGGGCCCCTTGCGATTCGCCCTGTGTCTGGGGCGAATGGCGGACCGGGCCGCCGGCGCTCCCCTTGGCGACCGGATCGGCTCGGAGTACAGGCGGGCGGTGGCCGGACTGGCTGCCCGTGACGCCATGAAGGTGCGCAGGGCGCTGGCCCGCGCCGGCGCGGGCAAGGTCCTGGCCAGGGAAATCATGGGCGACGTCCTTCCCTGGACCGAGCCGGAAAGCGATGAGAAGTTCGCCAGGTGGAAAGAGGAGGTCCTGGGGGAACCCGGGATCGTAGGCGCCTGCGCGGGAAGGGTTGCCGCCATTTTGCGGGAAACGGACAGGCCCGGAGAGATCGAACCGCTGGCCGCCCGCCTGCTGGCGCTGGCACCGGACCAGGAGGACCCCGGGATCGTGGACCTGTTCACCACCGTGGTGGAGCGGTTGCCCCTTGGGCCGTTGTCCGGGGCCTGGGTCGACACTCTGACCAGGATTCCCTCCGGAGCGCCGGAAGAGCTGGTGCAAAGACTCCGGGTGGCAAGGTTCCTGCGGATGCTCGCGGACAAGGCGGCCGAGCCTGGATGGTCGCCCGCCGATTTTCCCCATGAACACGAGGTGTGGCGGGACACCGTGCCCGATCTGGAGGAGGAGGCCCGTGAAGCCGTGGTCAAATGGTGTCTGGACCTGTGCGGCGCCGCGGGCGTCGTGTCGGGCAGGGACGCGGCCGGAGTCCACGCCATGCTGAGCGCGGGCCGGGACCTTTCCGCCGAGAAAACCGCCGTTCGCCTCCTGGAACTGCTGGACGGACGCGATCCCGTCACCCGCGTGGTGATGGCCATGGCGTTTGCCCGGGGATTTCTGGAAGGCGGCGGCGAGGCTGAACTGGGCGCGGCGGTTGCGGGCGGACTTCTCACCCGGTACGCACCCGAGGAGCGCAAGCTGTTCGAGCGCCACCTCGCCGGACACTTCGGCCGACCCATGGAGGATTACAAAAAGCGGATGACCATGCTGTGCGCGAAGCTGGGGATCGCCGTCCCGGGTTTCGCCCCACGATCCACAAAGGCCAGGGGTGCGGAACCTGACGGCGGGGACCGGGGCGCCGACGAGGAAAACGGCGGTGTCGCCCTGTCCGGAGCGGCCGCCGCGCCCAAGGGCGGCCTGTGGGACGTGCTGGGCAGGTTCAGGAAGACCTGAATCCGTGTCGAAAATGCTGAATAATCCTTCAAGAACCCCATAACAGCCTGTTGAAAAACGATGGGATGCAAGGCGCGCGAATTCCGGGGAGGTTGGCGCACCCGGCGTACGTCGCACCGACGAGATACGCGCCGCGTACCGCGCGGACCCCGTTTTTCAACAGGCTGCTACCCGCTGAACCGGATCATCCTCTCCACCGCGGCCAGGGCCGGTCTCCTGATCTCCTCGGGCACCCTGACCTCGCCGGACATGTTCTCGAGGCAGGTCGCCACGTCCGTAAGGGTGATCCTCTTCATGTCCTCGCACACCATGTGGTCCGCCGCCGCGTGGAATTTCCTGTCGGGATACCGTTGGGACAAGGGGTACAGGATGCCCACCTCCGTGGCCACGATGAACTCCGTCGCGTCGTCCAGGGACGGGTATTCCAGCATGCCGCTTGTGCTGGTCACCTTGTCCGCCACGTCCACCACTTCGGGACGGCACTCGGGGTGAGCCATGACCACGGCATCGGGACGGCGCAGCCGCGCGGCCTTGACCTCGTCCGCCGTGAGCCTGTCGTGGAACGGGCAGTATCCGTCCCAGTAGTGCAGATGTTTTTCCGTGTACCGCGCCGCGTACCGGGCCAGGTTGCGATCAGGCACCATCAGGATCTCTTCCGCGTCCATGCCGTTGACCACGGCCACCACGTTGGCCGATGTGCAGCACACGTCCGTGAGGGCCTTTACCGCGGCCGGAGAATTCACGTAGGTGACCACGGCGACGCCGGGCAGTTCGGACTTGCGCTGTTCCAGGGCCCGGGCGGTGATCATGTCCGCCATCGGGCAGCCCGCGTCCTGTCTCGGAAGCAGCACGGTCTTGTCCGGGCACAGGATGGAGGCGGTCTCGGCCATGAAGTGGACGCCGGCGAAAACGATGACTTCAGCGTCGGTTTCCGCCGCCTTGCGGGAAAGCTCGAGCGAGTCCCCGCACATGTCAGCCACGTCCTGGATCCAGGGGGGCTGGTAATTGTGGGCAAGCAGGATCGCCTTTCGCCTGTCCAGCAGGGCCCGGACCTTTTCCGTGGCGTCCTTGATTTCCGCTTCCGTCGGCTGATCGAACAACATGTACGGATACCTCTTTCCTGTCCCGGATTATTCACGGGCCCGGGGAACCGTTTCGACGCGGCGGCCCGCGAAAGCCATGCTATCGGTCCTCCATGCGGATTACGTCCGCCGTCCCGGGGGGAACGAACACAAATTCGGAATCGGGGATGTCCTCCCTGAAATCCGGGTCGGTGAAGACGATGCGGGTCTCGTCGCCGAATTGATTGTAGGACACGGACTGCTCGATGTCGCCCGTCTCCGGGTCGATCACCAGAAAGAGCATGGCAAACTCCCGGGTGGGATTTCTGGGCGCGAGTTCAAGCACCACGCCCTCCCCGGCATCCCATTGGGACAGCAGGTCCTGTTCGCCCAGCTTCACGGAAAAACGCTCCACCAGTACGGTGGGGTCCGACAGAAAACTGGCGCCCTCGCCGCCGCCGAAGAACCCGGCGGCCTCCCCCACCATCACCTGCCTGTCCTCGGGCCGGTATATCCACAGGGAGTCCCCGTCGGAGACCACGTGCTGCTCTTCGGGCTCCTTGTAATGCCAGTGCATTCTGTCCGGATACTTGAAGCAGGCGGAACCGGTCCCCGTGTCCGTTATGCCCATGCCCTTCATCGTGGCGTATTGGGAAAAATCCATGCAAAAGGACTTGCCCTTGTAACGGTCGCGCACCTTTTCGAGTACAGGTTCGGCACCCGCGCCCACGGTGGGGACGGGACAGGCGGGGGTCAGTTCGGCGGGTTGAGAATCGGCCGTATCCTGGGCCATGGCCGGGGAGATGCACACGGCAGCCAGCAGGAACAGGAGTGAAGGAATGATTGGGATTCGGAACATGCAATACCTCCCTTGAAAAAGTAAACATACACAAGGCCCCCGGCTTTGTAAAGACCGTGGCCCGCTCCGGGATTGACTTACGTTGACTGTCTCCTGAAACCGTGACCGGTACATTGAATAACCCGTGAAAAGCTCCATGATACCGGCTTCTCGCGGTCTTCTCCAGGGAATTTCGGGCTCACCCGGCGGATGAAGGGCCTTTCGGCCCACGGCGCGGCCCTCTGCGGCGCGACCCCGGCGCCGGAGCCCCCACTTGCCACCAAGTGCGTCGGGAAGGGCGCTTTCCGCCTGCTTGACGCTATCCCCGCCAAGTGGTAGAAGTGCCGAACGATCAACCAACCAGGCGGCCTCGCGCCGCCAGACACCGGTATGAACATGCCAAGACTAACCGCTTATTTCCTGTGCCTGCTGCTGCTCGCCGTACCGGTCCACGGGGCCGACCCGGTGCGGGTGTCCATCCCCGCCGCGACCGGGAGCCCCGGCACCGAGGTGAGGGTTCCGGTTAACGTGGAGAGGGTGGACAACCTCGCCGGAATCAAGCTCAAGCTCACCTGGGACACGAAACTGCTCACGTTCAAGTCATTTGTCAAAAGCCGCGTGACCCGTTCCCTGATTCACGTGGTGAACGACAAGGTTCCCGGCGAGGCCATCCTGGTGATGGCCGGAGCGCGCGGAATACGGGGGGAAAACTTTCCCGTGGGCGCCTTTGACTTCACGGTGGCCGCCGGAGCGGAGCCCGGAACCCGCATGCAGTGGAAGGTCCCGGAGATCCAGCTCATGAGCGACAAGCTGGTGGAACTTCCCGCCAAGGTGTCCGCCGGCACCTTCACCGTGGCCGCTCAGGCGGAACCGGAAACGTCCGGGGTCGTCGGGGAATCCGGGGCCGGAAAGCAGGCGGGGAAGCCCCGCGCCAAGCCCCCGGAAAAGCCGGAATCCGGGGAATCACAGGACGGCGCCCAATAGCTTCCAATCCGTCATAGCAGCCTGTTGAAAAACGCGATCTGCGGTGTTGCGCTTCATTTCTCGTCAACGCGACGTACCGTAAGTACGCCTTGTTCCTCGAAATTCGCGCGCCTTGCATCTCATCGTTTTTGAACAGGCTGCAAATTCCGAGTTTTTCAACGGGCTGATAGGGGAAAAATCACTGCAAAACCCCGGGTTGATGCGGGAAAATTTGGTTGACCGCCCGCCCGCGGCTGGAGTATAGTTCACCATAGAATCGTCTCATATTGTTGTCGTATAGGCTGTCGACTCCCGAATCGCGAAAGCGGCTTTCGGGCCGCCCGGCTCTCGCCGTTCGAACGGCAACCCGTGCCCGCGGCACGTCCCCGGTCCATTTTTGGTGCAATCTCGTCACGTTGTTTCCCGAGCCTGCCGAATCGAATTGAGAACGATCCGTTTCCGGCACCACCGTTCGAATGGAGTCCGAACCATTTCCTTTCCGGGTCGCCGCCTGCGTTTCCGGCATTTCGGATACCAGGCCCGAACCATGCCGAGGGACATTATCGAGTTGCCCGGCGCATGCGGCGGTCGAGGACGGCTCAATGACGCCCGGAGTGACGGGACGCCATTGGCACAATCGACTGTTGGAGGCTCCACATGAAGATCAAGCCCCTCCTTGTGGCACTCCTCGCGGCGCTCATTGCGGTTCCGGCCTTTTTCCCGGCCATGGCGCACGCCGTCGGGATCACCATGTCCGCGGCCGGTCCGGACGGTACCGTGGCCGACCTGTTGGCTCCGGGAGACAGTTTCACCCTGACGGTGGGCGTGGACGATGCCACGGGCGTCACCAGCGCGGCCCTGTGCGTGGAGTACGATCCGTCGGCTTTTACGCTGGTGGAGGTGAACGATCCGGGTCAGGAGTATTTCACCACCGGAGACCCGTCCACGCCATTCCAGGACGGCATGTTCGTGGACGAGGTATCCGATCCCGTGGCGACCCTGGTGCCGTCCATCGGCAATGCATACACTCCGGGCAAGGTGATGGTTTCCGGCGGCTATGTGGACAGCGGCACCGGAGGGGGCCTGTTCACGGGGCCCATGCCGCTGTTTGTCCTGTCCATGCAGGTCAATTCCTCGGGGGTCGCGGAAGGGGACCACGTGATCCGCGCCGTGCAGACGCGGCTGCTCAACCCTGCCGCCGGCTGGGGCGCGGCCAGTGTCGCCGGTGGTCCCGTGGACACGGCCGAGCCCGTGCCGGTGCTGACCGGCGCGCTGGACAACAGCGACCCGGACTTCGGCAAGCTGGACCAGGCCTACTACACCATCCTGGGCGACTCGGCCAATCCGTACACCGGAACGGACCTCACGATCACGGTGTCCACCCAGGCCCTGGGCCCTCCGCCGCCTGCCATAGACCCGCCGCATGACAGCGTGGTCACCTCGCCGGTTACGGTGACCCTGGCGCCCGACGACGGGGCCGAGGCCACCTACTACTCCATGGACGGCTCGGACCCGGACGACACCTACACGCCGTACACGGCTCCGTTCGACGTTTCCGGCGCCCACGGCCAGCAGATCACCATCAAGGGCGTCTCCTACTCCGGCGGCAATCCGGGCCAGATGTCCTTCGCCACCTACACCTTCGACCTCGTGGGACCGGACATGCCGGGCATGGCTCCGGCATCGGGCGTGTACACCGCTTCCCCGGTCTCCGTGACGATCACCCCGGCCGCGGGCGCGCAGTCCACGTGGTACACGACCGACGGCGCGGTTCCGGACAACACCAGGACCGCCTACACCGGCCCGTTCGACATCGCCGGGGCGGACGGCGACGCCGTTACGGTGAGTGCCGCCAGCTACGACGCGGCGGGCAACCTGGGCGCCACGGCAACCCGGACGTACACCTTCGATCTGGCGGGCCCCGCAGGTCCGTCCGGCTTTTCACCCGCTTCCGGCACGTACAACACGGGGTTGAGCGTATCCTTCAACGTGGCGCCCGACGCCACGGACACGTATTACGTGCTGGCTCCGGCGCCGGCTCCGAATCCCACGTACCAGACCGGCACGTGGTGGGACGGCAGCCCCGTGTCCGTTGACGGCACCCACGGCACCACGCTGGAACTGAAGGTGATCAGCTACGACGCGGTGGGCAACCCCAGTGGCGTGTCCACGGCTTCCTACACGTTCGACCGTTTCGGTCCCATGGCTCCCGGCGTGGAGCCGGCGACCGGCATATTCTCGGCCTCTCCCGTGGCGGTGAGCATCACCCCGGCGGGAGACGCGACCCGCACGTACTACACCACGGACGGGACGTCACCCGACGCCACGGACACGCTGTACTCGGGCACGTTCGACGTGGCTGGTTCCGACGGCCAGACCGTCACGGTGGTGGCCGCCAGCTATGACGCGGCGGGCAACCGGGGCGCGGAAACCACCCGGGGCTATACGTTCGACCTGCTCGGCCCCATCGGCCCGTTCAATTTCCAGCCCGCTCCGGGTGCGTACAACACGCCCGTGGCCGTGGTATTCGACACGGCCAACGACGCGGCGGAAACCTACTACACCCTGGCGCTGAACGACGCTCCCGATCCCACGGACCGGAACGGCACGTTGTGGCAGGGCATCCCCATCCAGATCAATGGCGTACACGGCCAGACGTGGCAGATCAAGGCCCGCAGTTACGACGCCCATGGCAACCCCAGCGGCGTACCCACCGTCGAGTACATGTTCGACATGCAGGGACCGGCCGCGCCCACGTTCACCCCGGCGGGCGGCTGGGTCACGGCCTCGCCCGTGCAGGTCACCATAAACGCCGCGCCGGACGCCCTGTCCGTGTACTACACAACGGACGGTTCGTCCCCGGACAATACGAAGACGCCGTACACCGGGCCCTTCAGCCTGGCGGGGGCCGACGGGCAGTCGATCACCGTGAACGCGGCCGCCTATGACGCGGCGGGCAACCTTGGCGCCACGGGAACAGCTGGCTACGTGTTCGATCTCGTGGGGCCGGATCCGCCCACGGGCCACACTCCGGCTCCGGGCGCCTATGCCACGGACGTTTCCGTCTCCGTGACACCGGCCGCGGACGCCGTGGAGACCCGGTACACGCTGGACGGCGCGGTGCCGACAACGTCGGACGAGCTCCTGGCCCCGGCCGGCTCCGTGTCGATCACAGGAACCGCGGGCGCCACCACGGTGGCAAACCTGGCCATGCGCTCCTGGGACGCCGCGGGCAACGCCGGACCGGCCGGCACCGTCACCTACACCATCGACAAACAGGCTCCGGGAGCGCCGCTGCTCTCGCCGGCCGGCGGCACGTATACGCGGACGGTCATGGTGACGGCGCAACTGCATCCCGAGGCCTATACCACGACGTACACCCTGGACGGCACCGCGCCCTCCCCGGGCAGCGGCACCCTGTACCAGTCCGGCGACCAGATTCCGATAAGCGGCAACGCCGGCCAGGCCGTCACCCTCAGGATGGCCAGCACGGACAGGGTGGGCAACACCGGCCCGTCGGCCACCGGAACGTACACGTTCACCACCGGTTTCGGAATCGACGGACCGGCCGGGATCCTTTCCGGCTCGCCGGCAAGATTCACCGCGGTGAACAACCCTGGCACCGTGTCCTGGAGCATCCTCTCCGGTCAGAACGTGGCCGGCGACGTCACAGTGACCGGCACGGACGGCACCATTGCGACCATCACCCCGTCGCGCACCGGCGCCTTCGTACTGGCCGCCATGTCGGCCTCGGTCCAGGTCACCACCACCGTGGAGGTTGTCGCCGCCACTTCGATAGTGGATCCGCCGGCGGCCCCTCTGACCCTGCGCGCCATGGCGGTCAGCCGTCCGTTCACGGCCGCCGGAGGCAATGGCGTGTACACGTGGCGGGTGGAGCATCCGGACGGCGCGTCCTCGTTCTCCTCCGGCCCCGTGTTCCGCTTCCGGGCCGTCCCCGAGGGCGCCTTCGCCGGTCCTTACACGGTCACCGTGGCGGACGGTTACGGGTTCGCGTCCGACCCGGTAACCATCCACGTGCCCATCATGCTTTCCGTGGAGGACACCAACGGCGACATGGTCACCATGTGCCGCGCGGGCAACTCCTACAACGTGAACATACACGGCGCGTCCGGCCTGTTCGACATCGCCTATGAGCAGGTACCGGATCCGGTGGCCACCGACGTCCTGAACGGGCCGGATACCGCCAATGGCGACTTCTTCGCCGTGAACGCGGTGGGACCGGGGCTGGCCCGCATACGGGTGGTCTCCGGCGACGATCCGGCCGGCGACCGGGCCGGCGTCCTCCGGTTGCGGGTGCTGGGTCTTTCCACGGTCACGGGCAGCCTCAACGGACACACCAACTGGATACCGGACGCCACGACGGACGTGGACGTGGACCTGCTGCACCCCACGGCCCGCACGCCGTACACGCCGCCCCTGGCCGCCACGGTTTCGGCGGACGGCTCCTTTGCCTTCCCCTCGGATTCCGTGCCCTGGGGCGCGCACCATCTGCGGGTCAGGGCCGCGGACGCCGACGTCCCGGCAGCCTACCGGCCGTTTGAAACGGGCCGCGTGATCCGCGTGGTCGGGGAATCCACAACCGAGACCTTCGACCTTTCCGGCATCACGGCCCGGTCCGAAACCCGGGCGGTCACGGTGACCCTGGCCGGCGCGTACACGGTCCAGCACCCTGCGGTCGAGTACCTGTTCGTGCGCCAGTCCGACCGTGAGGAGGTCCGGGGACGGGCTGCAACCCAGTCCTTCGGCGTGGAGCTGCCTCCCGGAACGTACACCATGGCCCTGGTGGGCGAGGGATACGAGCCCTGCCTGTGGACGGACCCGAATGATCCGGACACCGAGGTGTTCGATCCCCAGGTCACGGACCAGCTCACCGCGGTGCTGGTTGCCGGGGACGGATACAACCCGGACAGCCCGACCATCGAGGCGTCCCACATACCCGACGCCAACGGGTTCGTCCTGAACGTCTGCGCCACCGGTTTCGCCAACTTCGGCGTGACCGAGCAAAACGGCGGCGCGGTGACGCCCCTGGACACCCGGGGTTCCGGACAGAACCGGGACGGCGACCAGTACACCCGCTACCGCTACACGTGGCGGGCGGACAGCGGCCCCTGGACGTCCAGGACGACCTCCGGCGGGGCCACCACCTACACCACGGTCTTCGTGTTCACCGAGGGCATGGACGAGATAGCCACCTATCCGGCGGTGTACACCGAGTACGCGAATCCGGGCGACGCCAACGACGACAAGGGTGGAAACCAGAGGGACATCGAGGACCAGACCGGCGGCGACGCGGCGTACCAGACCCTGGGAAGCCGGGAATTTTTGCCAATGGTGGGAACCACCTTCACCATACCCATCAAGGACTCCACAGGCGCCGAGGTTCCGGTGGAAATCACCATTCCGCCGCTGCCGCTCCAGCTTCTGTACATAGACGATTTCGGAATGGTGCGGCCCGGAACGGACAACATGCGCTACACCCCGCCGCGGCGCAGGGGAGGCGACGAGTACGACACGAGCGGCAACCCGAACCTGCGCCGGATTTCGCCGCAACAGGTCCTGCGGGTCGAGGTGGAGTACTACACGTTCATCAACGAGGCCACCGGCGCCGGAGCCTTCCTGGAATTTTACGCGGTGGGAGGGCCGGACGACGGGGCCAGGGTCCGCTACAATCCGTTTACCGGACCACGCATGCGGGGCCGGGTGCGCAACGCCCCGCCCATCACCCTGCCCCTGCTGCTCAACGTGCAGTCTCCCTTCTTCGACAAGTTCAAGAGGCTTTCCGAGGCGGGCAGGAGCCTCAACGTGGTGGTCACCGAGCGCGGGGACTCCCATCCGAGCTTCCGTAATGAAAGCGTGGACTTCGACGTGTTCGACGACGGCCTGGTCCTGCTGTACAGCCCGCACCTGTCCGGCTGGACACTGTCCCGGGGAGGCGGCGCCCAGGCGCCGCCCACGTCGGTGAGCGGCGGCGACGCATGGTGGTCATGCTTCATCGGCTCGGTGGCGAAGCATGACGGAAATGGGGCAGAGGCCCTGGTGCTCGTGGTGCTGCTACTCCTGGCTGCGATACCGGCCGTGCGACCCGTGATGCGAAAGCTCGGGACCGGCCGATAAAAACCTCATGAAACAGGGAGTATTCAGGGGCGCCGAAAACGGCGCCCCTGTTGTTTTCCGGGCATGGAACATCGTTAAAAAGCCGTGAAACGCCGTGTTTACGGCCTTGGCCCCATTGCCTAAAAAACGGTTTTTGTGTAGAGAATTGAACCACGCCGGGACGCAACGGACCGGCGACCTTTTCCCGCGACACAAGGAGCCGCCATGCAGTTCATCGACCTGGCCGCGCAGCAGGCGCGGATTCGCGAAAAGATCGAGAGTAACATCCATGCCGTGCTGGACCACGGCAAGTACGTGATGGGGCCGGAGATAGCCGAGCTGGAGAAACGGCTCGCCGAATACAGCGGTACAAGGCATGCCCTGGGATGTTCATCCGGCACGGACGCCCTGCTCATGGCGCTCATGGCCCACGGGGTGGGGCCGGGCGACGCCATATTCACCACACCGTTCACCTTCATCGCCACGGCCGAGGTCATCGCCCTGCTGGGCGCCACCCCCGTCTTCGTGGACGTGTCCGTGTACACCTACAACATGGACCCGGCGCGCCTGGAAGACGCCATCCGCGCGGTGCAGGACAACGACCCGGACCTGCACGTGCTGCCCGGCAACGTGGACGCGGCCGACCTCACGCCCAGGGGCGTCATCGCCGTGGACCTGTTCGGTCTGCCCGCCGATTACGACGCCATAAACGAAGTGGCGCACAAGCACGGACTGTTCGTCGTGGAGGACGCGGCCCAGTCCTTTGGCGGCCGGTACAAGGGCGGGATGGCGGGTTCCCTCGCCGGCATCGGCTGCACTTCCTTTTTCCCGGCAAAGCCCCTGGGATGCTACGGCGACGGCGGCATGTGCTTCACCGACGACGACGACATGTACGACCTCATGGAATCCGTACGGGTCCATGGCAAGGGCACGGACAAGTACGACAACGCCCGAGTGGGCATAAACGGTCGTCTGGACACCCTGCAGGCCGCCATACTCCTGGCCAAGTTCGACATCTTCCCCGAGGAGGTGGAGATGCGAAACAGGGTGGCGGCGCGTTACAACGAGCTGCTGGAGCCCACGGGCAAGCTGGTGGTGCCACACGTGCCGGAGGGATACGTGAGCGCCTGGGCCCAGTACAGCGTGCTGGCCAGGGACGGCGAACACCGGGCCGCCCTGCAGGCCGCGTTGAAAGAACAGGGCGTGCCCACGGCCGTGTACTACCCAAAGTGCCTGCACCTCCAGACCGCGTTCGCCCACCTGGGATACAAACCCGGGGACTTCGCGCGGTCCGAGGATTTTTCCACCCGGATTTTCAGCCTGCCCATGCACCCCTACCTCGGGGGCGGGGCCCAGGAGATCATCGCGGAAACCATTGCCAGGGCACAGTGAACACAAGGAGCCGGAAAGCATGAGTGAAACAGGCGGCAACCAACCCGGAATCGCGGTGGTCGGATCGGGCTACTGGGGCAGGAACCTGGTGCGGAATTACTCGCAGTTGGGGGCGTTGCGCCTGATATGCGACACGAACGCCACCGTGCTGGAGAATTTCCGGGAGCAGTACCCGGGCGTGGAAACCGTGATGGCGTACACGGACGTTCTGGCGCGGGACGACATCGAGGGCGTCGTCATCGCCACCCCGGCCGAGACCCATTACAACCTGGCCAGGGAGGCCCTGCTGGCCGGCAAGCACGTGTACGTGGAAAAGCCCCTGGTACTGCGCGAGTCCGAGGGCCGCGATCTGATAGAGACGGCGCGGAGCGGCGACCTCGTCCTCATGGTGGGCCATCTCCTCCAGTATCACCCCGTGTTTCTGCGGCTCAAGGAAATGGCGGCCGCCGGGGACCTGGGCCGGATCAACTACATCTACAGCCACCGCCTGAACCTGGGCAAGCTGCGCAGGGAGGAAAACGTCCTGTGGTCGTTCGCGCCGCACGACATCTCCATGATCCTGGCCCTTGCCGGCGAGGAGCCGGAATTCGTGCACGCGACGGGCGCCAACTACCTGCACAAGAACATCGCGGACGTCACCACCACCCACATGGAGTTCGCTTCCGGGCTGAACGCCCACATCTTCGTGTCCTGGTTACATCCGTTCAAGGAGCAGAAGCTGGTGGTGGTGGGGGACAGGAAGATGGCGGTGTTCGACGACACCCAGCCCTGGGAGGACAAGCTGCTCCTCTATCCCCACGAGATCGTGTGGAAGGACAACGTCCCCGTGCCCGCGAAGGCGGACGCCGAGCGCGTGGACATACCCCGGTCCGAGCCGTTGCGGGACGAATGCAGGCACTTCATGGCCTGCATCCGCGAGGGTTCCCGCCCCCAGACCGACGGCGAGGAAGGCCTCAGGGTCCTGCGCATCCTGAACGCGGCGCAGCAGTCCCTGGACGGGCAGAGCACAAGGATCAACCCCCGGGCGCACGTGCCCGACGCGGTGGCCGGGGAGGGGGCCGATTTCTTCGCGCATCCCACGGCCGTGGTGGACAACGGAGTCAAGGTGGGCAAGGGCGCGAAGATCTGGCATTTCTCCCACATACTCAAGGGCTCCGTCATAGGCGGGGGCACGAACATCGGCCAGAACGTGGTGGTGGGGCCGGACGTGTCCGTGGGCCAGGGGTGCAAGATCCAGAACAACGTATCCGTGTACAAGGGCGTGACCCTGGAGGACCACGTGTTCTGCGGGCCCAGCATGGTATTCACCAACGTGTTCAATCCCCGCGCCGCCATACCGCGCATGGACCAGGTGCGGCCCACCCTGGTGCGCAAGGGAACCACCATCGGAGCCAACGCCACCATCGTCTGCGGGATCACACTGGGCAGGTACAGCTTCGTGGGCGCGGGGGCCGTCGTGGTTCGCAACGTGCGGGACCACGCCCTGGTGGTGGGCAACCCGGCGCGCCGCATCGGCTGGATGTGCGAATGCGGGGAGCGCCTGGGCGACGACCTGGCCTGCGTGGCCTGCGACCGCGCGTACAAGGAGCTGGAGCACGGCCTGGTGTCGCTGGACGGCTGACAGGCTCCGGCTCCCGGAGGACAGGGGAGCCTTACAGCCGGCTCTTGCGCCCCAATCCTGTAAAGGGAATCACGGTTCGCCGCCCGGAGGGAGCGTTTTCCCTCCCGGCGAACTCCCGTCTTCTTGCACCATGCCCCCGAAACACAGGAACGGAGGCCTCGGATATGGATCGTCCGTCCCGGGACGAACGCATAAACCAGTGGTGCCACGGTCACGACTTCACCTGCGAACGGTTGCGCGGCAATGAACGCCGCACCAAGTGGGTGATCGCCCTCACGGCCACCATGATGGTGGTGGAGGTGGCCTCGGGCATCGTCTTCGGGTCCATGGCGCTGCTGGCCGACGGCTGGCACATGGCAAGCCACGCCGCCGCCCTGTCCATCACCGCGCTGGGATACTTCTTTGCCCGCAAGTACGCCGAGGACCCACGCTTCTCCTTTGGCACGGGAAAGGTGGGCGACCTCGCCGGATATTCCAGCGCCCTGGTCCTGGCCCTCATCGCCCTGCTCATGGCTTACGAGTCGATAAAGCGCCTGGTCAACCCGGTGGACATCTCCTTTGACGAGGCCATCGCCGTAGCCGTGATCGGCCTCGTGGTGAACGTGGTTTCCGCGCTATTGCTCAAGGATGACCACGGGCACGACCACGGGGAACATCAAGGGCACGAACACCATGCGGACTACAACCTCAGGGCCGCGTATATCCACGTGCTGGCCGACGCGTTGACCTCGCTGCTGGCCATCGGCGCACTCACCGGAGGCCGCTTCCTGGGCTGGGGCTTCCTGGACCCGCTCATGGGCGTGGTGGGCGCCGTGATCATCCTGGTCTGGGCGAAGAACCTGGCCAGGGACACCGGCGCCATCCTTCTGGACATGCGCTCTCACGGCGAACTGGCGGACAACTTGCGCGAAGCCGTGGAGGCCGAGACGGACGCCACGGTGACGGACCTCCACGTTTGGCGGATCGGCCCGGGCAGCCATTCCGTGATCCTGGCCGTGGTGGCGGACAAGGACGTGAACCCGTCCCGGTACCGGGAGATCCTGTCGCGGTTTCCGCAACTGGCCCACCTGACCATCGAGGTGAACGAGGCGGGTTGACTCATTCCCGGATTCGTGGCGAAAAAACCGAATGACCCATGAGAAATTCCGTGCTACCGGCTTCTCACAGGCTTCTCCACGGATTTTCGGATCAATCGGCGGGTTGAAAGGATTCTCCGGCCCACGGCGCGCCCTCATGCAGGGCGTCCTGGCTTCATGCCAAGCCGCTGCCAAGCCGCGTTCTTTGGCGACCTGGTATCACGCATCGTCCCTTGTCCATCCTCACCGGCCTCGCCCGGGCGCCGGAAACCATTCCGCCTTCTTTCTGGCGAGTCGAGTGGCCAGGTTCTCGATCATGTCCGCGTTCTCAATCCGCCGCGCCCAATCCCCGGGAATCCCCCGAATACCGAGGCGGGCGCCGCAAGCGGCCCCGGCGATGCATGCCACGGAGTCCGAGTCGCCGTTGGTGTTGGCGGCACGCAGGATCATCCTGGGGTAGTCGTCCGGATACCGGACGTAGCACCACGTGGCCAGGGCCACGGCTTCCTCGCCGGTCCAGCCCTCGCCGATGGACTTGAGGGCGCGCGTTTCGTCCTCCCAGTCCAGGCAGTTCCGGGCCTGGTTCATGGCCCTGTCGAACTCCTCGGACACGCCTTCCGTGAACTCCATCATCCTGTCGATCATGTCGCCGGGTCCCACGCCGTCCAGCGCCAGCTTCACCATCCAGGCCGCGGCGGCGCATGCAGCCACGGCAGCGGGGTGGGCGTGGGTGCACAGGCCGGTGGCGTCGGCTGCTTCCCGCAGCCGTGTTTCATCGTGCTGGTACAGGTAGCCCACGGGCGCCACCCGCATGGCCGAGCCGCATCCCTTGGAGCGCACGGCTCCGGCTTTGGACCAGTGCGCCCCGCCCTCCATGGCCCGCACCCCGGATATGCACGTGCGGCCCGGAGCCCGATCGTTCTCCGGCGAGTTCAGCCACTTGACGAATTCCAGCGACACGGCTTCCATGAGGGTGTCGATGTCCCTCTCGCCGCTTGTCGCCAGGGCTTCGGCAAGGGCCAGGGTCATCTGCGTGTCGTCCGTGTACAGCGCCGGTTCCGGCAGTTCCGTGATGCCGCTCGCGCCGTACCGCTCCATGATGCCGGCCAGGGACAGAAATTCTACTGGCTTGCCGAATGCGTCGCCGATGGCCAGGCCGAACAGCATGCCGCGGGCCTTGTCGATGTCCGTGTGCATGGGACTTCCTTTCCGGCGGACGCGCGCCGCCGGGTGCGGAGGGGGAGGTCGCCAAGGGAATACCGTATCTTACCGCATATCGAGGGAGATTGCCACATCTTGAATGGCTATGGTTACCGGGCGCCATAAGCACAAAGAGGCCGCCCGACAAGCGGGCGGCCTCTGCGCGAAACCGGATGATCGAAAGGGGGACGATCATCCAGGGTATGTCATGCAGGTTAGTCGATCAGCTCGAAGATGGCCGCGGCGCCCATGCCGCCTCCGATGCACATGGACTCCACGCCGTACTTCACGCCCTTCTCCCGCATGTTGTTCACGAGGGAGGCGCACAGCTTGGCTCCGGTGCAGCCCAGGGGGTGGCCCAGGGCGATGGCGCCGCCGTGTATGTTGATGCGGTCCATGAGGTGCTCGGCACCGATCTGCCTGATGGAGTAGATCGCCTGGGAGGCGAAGGCCTCGTTGATCTCGAACAGGCCGATGTCATCCACCTTCATGCCGGCCTTGTCCAGCACCTTGGGGATGGCGTAGGCGGGGCCCACACCCATCTCGTCGGCGCGGCATCCCACCGTGGTGTAGCACTTGAGCTTGGCGATGGGCTTTGCGCCGTACTTCTTCACCGCTTCCTCGCTCATGACGACGGTGGCGGCGGCGCCGTCCGTGGTCTGGGAGGAGTTGCCGGCCGTGACCGAGCCGCCCAGGGCGAAGACGGGGCGCAGTTTGCCCAGACCCTCCTTGGTGGTGGTGGGCCGGATGCCGTCGTCGAAGTCCTGCAGAAAGGTTTCCTTCTTGAACGTGCCGTCGGCCTGCTCCACGTACTTGGTGGCCGGGGTGGGCACGATCTCGATGAACTTCTTGTTCTGCATGGCGTCGGTCGCCTTCATCTGGGACTGGTAGGCGAACTCGTCCTGCTCCTCGCGGCTGATGTTGTAGCGGTTGGCCACGTTCTCGGCCGTGATGCCCATGGACACGTACAGGTCCGGGTGCTCTTCCGTCATCTCGGGAAAAGGCCTGGGCAGGTTGCCGCCCATGGGAACGTACGTCATGGACTCGATGCCGCCGCCCAGCGTGACGTCGGACCAGCCCACCATGACCCGCATGCAGGCCTGCGCGATGGCCTCGAGGCCGGATGCGCAGAAACGGTTGACCGTGGCGCCGGAAACCTCGATGGGGAATCCCGCGATCTGGTTGGCGACGCGGCCGATGTTCAGGCCCTGTTCCGCCTCGGGAAAGGAGCAGCCGATCATGGTGTCATCCACGCCGCCCGCTTCCAGGTTCGGCGTCATTTCGACGGCCTTGGACATGATGAAGGACAGAAGGCTCTCCGGCCGGGTGTTGGCGAAGGCGCCCTTGCCCCTCCGGCAGCCGGGGGTCCTTACGGAAGTGACGATGTATGCGTCTCTCATATTGGTTTCCCTCCTGGTATTCTAAGGGTCCTTGCTTTAGTTGCGCAGGGGCTTGCCGGTGGTCAGCATGTGCTCGACGCGCGCCATGGTCTTCTCGGTCTTGAAGAAGTCCACGAAGGCCTCGCGTTCGAGGGCGAACATCGCCTCTTCGCTGATCTCGCTGTTGTCCCTTGCGTCGCCGCCGCCGATGACGTAGGCGATCCTCGCCGCCAGCATGTGGTCGTGGTCGGAGATGTAACCCGCGCTCTTCATGTTGAAAAGCTCGGCTTCCGCCATGCCCTGCGCGGCCTGGCCCAGCACCCGGATCTTCTTCCTGAGCGGGGGAGCGTAGCCGGCGTCCACCATGCGAAGGACCTCTTTCTTGGCCTCGCCGATGAGGTAGTCGCGGTTCATCACGATGCGGTCCACGGGGCGGAGGAAGCCCATCTTGCGCGCCTCCTCGGCCGAGTTGGAGTACTTGGCCATGGCGATGGCCTGGAACACCTGGAGGAAGAAGGGGCCAAGATCGCCCAGCTTGACGCTCTCGGGAGTGCTCTCCACGAAACGGCGCCACAGGTTGGTGCAGCCTCCGCCGGCGGGCAACAGGCCAACGCCGATCTCGACCAGGCCCATGAACAGCTCGCAGTGGCCCACGATGCGGTCCACGCCGAGGCATACCTCGCAGCCGCCGCCCAGGCTCATGCCGAAGGGCGCCGCGACCACCGGAAACGGGGAGTACCTGGCCTTGAGCAGGCCGAACTGCGCGGACTTGAGGAACTCGTCGATGTCCGAGTACTTGCCTTCCTTGGCCAGCCCCGCCATGTAGGACAGGTCGCCGCCCGCGGAGAACGCGCCGGGGAAGCCGGGAGCCTGGTTCCCGATGACGACGCCCACGCCGTTTTGCTCGACGTACTCGACGCCTTCGGCCATGGTCTCGACCAGTTGCTTGTTGATGGCGTTCATCTTGGTGTGGAATTCCACGCAGAAGACGCCGTCGCCCAGGTCGATGAGGGAAACGGACTCGTTCTCCTTGACCACCTTGCCCATGCCCTTGAGGTTGTCCAGCTTGATGATGGTCGGGGAGGTCACGATGGCCTTGTACTGGCCCGAGGCGAAGTCATAGAAATAGTCCGTGCCGTTTTCCGTCTTGTAGAAGGTCTCGTTGCCGCCGGCCAGCATCTTCTTGACGTTCTCCGGCACCGCGAGGCCGTCCTTTTCCATGCGCTCCACGCTCTCCCGCACGCCGATGGCGTCCCAGGACTCGAACGGACCCATGGAGAAGTTGTAACCCCACTTCATGGCGTTGTCGATCTCGACCACGGTGTCGGAGATTTCGGGAATGCGGTTCGCCGCGTAGATCAGGCCGTTGGACACCACGCGCCACACGAACCTGGCGCCCTTGTCGTCGCCGGAGATGAGGGTCTTCATCTTGTCGGCGAGTTCACTCTGCTTCCTGGCCTCTTCCAGGGAGGGGAAGGTGACCTTGTCGTACTCCTCGTACTTCATGGTGGTGGGGTCGATGACCTTGCGCACCTTCTTCCACTCGGGGGTCAGGTCCGTCTTGTAGAAACCGCCCTCCGGAGTCTTCTTGCCGAGGAGTCCCTGGTCGATCATCTTCTGCACGAACTCGGGCAGCTTGAAGCTCTCCCGGGCCTCGTCGTCGGTGACCAGATCGTAGGTGTTGTTGGCCACGTGGCCCAGGGTGTCCAGGCCGACCAGGTCGGCCGTCTTGAACATCGCCGTCTTCGGGCGGCCCATGGCGGGACCGAACAGCGCGTCCACCTCGGGGATGGTCAGGCCGTCCTCGACCATGAACTGCATGGCCTGCACCATGCCCTGCACGCCGATGCGGTTGCCGATGAAGTTCGGCGTGTCCTTGGCCCACACGATGCCCTTGCCCAGGATGCGCTCGCCGAAGTCCGCCATGAAGTCCAGGATTTCCTGCGTGGTCTCCTTGCCCGGGATGAGCTCGAGCAGTTTCATGTAGCGGACCGGGTTGAAGAAGTGGGTACCCATGAAGTTCTTGCGGAACTCGCTGGGAAGGTGCTCGGACATGGCCTCCAGGGGAATGCCCGAGGTGTTGGTGGAAACGATGGCCGTGGGCTTGCGCACGCTGTCCACCCTGGACAGGACGTCCTTTTTGATCTTGAGGTTTTCAACGACCACCTCGACGATCCAGTCGCAGTCAGCCAGTTCGTTCCAGTCGTCCTCGAAGTTGCCGATTTTGATGTTTTTGGCGAACTTCTTGTCCATGAGCAGCGCGGGTTTCGCCTTGACGAGACCGTCGAAGCCTGCCTGGACGATGCGGTTGCGAGCCTTGGGATCGTTCTTCTCCTCGTCCTTGAGGTCAAAGGGAACGATGTCGAGCAGCACGGTTTCGACTCCCACGCTTGCGAGCAAAGCCGCGATGCCACCGCCCATTACGCCGGAGCCCAGGACGCCGGCCTTTTTGATTCTTCTGACCATAGATACCTCCTTTACATTGCCTTATTGATTACGTTTGCCTGCGCGAACGATTCGGAGTTCATGGATTTTTCGATAGCCGGGCACTCCTTGCGGAATGCATTCCGGGGTAGTGTGCCCCGGAATAAAAATGAAGAAGTATTCACTTAGCAGTCGAGGGTTGCCCTGTCAAGAAGGAAAACATGACATGAAACAGGGGGAGAGGCGAAAAACGGTTGAGAGTGAGCGGGGGCATGGTTCAGGCTTTCCGAGCGATCTCTCGGATTTTTGGTCCCGCGAATTTTGTCCACATGGGGAGCAGGGCGGGCGCAAAAATGAATGCTCCCTCAGTCGACTCGTCAGTCAATCCGAAATTCTCATGGAACCAAATACCTTGGATCGGCTGTCCATGGATAAACATGCCCGGACCCCCGGTCCGGTCGTCGACATTCCGGCCGGGAAACATTTCCTGATGAACACAGTGGGGAAACACGGGCCGCCCCGCCTTTTCACCCGCCCTTCCGCCGTTCAATCCTGTTGGGGCATACCGGCTTCCCGTGCCAGCCTTCCCACCTTTTCCACGTAGGCGCCGGGATCGCTCTTGCGCTCCAGTCCCCTGGCATTCATGTACCGTATCTTGCCGAACACGGGGCGTTCGGTCCACGCCCGGTCGTGCAGGCCGTAGCACCATGCCACCCCCGTGCAGGAGTTGGGGTCGCGTCCGTCCAGGAAGTACCGGTTGTTGAGCAACAGCGTGTTGGCGAAACCTTCCTCCGGGCTCCCGCTCCATTCCAGGATCTTCTTGCCCCAGTACATCCGCATGTAGTTGTGCATGTATCCGGTGGCCTGCATCTCCAGCATGGCCGCATTCCAGTAGGGATCGTGGGTTTGCCGCGACTCCAGTTGCTCCAGGTCGTACACGTACTCCCTCGGGTCGTCCCTGTGCTCGTCCAGGGTCTTTCGCGCCCACTCGGGCAACGCTTCGTAGCTGTCGTAGTCCGGCGTGTGGTACACGTGGTTCACTGCAAGCTCGCGCCGCACCACCAGTTGCTCGATGAATCCGTCGCGAACGTCCGCGGGCAGGCCGGAGTCGGCCACCATCCGTAACAGGCGGACCGGGGACACCTGTCCGAAGTGGAGGTAGGGGCCCATCATCGAGACGTTGTCCGTCTCGGGCCGTTTTCCGTTATCCACGTAGCTGGCGGCGCGGTTCCGCAGAAAGTCCTCAAAGCGCCGCAGGGCCTCGGACGCGCCTCCACGGAAGAAACGGTTCACCGGGCCTGCGTCGTCGGACACGCCGATCTTTTTGGCCGCGGCAACCGGGTCGGAAAGGTCCATGCCGGGAATGCCCGTGTCCGTTGCCGGGTTCGCCGGTTCCACGGCCTCGGGCGGCATGGTGAAATCCGACAGAAGGCGGTGGATTTTGGGCCTGATGGTGCGGGCCGCGTACTCGGCCTTGCCGGAAACCGCCTCGACGGGAACGACGACGTCGCCCTCCACCTGCCACGTCCTTCTCCCCGCCTGTCCGGCGACCATCCGCCTCCACGCGACCTGCAGGCGCATGTAGCCGCGGTCGCAAACCACTTCGGCCGCCCTCTTAGCCGCCCACAGGGCCACCTCCACGGGGTCGCCGTGGACCACGGACATGGGAATCCCGCGTTCCCGCAGGGTCTGTTGGGCCTCGGCAAGGCCCTGGAGCATGAACGCGTAGTGGCGGAGATTGGCGTCGGGGTAGCCCGGGGTCATGCCGAAGACCACTGCCACGGGCAGACCCAGGTCGTTGGCGCGACGGACCGCGAACTCCAGCGCGGGATTGTCCCCGGCGCGATGCGAGTTCTGCATCCAGTACAGGACGTAATCCCCGCGGCGGGCTTCCTCGTCGCTGAGGATTCCTATCCTTTCCCCGTCCGGGTGGACGTCCATGGATTCAGTCTCCTATCTGATCGGAAACACCGCGAATATGACCGTGCTCCAGATCGAGTGGGAGATGATCAGCGCGGGCACGCGGCCCAGTCTCCAGTACATGGCGCCCCAGAACAGGCCGGCGACTCCGGCGGCGCCGATGAGCATGAAGTTCAACGCCCAGACGTGCACTCCCGCGTACAGGGCGGCGGCCACCAGCCATCCCTGCCAGCCTCCGAGGCGGGCGGCCAGGCGTTTTTGCAAAAAGCCCCGCCAGTATATCTCCTCGGCCGGGCCGGTGACGAAGAACAGGAGCAGGCAGATGACCCAGACGGGAGTGCCTTCGCCCTTTGCATAGACGCCGCCAACCTGGCTTTGGGCAAAGGAGAAGAGTTTCGTGGCCGCGAAGTTGCCCACGTAGAACACGAAGTAGAGCACGGCCGCGGAAACCAGGCCGATCGCCACGTCCCTGGGCGTGAAGGAGAACCACTCTTTGGGGCGGCCTCCGAAGGCGGCCGCCATCACCGCCAGCAGGGTCGCCGAGCAGGCGATCTTCACCCAGAAGTTGCCCCATTCGATGTAAAAGGCGAAAAACCACAGCGCTGCGGCGACCGCCACGGTCAGTACGACGGGCCCCATTCCGTTATTGTCCGTTTCCGGCACGATACCTCCTTTACCAGCCCGTTGAAAAACTCGGAATTTGCAGCCTGTTCAAAAACAATGAGATGCAAGGCGCGCGAATTTCGAGGAACAAGGCGTACTTATGGTACGCCGC
>JBKHBM010000071.1:0-22938 GCA_046542385.1 Desulfatibacillaceae bacterium | reverse complement strand
CCTTATTCCTCGAAATTCGCGCGCCTTGCATCTCATCGTTTTTGAACAGGCTGTACATTCCGGGTTTTTCAACGGGCTGATAATGAATTGACTACCGCCGGCAACGCCCTGCCGGCGTCCGCGCCGGGACTTCGGCACGGACCCGGCATCGTGCGCTTCCGAACCTCCGGAACCGGCGGTGGCGCACGGCGTAACGGCCGGTGGTTCCATCCCCATCCAACAATCCCGCCCGGCCTGCCGTTGCGGCACGGCGCGCCGGTTCGTGCGCGGGCCCGTATTTTCGGGAAACAAACCAGGTCAAGGAGGAAAACATGGCGTATTTCATCACGGGTGCAACCGGCTTCATCGGCGGCCACCTGGTCAGGAGACTGCTCGAGCGGGAGGGCACCATCTATGTTCTGGTCCGGAAGGGTTCCGAGGACAAGATCGACGCACTGAGGGAAAAATATGGAGTTGGCAAGGACCGCATCAAGTCCGTGGAGGGAGACCTCAACAAGGCGAAATGCGGCGTCACCGCAAAATCCATCAGCAGCCTCAAGGGCAAGATCGACCATTTCTTCCACCTCGCGGCCATCTACGACATGACCCTGGCGGATTCCGAGTCCCAGGTGAGGACCAATGTCAACGGCACCCGGCACGCCGTACAGCTTGCCGAGGCCGTGGACGCGGGCTGCCTTCATCACACCTCGTCCATCGCCGCCGCGGGTCTTTTCCGCGGGTACTGGCGCGAGGACATGTTCGAGGAAGCGGAGAACACGCAGCATCCCTACTTCAAGACCAAGCACGACAGCGAGCGGGTTGTGCGTCGGGAATGCAAGATCCCCTGGCGGGTGTACCGTCCCGGCATCGTGGTGGGAGACTCCAGGACCGGGGAGATGGCCAAGATCGACGGGCCGTACTACTTTTTCAAGCTGATCCAGAAAATCCGCAAGACCCTGCCCGAGTGGGTGCCTCTGCTGGGCCTCGAGGGCACATGGATGAATATCGTGCCGGTGGACTACGTGGCCGACGCCATGGACCACATCGCCCACCTTCCCGGCCTCGACGGCAAGTGCTTTCACCTGACCGACCCGGAACCGCACCGGGTTGGCGAAATATTGAACATCCTGGCCCGCGCCGCCCATGCGCCGCGTTTCGTCATGCGTATCGACGCCAGGGTGTTCGGCCTGATCCCGCCGGGCGTGCGTACGGCGCTGTGGAACATACCGCCGGTGCGAAACCTGGCGGACACGGTATTGCATGATTTCGGCGTTCCGCCTGACATCCTGAAGTTCATCAACTATCCGACCCGCTTCGACTGCCGGGACGCCCAGGAGGTGCTGAAGGGTTCGGGTATCAAATGTCCGAACCTCGAGGACTATGCGTGGATCCTGTGGGATTACTGGGAGCGCCATCTGGACCCCGAGCTGTTCCGGGACCGCTCCCTGGCCGGGGCGGTTGGCGGCAAGGTGGTCCTCATCACCGGAGGGAGTTCCGGCATCGGCCGGGCCAGCGCCATCAAGCTGGCCGGGGCGGGAGCCAAGCTGTTGCTGGTGGCCAGGACGGCGTCCAAGCTGCAGGAGGTCAAGGAGGACATCGAGGCCCAGGGCGGGGAGGCGTACATCTATCCCACGGACCTCACGGACGAGACCAGTGTCAAGCAACTGGTGGAAGCCGTTACCAAGGACCACGGCGGGGTCGACGTCCTCATCAACAACGCGGGCCGGTCCATCCGCAGGTCCATCTCGCTGTCCTATGACCGGTTCCACGATTTCACCCGGTGCGTCGAGACCAACTTCTACGCCCCGTTGCGCCTGATGCTGGGTTTTCTGCCCGGCATGGAGGAGCGGCGCAGCGGTCACATCATCAACATCTCGTCCATCGGCGTACTGGTGAATCCGCCGCGGTTCGCGGCCTACGTGGCGTCCAAGTCCGCGCTGGAGGCCTTTTCAAGGATCGCCCAGCCCGAATTCCTGGACAAGGGAGTCCGGTTCACCGTGATCAACATGCCGCTGGTGCGCACGCCCATGATCGGGCCCACCACCTTCTACCAGCACGTGCCCACGCTGAGCCCGGACGACGCTGCCGACCTGGTGTGCAAGGCCGTGATCTACAAGCCCAAGAGGATAGCGACCCGCCTTGGCATCTTCGGCCAGACCATCACGACACTGGCGCCGAAGATCGGCGACATCATCCAGAACACGTCCTACAAGCTGTTCCCGGACACGAGGGCGGCCCGTGGAGAAAAGGACGCGCAGGACCTGCCTCCGTCGACCGAGGCGGTGGTGTTCGCAACCATCACACGGGGCGTCCACTGGTAGCCCGATTCGCACGACAGCTGTGCCGGGCTGGGATCGCGGCAGGTGAGAAGGGCTTCTCCCTTCCCTCCCCGCTCTCGCACAAACCGGATTACCGGATGATTCGGACACACCGGCCTTGCGGGGAAGGAGATTCCGCGGATTCCGGGTATTGAAGATATGGAGCAATCAGACGGGGACGGTGGAGACACCGTCCCCGTTTTGGTTGGGAAAAGATTGTTTGAAATGTCACGCCTCCCGGTTCTTCTCCATCAACCGGACCTTCCTGCGGGCCAGGGCCTCCCGGTTTCGACGCTCGTCCTCTTCGGTCTCCGGGACAAGGAGCGGCACCCTCGCGGGATTGCGGTCGTCATCCAGGGCCACGAACGTGAGGTAGGCGGAGGCTGTGTGCCGCACCTCTCCGGTCATCACGTTTTCGGCCTCGGCCCTCACCCCCACCTCCATGGAGGTGGTTCCCACCATGTTCACGCTGGCCTTGAGCAACAGCAGCTCGCCGATAAACACGGGTTCCAGGAAGCTCAACCTGTCTATGGAGGCGGTTACGGCGAGGGCCCGGCAGTGCCGGATGGCGGCCATGGACGCCGCGTCGTCGATGTACTTCAGTATGACGCCGCCGTGTACGTTGCCCGCCACATTGGCGTCGCCGGGCAACATGGAATGGGCCATGGTGACGCGGCTTTGGGAGGGATGCTTGCCCTTGTCAGTGGAATCGCTCATGTCCTCCTCGTTTCCTTTCATGGGGGATTTTTCATGTTATCAGGCCGTTGAAAAATCCGGCATTGGCAGCCTGGTCAAAAACGATGAGATGCAAGGCGCGCGAATTCCGAAAAGTGAGGCGTACATAGCGTACGTCGCACCGACGGGAAACGCCCCGCAACGCCGCAGATCGCGTTTTTCAACAGGCTGTTATATATCGCCACCGTCCGTTGGACAAGTCGCATAAGGCGCTTTCCGGCAACTTGCAAACAAATGTATTACCTGTTATTTCAAAAACTGGTTCCGATGTTTTTCCGACTCTCCCCGGCATCCCCCGTGCACCGAGGTACACGAATGAACAAGCTCAAGAAGATGATGCTCAAAAAATCGCTGAACAGGTTCGCCGACCAGCTGGACGCGGAGGACATCGCCTACGTGAAGGAAGTGGTCGATGATCCCAGGTTCAGCCGTCTCATGAGCCACGTGTCGGACGGTGAAACCGTGGAATCCGAAATCAGGGACGTGATTTCAGAAAAGGGATGACGGTGGCCGGTAACGTGAACAACCGCCAGACACACCGGTTTTACCAGTCCGTTGAAAAACTCGGAATTGGCAGCCTGTTCAAAAATGATGAGATGCAAGGCGCGCGAATTTCGAGGAGTGAGGCGTACATAGCGTACGTCGCACCGACGAGAAATGAAGCGCAACGCCGCAGATCGCGTTTTTCAACAGGCTGTTACGCGACCGGGTCGGACCTCGGGGGCAGTGTCGCATGAACTTCTGGATCATTGTCTCGCATGTCGCCCTGGCCGCGGCAGTGGTTTTGTCGGTTCTGCTGATCACCCGCGCCGATAGTGAGCAACGGTCTCCATCGGCCACACTGGCCTGGCTTTTGCTCATCATATTCATTCCTTACCTCGGGATCCCCCTGTACCTGCTGTTCGGAGGCCGCAAGATGCGCAAGGTGTTGCGCACCAAGGCCGAGATCAGACAGGCCCCCAGGATTTCAGCCCTGCCCGAGGACATGTATCCCCTGGAGAAACTGTTTCGGAACACGGACCTGCCCGGCGTCACCGTGGGCAACTGCATGAAGCTGAGCCACACCGGGGAGGAGGCCTTCTACGACCTGGTGGGTCTGATCCGGCGCGCCGAAAAAAGCATCTACATTACCACCTTCATCTATTCCAGGGACGCCGTGGGAACCCGGATCATGCAGGAACTGGCGGCCCGGGCCCGGGAAGGCGTCGACGTCCGCATCAACATGGACGCCATGGGTTCCCTGTACACCAGGAGGCGCTTTTTCAGACCGCTGATCGAAGCGGGCGGACAGGTCACGTATTTTCTTCCGGTGTTGCCCCTGCCCTTCCGGCGCTATTCACACCTGCGCAACCACCGCAAAGTGGTGGTGGTGGACAACAGATGGGCCATGTCCGGGGGCATGAACATCGGCTCGGAATACCTGGGCCCCACGCCCGAACCCCACAGGTGGCTGGATCTCGCCTTTGTGGTGGAGGGCCCGGCTGCCAGGGACTTCGCTGAAGTTTTCCGGGCCGATTGGGAATTCGCCGGCGGCGAAAAGGTGGAACCCCCGGGCGAGGAGCCGGCCCCGTGCAAGGGTACGTACCCCGGCGCGGTGGTGCAGGTGCTGCCCTCGGGTCCCGACGTGCCCGGAGACTTTCTGTACGAAACCCTGCTGTCCCTGTTGTTCTGGGCGGATGAAAGGGTCTGGATCGTCACGCCATATTTCGTACCCAACGAAGCCCTTGCGCGGGCCATCCACATAGCGGCGCGGCGCGGGGTGGACGTGCGCCTGATCATGCCGGAAAAGTCCAACCATCCGGTGATGGACGTTGCCCGACGCCAGTTCCTTCGCGATCTCCAGCAGGCCGGGGGCAAGGTGTACTATTACCTGGGCGGGATGATGCACGCCAAGGCCATCCTCGTGGACAACGAAGTCGCCGTCATGGGATCGGCCAATGTGGACATGCGCAGCCTCCTGTTGAATTTCGAGGTGATGGTCCTGGCCTACAGCCCCTCGGAAATCCGGGCCACCGAACAGTGGATCGAGGGAATGGACCTCAAGCCCAGGCCGATGGACGAAAAGGTCGGCAGGATACAGGATTTCGCAGAGGGCCTTGTCCGCATGATCGCCCCGATCCTGTAGCCTCCACGGAACCGGTGCCTGTATCCGTGACGACAATATTGAAACTACTTTCAAGAACCCCATAAATCGGGCTTTTTGCGGATTCTTGAACAAATCTTCGTTTCACCCGGTGGGTGAAAGGATGTTTCGCCCTCCGGGGCGGATTCAGGCGGTGATGAGGCTTTTGAACCTGTCGTTTCCCGGATGTGGTTACACTTTGCCCGCCCGATCCGGGACGCCCCGCCTTTTCCGCCGTTCCCGGCACAATGGAAGTATGCCGGCACGACATGCCATTCGCAGGGCATCTGCCTGTTAACGCTTGTATTTTCGTTCGACCTGATATAAAATGCAGGCTTCAGGCATCCTGATTTCCAGCCCTTGCGGCGTCCTGGCATGCTTTCTGCCTGATCAGTCCCGACGCGGGACGGTTTCCCGCAACCCGTGGCGGTCCGTTGAAAAAACCCGAAGTCCACAGCCTGTTCAGGAACGATGAGATCAAGGCCAGCAAATCCACCGGAGGTTGGCTACTCATGGCAAGCCGCGGCGACGAGGGATGTGACGCACGCCGCGGATCACGTTTTTCAACAGGCTGGCAGGCACAAAACGCTGTTCCATCGGCGGTTCCGGAAATCCCTCCGGCTCTTTGCCGGATCCCGACAAGAGGTAGCATATGCCCGACAATGAAAAGGACGTCATAGCCCAAGCCCGTGAACGGGCTGAAAAAGCCCGAAAAAGCTATGAACTCGCGGAAATGCGGGAGTGCATGGAGCACGTGAACAAATGCCTGGACCTGTTGTTCAAGCTGCCCGAAAACACCCGGGAGTCCAGGAGCATCGAGTTCACCGCCCTTCACTACAAGACCCGGGTCCTCAACCACCTCAAGCGATTCCCGGACGCCCTCAAGGTGGCCAAGAAAATGCGCGGCATAGCCGGCAATCTGGAGGACGTGGAGCGGATATCCCTGGCCCTCACCCTCATGGGCGAGCAGCATGCGGCCATGGGCAAATTCCACAAGGCCATAGACATGGCCAAGGAAAACCTCCAGCTCAACCAGAAGGAAGACGAACCCCTGGGCATAGCCTCCGCGTATGACCAGCTGGGACTCAACTATATTGGCCTCGAGGAGTATGACAAGGCCATCGAGTACTTCAACAAGTCCCTGGAGCTCAAAAGGGAGGAAGACAACGAAATGGGGATCGCCGCCACGACGCGGCACATGGGAGAGGCCCTCCGGGGCAAGGGGCGCTACGAGGTCGCCATCGAGCATTTCAAAAAGGCCCTCGAAGTCGAAAAACGCCTGAAGAACTGGCCGGCCGTGGCCGAAAACAACAACCTCATCGGCACGGTCTATCATGAACAGGGGTATTACGACACGGCCGTCGAGTTTTACGGCAAGGCGCTCAAACTAAACAAGCGCCTGGAAAACTGGATTCAGATAGCCAAGAATTACAACAACATAGGTACCGCATTCCTGAACAAGAAAGATTATGCCGGAGCCATCGACTGCTACAAGAAGGCGGCCAAGATCGCCCAGATACTAAAGGACCGCGGAGAAATGGCGCGCAACCTCAACCGGGTGGGCTCAGCCATGGAGGCCAAGGGCGACTACGATTCCGCGGTGGTCGTCTACAAAAAGGCCCTGCAGTTCTACGAGAAGATGAACGCGGAAAACGAAACCGCGGAATGCTTCAGCAACATCGCCCATGCCTACGGGATGAAGGGCGATTACGAAGCCTCCATGGAGCATTATTCAAAGGCGTTGGCCATTGACGAGGCCGCCAACAACTACGACCGCATGTCGGGCCGCTACAACGACATGGGCACCATCTTCATGGCCAAGGGGGACCACGACCAGGCCATCAGGCATTTTCGCAAGGCGCTTGAAATCAACGAGAGTCTGGACATCGGCGCCGGCATCTCGGAAATCTACGCGAACATCGGGCAGGCCTGGTTCAAAAAGGGGGACCTGGAAACGGCGCTGAAATACTTTCAGAAGGCCTACGAACTGGACAAGGCGGGCAGCAATCGATCCCGGATACTCCTGGACTACGTGAATCTCGCCACGGTGCTCCATGAGAAGAACGACCTGGACTATGCCGTCGACTACTACCTCAAGGCCCTGGAACTTGGCAAGGTGCTCAACAACCGGGAGGCCATGATCACCTGCAACTCCAACCTGGGCGCGGCCTACGTGGCCAAGTACAACTACGCTTCTGCAATAGAGTACCACAAAAAGGCGCTGGCCATGGTGGAGGCCATGGAAGACGAAAGCAGGCTGGCGCTTTGCTACAACAGGCTTGGGGAGGCCCTGCAGGGCACCGGCGAGCTGGAAGCGGCCATGGAGTACTTCGAGAAGGCCCTTGCCGCGGCAAACCGCAACAAGAACTTCGACGTGGCCGCTGACATCTACCAGAACATGGGCTTCGTGTGGAAGGAACGCAACAAGTACGAGAACGCCATCGCCCATTTCAAGAAAGCCATCAACCTGGCCGAGGCCATGGGAAGGATGGAGAACCTGGGCCGGATGTACTGGAACCTCGCCATGCTGTACCTGGACATCAACCGTCACGACCAGGGCATGGAAGTGGTGCAAAAGGCCGTATCGGTCTGGGACAAGACCGGCGGCGTTCCCCCGGACGTGGAGGAACGTCTCAACCTGTTGTCCATCGGCATGCAGATATGACGCACGGGGGACGGCAGTCCAGTGGCCCGGCGCCGCTACCCGCAAAACTCCAGGATATGCCTTGCCACGATGTCCGGGGCCTCGACGCTGATCCAGTGCCCGTATTCCGGGTACAAACGCACCTCCCGGGCGCCCAGGCGGTGCGCGAATCGCGCCGGGATGTATGGGTCCCGCTCCCCCCAGATCACCTGTACAGGCTTCCTTGCCGCCACCTCCAGATAGCGCCGCTCCCAGCTTTCAAACTTCGCCGGATCGCTCTCCCGATACAGACGAAGCACGTTTTTCCGCATGTCCCGGCTGACACCGATGTACATGAAACGGACGTGGTGGTCCGGCACCTTTGCCGATCCTCGCCGCATCTGCCAGAAGATCAGCGGCCTGTTCCAGACAGCCATGGCCACCTCGCCCATTACCGGCGTCCGCCAGACCCGGGCCCAGAAATGCCAGTCGTAATCGGCGAAGAACACGGTGTTCAGGCAGGTGATGGTGCGGATTCGTTCCGGGTGCGCCGCGGCCCAGGCAAGGCCGAAGGGGCCGCCGAAGTCGTGGACGACCAGGTGGACCGGCTGGTGGAGCTCCAAAGCCCGACAGAGTCCCTCCAGGTGGGCCGCCATGCCGGACAGCGAATAATCGAAATCCGGGGGGACCATGCTGCGACCCAGGCCGGGCAAATCCGGACGGATGCAGCGAAAACGCCCCGCCAACCTGTCCACCACCGGGTCCCACATGTCGCCGGAATCCGGGTTTCCATGGAGCAGGACCATGGGCGTCCCCAGGCCATGGATGGAGGTGAATACGCTGGCGTCGCCCACCTTGAAAAATCTTGCTTCGAAACCCATTTCTCCCGCCCGGTCGCCCCTGCTGTGGGACCATCGCCTGCGCATGGAAGCATGGCCGATGAAATCACTCGTAATTTCAACTATGTGAAAGCCCGCGCCCGCGGGCCGGAAATGCCCGTCCTCCGCGTAAGGGCATAACAGGCCGTTGAAAAACTCGGAATTGGCAGCCTGTTCAAAAACGATGAGATGCAAGGCGCGCAAATTTCGAGGAGTAAAGCGTACTTACGGTACGCTGCATCGACGAGAAATGAAGCGCAACGCGGCAGATCGCGTTTTTCAACAGGCTGATAACGGGTGTATTGACAACCGCCACCGGTCGTTGTATATGTTTATATTACGGTACGCTGGTGATCTCCGGCGGAAACCACCTTGTCTTTACCATATTCCCAAAAAAAGGGGGTGATCCATTGGGCAGTGTAATCAAAAAACGCAGAAAGAAGATGCGCAAACACAAACATCGCAAGCTGCTGGCCCGTACGCGGCACCAGAGAAGAAAGAGATGACACCTACACGTCGTCCGGGATATTCCAGCAAGCCGGCGTCCTGGCCGCATGCCCGGGGCGTCGGCTTGTTGTTGGCCCGGGCGCGTTGCCCGATATTCGCCCATTTCCGACAAACCCCGCGGGAGCACCTTCAAGGCCCGCGGTAAGCCATCCCGGCGCCTCCGGCCCTCTATCCAGTCCGCACAAAAGAATACGGCGCCTGGCCGCATGTGCCAAGGCGCCGTTTCCGTTTCGTAAACAGATGAACAACCGGGAAAACGCTACTCGTCGCCCCGCCCCTTCAACTCCTTCAGATACTTGAAGAACTCGCTGTCCGTGGACAGGATCACGGAGCTGTCCTTGGACAGGGACTCCCGATAAATGTCCAGGGTTTTCATGAACGAGTAGAACTCAGGGTCCGGGTTGTACGCCTTCGCGTAAATGGCCGTGGCTTCGGCGTCCGCCTTACCCTTTATCTCCTGGGCGGTCCGGTAGGCTTCGGACTGGATCTGCTTGAGATCCCTTTCCATCTCGCCGCGTATCTCCTGGGCCTCGCCACGTCCTTCGGATCGGAATTTCTCGGCGATCTGCTTCCGCTCCGCTATCATGCGGTTGTATACCGCGTCCCGGACCTCCTTGCGGTAGTTGATCCGCTTGAGTTTGACATCCAGTATTTCGATGCCGAATTCACCCATCTTCTCGGACGCGGCCTTCCGTATGCTCCTGGTTATCTCCTGGCGACCCATCTTCACCTTCCGCATGGCTGGTTGATCTTCCGACCGCATAATCGGAGGCTGTTCCTCTCCGGCTATGTCCGCCACGGTGGTCTCGAAGGTGTCCATGGACCTGTCGGTCCAACGCACGGTTTCGATAAGATGATGAGAGGTGATGGCATTGCGAACCGCCGGATCGATGATGTCGTCCAGCCGGTCAAGGGCCCGGCGAAGGTCGCCCCCCACCGAGCGGTAGAACAGGGCCGGATCCACTATCCTCCAACGGGCGAAGGAGTCCACCCAGATGAAGGTCTTGTCCCTGGTGGGCACCTGCCCCGGTTCGCCGTCCCAGTTCTGGAGATTTTTCGGAAAACGGATGACCTGGTCCACGACCGGCACCTTGAATCCCAGGCCCGGCTCGGTGATCGCCTCACCTATGATTTTTCCGAAGCGTTTGATGACGACCTGCTCGCGTTCATCGACCACGTATACGGACATGTACAGTCCGAGCAGGCAGATCGCGATCGCTACGATTACTATGTTTTTGACCACGATTATTTCCCTCCCCCGTTGTTCTTGTTCAGGTTCAGCAGGGGCAACACATTCTGGCTGTCGGAATCGATGATGTACTTGTCTCCCAGCTTGGGCAAAACATCCGCCAGAGACTCCAGGTACAACCGTCGACGTGTCACTTCCGGCGCCTTGCTATACTCCCCGTAGAGCGAGGTAAACCGGTTGGAGTCACCCTCGGCCCGGTTGACGCGATTCATCGCGTAACCTTCCGCCGCCGCTATGGTGCGCTTGGCCTCGCCGCGGGCCGCGGGTATGACCCTGTTTCGCTCCTCCTTGGCTTGATAGATGAGCTTCTCCTTTTCCTGAATGGCCTGGTTGACCTCGTTGAACGACGGCTGGACAGGCTGCGGCACGTTGGTCTTCTTGAGCTCGATGGTTGTCACCTGTATGCCGATCTCAGCCTCGTCCAGTTCGGTCTGCAACAGCTCCCTGGCCTTGGCCGCTATCTCGCTCCGATTGGATATCACCTCATTGATACTGCGGTCTCCCACCACAAGGCGCATGGTGGACTCCGACAGGTCCCGCAGGGTAGCGTCAACGTCGGCCACATTGAACAGAAAGTTCGTGGGCTCCTTGACCTTGTATTGGACTATCCACGGAACCACGGCCACGTTCAGATCGCCGGTGAGCATCAACGCCTCGTTCTGCGTTTCGCTGTCCTCTCCGAAACTCGCCCCGGACATACCCGGCCGGTCCAGGAACTCCTCCTGGAACACGTTGTGGATGGGCACCGTCGTCACTTTCTCGATGCCGTAGGGGAACTTGAGATGCAGCCCGGGCGGTGTCTCCCTCACGTATTTGCCGAAGCGCTGGACGACTCCCACCGCGTTCTGGTCCACGGTATAAAAACTGGAGAAGCCGAGAATCACGGCGATGATCACCAGAATCAGAATCCCCAGGCCGAAGCCGGGGAGCTTGGTGTTCCTGAACTTGTTGAAAATCTCGTCCATTTGGGGAGGAACGCCGCCGGGGCCGTTGCCCTGACCGCCTCCTCCCCCGGGGGGGTTCCTCTGGTCCTGTTGTTGCTTCAGCTTGTCCCAATCCCAGGGCATTTGTTGACTCCATTTGATTGTTATCACTGGATATCGCCGCTGATTTGCACGGCACTGACGCCAAAATAGGCCATGCCGGTATCCCCGTCAAGACCTAATCGACCGATAGAAGCTGCGTGAGTCGATTTCAGGCGCTCTGAAACCGGCACATGCGGACCGTCCGTTGCCACGGGACGAATTCCGACCTCTGAGGGCCGCGATCCGGGGATCACCCTGGCTCCGGATTTCGCTCGCGGCTTGACTTTTCACCGAACATGATTGAGGCTGGACTGGCATTTGGCCGTCAACCCGATGCGCCGCTCCCCGACCGCTTCTGCTGTCACTCTTCGCCGGCGGCACGGCGCGAAACCTTCTTTGCGGGAATCCCATGAAGGAAATCGTCATAGCGCCCAAACAGGGCTGGAGGTTTCTGGACCTCCGGGAGATATTCGAATACAGGGAGCTGTTCTGGTTCCTCATGAAGCGCGACCTCCAGGTACGCTACCGCCAGACCATACTGGGAGGCTCCTGGGCCATTCTCCAGCCCTTTCTCACCATGATCGTCTTCTCCGTCTTTTTCGGCCGCATGGCCAAGATGCCTTCGGACGGGGTGCCCTATCCGATTTTCGTGTATGTGGGGCTGCTTCCCTGGACCTATTTCGCAAACGCGCTGACCCAGTCGTCGGGCAGCGTGGTGAACAACCGCAACTACGTGACCAAGATATACTTTCCGCGGGCCATCCTGCCCTCGGCCTCGACCCTGGCCGCGCTGGTGGACTTCGCCGTGGCCATGCTCGTGCTCGGGGGGCTCATGGTCTGGTACGGGGTGTATCCGGACATCCACATCCTGGTGTTCCCGGTCCTGCTGCTGGCCGTTTTCCTGTGCGCCGTGGGCATGGGCCTGTGGCTGTCGGCCCTGAACGTGGTGTACCGGGACGTGAAGCACGTGATACCCTTTCTCATACAGATGTGGATGTTCGTGTCCCCGGTGATCTATCCCGTGAACATCGTGGACGACCGCTACAAGTGGATACTCGCGTTGAACCCCATGACGGGCATCATCAAGGGTTGCAGGGCGTCCTTCCTGAGCACGGTTCCCATGGACTGGAACCTGGTCGCCATCTCCCTTACCATGGTGGTCGCCCTGTTCATCAGCGGGGTGATCTTTTTCGCGCGAATGGAGGGCAGGTTCGCCGACGTAATCTGATTCCCGGGTAATAAGAATGGACAAAGCCATAATCGCCGAAAACCTGTCCAAGAGATACCAGCTTGGAATCCGGGTGTCATACCGGACCATCGGCCAGAGCGTGATCAACGCCGTCAAGGCTCCGTTCACCCGCACCATGGTCAAGGAGGACTCCGAGGGCGAGGTGCAAAGCCTGGACAACGTGTCCTTCACCGTGGACCGGGGTGAAACCCTGGGCGTCATAGGCAGAAACGGCGCCGGCAAGAGCACGCTTTTGAAAATCCTGTCCCGTATCACGGAACCGACGTCCGGCAGGGCGGTGATCCGGGGGCGGGTGGGCGCCCTGCTGGAGGTGGGAACCGGTTTTCACCCCGAGCTGACCGGCCATGAGAACATCTACCTCTACGGCGCGATCATGGGCATGAGCCGCTGGGAGGTCACCAGGAAGTTCGACGACATCGTCGCATTTGCCGAGTTTTCAAGGTTCATCGAGACTCCGGTGAAGTTCTACTCCAGCGGCATGTATATGCGCCTTGCCTTTGCCGTGGCCGCACACCTGGAGACGGAAGTGCTCCTGGTGGACGAGGTGCTTGCCGTGGGCGATTCCGCGTTCCAGAAAAAATGCCTGGGCAAGATGAACCAGGTGACCAGCGAGGGCCGCACCGTCCTGTTCGTAAGCCACAACATGCACGCGGTGCAAAGCATTTGCGACCGGGTGATCCTTCTGGAATCCGGCAAAATCCTGCATGAGGGCCATCCAAGGTACATGGTGGAACGATACATGGAGGCCATGGGCAGCCTGGGCACCCGGGCCGAATGGGGCGAAGAGGATGCCCCGGGAAACGATACGTTCAGACTCCTGTCCGTGTCGGTGGCCACGGAATCCGGCGACGACAGCGCGGTGCTGTCCAGCGCGGAGGCGGTGCAGGTCACCCTGCGCTTTTGGACCCGGGACGCAAAGGTGAATGCCCGGGTGGGATTCGACCTGTCCACGGCAGCCGGCGAGGTCGTGTTCCGCACCTACCATACGGACATGCCCGAAGGCAGGGCGCCCGCGCTCCGCAAGGGCTGCAATGAATGGCGGTGCACCATCCCGGCGGGCACCTTCAACCAGGGGGTCTACCACCTTCTGCCCCGGATATCGGAAGGCGGCGTCTCCTGGATCGTGAACAGGGAGGCCGTGGCGGCCTTCCAGGTAAAGCTGGACCACGAGGTCGCCCGGGTCTGGCACTCGGTGGACCGCGCGCGCCGGGCCGGCGTGATCGCGCCGGCGCTGCACTGGGAAGACGTGGGATAGCCCGATATGCCGACCATGGAACAACTCGGGGAGAATCCATCATGATCATACTGGTTGCCATGGGTTTTTACGGCAGCGGCGCGGTATCCATCGGCGCACGCCAATACGCGCGCGCCCTGTTGTGGGCCGGCCACGAGGTATTGGTGGTGACTGACGAAGCCGGGGCCGCTGCCCCGGAGGCAAGCGACCTGCCCGGCAGGGTCGAGGTGGTCGGGGTGCCCGTGTACAGGCTGCCCCGCGTGGAAATCTTCGGCCAGGAACTGAGCTTCGCCTGGAACTGCCACAAGGTGGTAGCGGGGGCTGCCGCCAAACGGCGTGTGGACCTCGTGATTAGCCAGATTTCCTCCCATTGCTTTTTCCTGTCCCGCTTTTCCCGGAGCCGGGGCATTCCTGCCGCATTCGTGATTCGCGGCCTTATCTGGGACAGGCTCGAAAACGCGGCGAGCCATTACAATCCACTCACAAAATGGCTGTACCTGGTGTCCAACCGGCACGCCGTGCGCCACTCTCCGTATCTCATATCCATCTCCGAATACATGAAATCAATGGCAGTGGACCACGGCGCGAATCCGGAAAAAGCCTACATCCTGTACAATCCCGTGGACACGGCCGTGTTCAAGCCAGATCCGGACGTGGAAAAGGACATCGACGTGCTCTACGTGGGCAGGTTGTCCGTGGAAAAAGGTATCAAAACCCTGCTGGAAGCGGCAAAAAGCCTGCCGGCGGACAAAAGGGTCGTGATCGTGGGCGACGGCGGATTGCGGGACCGACTGGAACGGACGGCGGCCGGTCTGTCGTGCCGTGTGGAGTTCACGGGATGGATCGACAATGACGACCTGCCCGCCACCACGAGGCGGGCCAGGGTCCAGGTGGTGCCTTCCCGGTCCGAGCCCCAGGGCCGGGTGGTCCTGGAAGCCATGGCCTGCGGCGTCCCCGTGATCGGCTCGGACACGGGCGGCATCGGCGAGATGATTTCGCACGGCAAAAACGGCTGGCTGTTTCCCCCCGGAGATTCAAAGGCCCTGGCCGGGCTGCTGGCAAAGGCGCTGGCCGATCCCGTGGTGCTGGAAACCATGGGTGTAGCCGGACGCACCACGGCGGAATCATTCTCCATCCCCCGGTTCGAAACCCGCCTGGCCGAAATGGTCGAGGACATGATCGCACGGGGCGTCTGACAACCCTCCGCCTCACACCACCCTTACACCGGCATACTTCGACGCAAAAGGCTCGCCAATGCCCTCCCGGTCCATGCGCATCGCCAGGGGCAGGTGCCCGGCCACGTCCCGCGCCGTGATTCCGTCCTCGCCAAGCGACTCGGCGGCCAGGTCCCCGGCGAATCCGTGGATGAACACCCCCTTTCGCACCGCGTCCGTGAAAGGCAGTCCCAGGCAGTGCATGGCGGCGATGGTCCCGGTAAGCACGTCGCCGGTGCCCGCCGAGCCCATTCCGGAATTGCCGGACATGTTGATGTACATCCCTCCCTGGGGCGTGGCAACCAGCGAGTGGGCGATCTTGAGCACCACCACGGTGCGTAGTTCCCTGGCGAGTCGCCGGACCATCCCGACGGGATCGGCAAGCACCTCGCCAACGTTCCGGCCCGTGAGCCGGGCCATCTCCCCCGGATGCGGGGTCAACACGGTGGCCGCGCCCCGGCTCCGCACGGCGTCCGGGTCATCCGCCACGGCGGTGATGCCGTCGCCGTCGATCAACAGCGGTACCGGAATCTCCCGGCACAGCCGCCGCACAAGTTCCTGGGCCTCTTCATCCAGGGACATGCCCGGGCCCACAACCACCATGTCCATGCCGCCCGCAACCTCCAGCAGCGCCTTTTCATTCGCCAGGGCGATGGCGCCCTCATCCGTCTCCTCCTGGGGATGGAACACGATTTCCGGGGCACGGGTCGCCACATGGGGCACGATCCCCTTAGGCGCGGCAAGACGCGCGTAACCGCCTCCAGCCAGCATGAAGGCCTGGGCGGCGAAACCCGGCGCGCCGAAATAGGCCCGGGCTCCGGCGACGAACAATGCCTGGCCGAAGCTGCCCTTGTGCCCCGCCGGGTTCCTGCGCGGCAGGGGCGACGGTTCGTTGATCTCCGCCTCCACCGTGTCCGCGTCGTGAATCTCCAAAGGAAAGCTGATGTGGGTCACGTGGATGGTCCCGCACAGGTCGAACCCCGGGTACAGCATGTTGCCCAGCTTTGGCAGGCCGAAGGTGACCGTGGCGTCCGCCCGCACCGCCACTCCGTGCACCCGGCCCGTGTCGCCGTTCACCCCCGACGGAATGTCCAGGGCGAACACCGGCTTGCCGCAGTCGTTTATCAACTCCACCACGTCCGCGAACATGCCCTCCACGTCCCTGGTCAAACCGGTACCGAAAATTCCGTCCACCACCGCGTCGGCGTGCAGGGTTTCACTCCGGGCCGCCCCGGCCGAAGAAATACGCTCCATCCGCACCGGTATCCGCTGCAGGATTTCGTAATTCAGGCGGGCTGCGCCCTTGTACTTGTCCGGGTCGCCCAGAAGGTACACCACCACCTTCGCGTGGTTGGAGTGCAGCTTTCTGGCCACCACGAACCCGTCGCCGCCGTTGTTGCCCATGCCGCAGAAGATCACGAACCGCCGGCCCGCCGGGGGCACGTTGTCCATGATCACCCGGGCCGCCGCGCCGCCCGCGTTTTCCATGAGGAGTTCGTCGCTGATTCCGTATTGCTCGATGGCGGTGCGATCCATCTCCCGCATGGTCGAAACATCGCTGACTTTCATGGGAACACCTTTCCTGGAATGCCGTAGCAGCCTGTTGAAAAACGCGATCTGCGGTGTTGCGCTTCATTTCTCGTCGATGCAGCGTACCGTAAGTACGCCTTACTCCTCGAAATTCGCGCGCCTTGCATCTCATCGTTTTTTAACAGGCTGCCAATTTCGAGTTTTTCAACGGGCTGGTAGGGGGGATGTGAGTAGTCCGGATGCCGGGAGTGTACGTCAGCGAAACCCGGTTTTCAAGAGCCCGGAGAAAGCCGGTATTCGCGGCTAAGCGAAGAACAAAGAAATCCTCCGTGAAATACAACACATACAACCATTCTACCCGGTCGAAATGCGGAATTCCGGATTCCTCTTTTCGGCGTACCGGTTACGGAAATTCCTCTTTTGATGGCCGCGGAAAACAGGGCTTTCCCGGCCCGCACACGCCGGAAACCGCCAAAACCCTTGAAAACACGGGAACCCGGACTTCCGATAAACCGGCCAACCCCGTTGAAGAAGCTCATTTCACGCATCTTTTCGACATGGCACGGCAATTGCTCATGCCATCATCAGGGCGCGCGCCTACCCCCTGCCTTGCGCGCGAAAGGCCGGGCTGACAAACGTTTTGATGAAACGGACCATATCAACGGGACAGGGCTTTACGTCCCGCTTTTTTATTGTTGGAGCATGAAAATGATTTCCGTACACACCCCCACCATGCGCGGCACCATCGCCAACGAACTTGCGGCCAGGAACCTCCGCCAGCTTGTGCACAATACGGGCCTGCTCGCGCTGGGCGCCTTCATCTTCGTCTATGGCATGTACGCCGTCATGATGCCTGCCAGGATCATGACCGGCGGTGTCGTCGGCGTCGCCATGCTGGCCCACTACATGATTCCCGACCTGTCCGTGGGGGCCATGAACCTGTTGTTCAACGTTCCCCTGCTGGCGCTCGGCCTGTTCAGCGTTGGACGCACGTTCATGTTCTACACGTTCATCGGCATGGGCCTGTTCACGACCGCGGCCATGGTGTTCCATCCCGCGCCGCTGGTCATCACGAACCCGATCATGGCGTCGCTTCTGGCCGGTGTCATCTGCGGCGTGGGCGCCGGGTTCATGCTGCGCTCACTGGGCAGCGCCGGAGGCATGGACATTGTGGGCATGTTCATGAACAAGCACTACGGGTTCCGCCCCGGCGTGGTGATCCTGGCAAGCAACGCCCTTGTCATCGTCGCGGGCATCTGGTTCCTGGGCCTCGAGCCGGCTTTGTACTCCGTTCTGTACGTGTACGTGTGCGGCAAGGTGACCGACGCGGTGCTCATCGGCGCGAACCGGAAAAAGTCCGTGCTCATCATCAGCGACAGGGCCCGGGACATCGCCCGTGAAATGCTGAAGACCCGCAGGCACGGCGTGACCTTTCTGAAGGGCGAGGGCGCCTACACCGGCAACGGCAAGGACATCATCATGACCGTCTGCCCGCTCACCTGTCTGCCCGGGTTGAAGGAACAGGTCTTCGCCGTGGACGAGAACGCCTTCCTGGTGGTCAACGACACCCAGGAAGTGGTCGGCGCGGGTCTTGGAGTGCGCAAGATTTTCTGAATACCGATTTCCAGTGAGTGCCGACAACGGCCGCTCCGCACTCCGGGGCGGCCGTTTTATCACCCCGACCAGAGCACCTTTTTCGCCTCCTGCACCGCGTATCTTGCCAGCATGAGATTGGCTCCCCGCAATGCCCGCATGCCGAAGCTCGCCACGTAATACGGCCGGAAGTAGACGCGGCGCATGATTTTTGTGACCATGGCCTCCAGTTCCCCCCTGGATTCCGCCCATGGCAGGCGCACCCACGGGAGGTGGTCCATGTCCGGGCTCCATTCCCCCACCAGGGTGCCGGCCTGTTGCGCCTCCAGGTACACGGGCGTGTCCGGATACGGACGCAGCAGGGCCACGTTGGCGGTGGTGGGTTTGATGGACAGAATGAACCTCGCCGTCTCCTCCACGGTCTCCGTCGTCTCGCCCGGATAGCCGACCACCCAGCTGGAATGGCACGCAAGGCCGTATTGCCGGCACAGTTCACGGGCGCGGGCCGACATCTCCGGCGTGATCCGCTTGCACATCCTGTCCAGCATCCGGGCCGAGCCGGACTCCATGCCGAACGCAACGAGGTACACCCCGGCCTCGGCCGCCCTGCGGGCCAACTTCTCCGTGAACACGTCCACCCGGCTCTTTATGCGGAAGGACACGTCCAGGCGCTCCTTGATGATGCGATCGAAGATGGCGAGCGCCCTGCCCTCGTCCACGGTGAACGTGTCGTCCGTGATCTCCACGTCACGGATTCCCCGTTGCCGGATGGCCGCGAGCTCCTGCACGACGCTTTCCGGGGTGCGGGCGCGGTACCGCTTTCGGAAGTTGTAGCAGAACCCGCAGGAGAACGGGCAGCCGCGGCTGGTGAACAGCGTGTCCACGGGACGGCGGCGCACGAGAAGGGAGTGGTACAGACCCGCGTCGTATGCATCGGCCACGAGGCTCCGATCAGGCCACGGAAGACAGTTCACGCCCGGGAATTCGCGGTCCGCACCCTGGACAATGCCGTCGTCGTCGCGGTACCAGATTCCGGGGACGTCGGCCACGGGGGCGTCAGCGGCAATCCGGCCGCACAACTCCGGAAACGAATGGTCCGCCTCGCCGGTGAGGATGAAATCCGCCTCCGGTATCTGGACAAGGGTCTTCTCCGGTGCGGACGTGGCGTGCGGCCCGCCCAGAACCACGCTTGCCCCGGGCGCGGCGCGGCGCACCAACCCGGCAAGGTCCGCAACATGGGGCAACACGTCCGAGTATGCGGAGAGGCCCACGATGAACGGTTCGGCGTCGGCAACCCGGTCGGCGATGTCCCCGTCCGGCATCGCCCACGCATTGGCGTCGATCACCACCGGCGAAAAACCCCGTCCCTCCAGCGCCGAGGCAAGATACAACAGGTGCAGCGGGGGGTAGCACTTCTGTGCGATCTCGTTGGCATACGCGGCCCGGGGATTGATGAGGACCACGGTTGGCTTGTCGCGGTTTTCAGTCATGAAGCGCCTTTGTCTGCCAGGGTTGAAACCCCGGGCTGAATGCATTTGTCCTTTGTCGGGAATGCCATGAGGGAAGGGAAACCCATTAAACCGGGGTGTCGTGTCCCTGCAACCCGACAACCGGGTTCGTGTATGAACGCCGGCCGAAGGCCGGTCATACAAGAAGTTTTTGGTCCACCTTTTTCAAAAAGGTGGTCGCGCGCAGCGCGAAATGCCTTTTGCCTTTGCCTGTCCGCCTTTATCCTTCACTCCTCCTTCCGCCGTATCCGTTCAAACAGCCACCAGGCCCAGGGCGCGCCGCAGGCCATGGGGATGACGTGGACGAACAGGGTGAGGGACAGACCCACGGCGAACAGCGCCGGCGCCGGGGCGTAGTCGGCGAACAGGAGGACGAACGCGGCTTCACGGGGTCCCATTCCCGCGGAGGTGGGCACGTGCCCGGCGAACACGGCCAGGGACGTGAAGGCCACGAACACGTGAGCCGGGACGCTGACTCCGAAGGCGGCGAACAGCAGCCAGGCGACGATGAGGGGCCTTGCCTGGAAGACGATCCCGTATGCCAGAAACAGCAGCTTGTGGGATGCACGGGAAGCCGTGAACGGACTGAGGATGCCCTCCGCAATCCTTCCGAGCCGCGTGTGCAGCCGGCCTGCCGCGCGAATCAGCAACCGTTGCGCCGGCACGGCCCAGAAAAACGCGGCATAGACGCCGCCGGCAACGAGGCACGCGGCAGCCCAGCCCGCGGGTGACGAGCTCCCCAGCATGAGGAGCCCGGCAACCAGCCAGAACGTGGACCCCTGAAGGTTCAACCCCCGATCGAACACCACGGCCCCGGCGGCCCGGTCCAGGGATGTTTCCCTGGTGCGCCAGAAGAACAGGGCATGGACCAGTTCTCCGGTATCCACCGGAAGGAGGGCGCGAAACGGTCCGGCGCCCAGGCGAAGCCGGAGCACGTCGGCATACGCCGGGGACAGTCCCATGGAGCGAAACACCCTGTACAGCTTGTCCGCGCCCAAAAACACGTGGTGGACAACGGAGTACAGGAGCGTGGCCAGCAAAACGGTCTTGTCCGCTCCCTTCCACAGTGCCGCGAGTTCCGGCACGGAGATGTTCAGCGCCGCGTACAGCACTGCCAGCAGGCCAAGCGCGGCTGCCAGACCGGCGGCCGCCCCGGCGATCCAGCGCTTGGGCGAAACCGGTTTCCTGTTTTCCGTTACCGGCAATCCGGTCATCTCCTGGTTATCGCTCGCCATATGGATCGCGCAACCTTCTCCGGGTATTCCCGCGCATATACGGCGAACCGGAGGTCTCGGGTACGCGCCGCCGCAACGCCCTGCAAGGCGGCCATGGCCGGCTCCGGCACCGCGGCGAGCGCCCGAACGCGGCCGGACTCCACAAGCCCGCGCACTGCGGCTCCGGGCAGCAGGGACAGCATCTTGTACAGCGCCGCGTATCCCGCGACCAAATCCGCCGTCTCCGGTCGGGCATGCGCCTGGTCATAGAAATCGCTCACCGCCCCGCCGGCAATGGCCTCGGCGTCCTGGGGGGACAGGTCGCCCGTTGCCAGGGCCGTGTCCACGATGGGCGCTTTGGGCAGGTACACGAGATGGTGCACCTTGACCCGGTTCAACCCGGACAAAGCCTTGTACTCCAGCGCGCCCCGCGCGTGGTCGGTCTCTGTCTCGCCCGGAAGGTTGAACATGTGGTCCACGTCGTACAGGATGCCGTATTCCGCGCACAGACGAAACACCCGGCGGGCCTGCTCGTTGCTCTCCCGACGGCCAAGCACCTTTTTCCTGATGCCCTCGTTCCAGGTCTGCAAACCGAACTCGATGCAGTAACACCCGGCGTCCGCAAGCAACCTCGCCGTGCGCTCCGTGAATCCGGTGATGGTGCAGAAGCACTTGAACGGCGCGGCGATCTCTCGCGTGTATCTCCCCGTGAGATCCGCCAGCCAGCTTTCGTCGCCGGAAAGATAGGAGTCCTTGAAGATGACCTCGGAAAACGGGTAGCGATGCCGGGCCTGGACAAGCTCGGCCATGACCGCGTCCACGGGTTTTCTGCGAAAGAACCCGGGACCGTGTACGGCACTGGCGCAGGTCTCCTCGCAGTAGGTGCAGGAAAACGGGCAGCCCCGGCTCACCATGGCCGGGTAGCTGTGCGCGTGGGACACCCAGGGTGCGAACAGGTCCTTGTCCGGCAGGGGCAACGCGGCCAGGTCCACCGGATCGGCGGGGTCGGCCCTCACGACCTCACCGCCGGCCTTCCACCACAACCCCGGTGTACCCGACGGATCACGTCCCCGGTCCATCGCCTCCGCCGCGTCGGCCAGGGCCTGTTCCGCCTCCCCCAGAACCAGGCCGTCCGCCTCGGACGCCGCGATCACCCGCTCCGGACACAGGGTCGCGTACAATCCTCCGAAGACGGACGGCGCGTCGCACCTTTGCCGAACCAGCCGCGCTGTCTTCCGCATAAACTCCCACGTCGCGGGCAACACGCTGTAAAACACGAGGTCCGGCCCCAGCACGATGATCTCTTTCGCAAGCAGCGCCGGGGACGACAGACGCTCCGCGAGCCACCCGCTGTGCAGCACGTTGTCCGTGGGGCCGAACGTGTCCGGATCGTACGCCAGCGCCACGTCATGCCCCCTGTCCCGTAACACCGCCGCCAGCGTCTCCAGGTCCAGCGCCTGGCGAACGAGATACCGACCGCGATATACAAGGACTATGCGCATAAACCGTCTACCCGGGATTGGGGTGGAGGTGCGTGAACGGATGCAATGTAAAGGCGAAAGTCAAAAGGCAAAGCAAAAAACAAAGGCAAAGGATTAAAGGCGAAGGCATTTCGCGCTACGCGCGAGTCGCTTTTTGAAAAAAGCTCCGCAAAAACTTTTCGGATGACCGGCCTTGCGCCCGGCAAAAATCCTGACGGCAACACGCAAATCAAGGTTGGTCAAGCCTGAGCGACAGCGACGGCGGACCCAACAAAAAATCTCCTTTTTCCATATTCCGTCGCCCCGGCGAAGGCCGGGGCCCAGGCGCACGGGGATTTGCCGGAGCCATGGGGAATGGTGCCTGTACGAAAACGGTGACGCCACCCACAGGGACACGGCGTGCCGTGTACTTTTTCGCCCGGAGCTAACAGCCTGTTGAAAAACGCGATCTGCGGCGTTGCGCTTCATTTCTCGTCAAC